>JBKCUU010000056.1:0-20442 GCA_046318155.1 Bdellovibrio sp. | reverse complement strand
CATTTTTTGAATCGCATGGATTTAAATCAGCAACCTATTTTAAAGTAGGCTTTGGAACAATGGACAAAGTCATTGTTCTTTATTATGTGCGCCTTGGAATCATGATGGTGTCGATGGTGATTTTTCTTCCATTCACATTTTGGTTTAATTTGGATAAATTTAAATCCTTTGAAGTTCTCCGCGAGCATTTTCACACTTGCTGTTACCCCAATATCACGCATTTTTTTTGGAAAGCTCTTTTAGCTAAACGGACACCATTCGTCAAAATTGAATTGCTTCGAGATAATCCCACACGACAAAAGATCGATGATTTTCAGGCCTATCTTAAATCTTGTGGTTCACTCTATAACCCTAAACTTTGTCAAAATCACTTGGCGCGAATGACAGCCAAAAAGAAATCCTAAGATCGCAGAGATTTATGATCTTGTTTGCGCATGATCTCGCGCAACTGCCTCGCTAGAGTTAGTCCATGTCGAACAAATGAAAAGGGTTTCACGGAGGGAACTCCACCATAACGCTGCAAAAAGTGGATATTGACCCATTTAATTGGTGTTCTTTTTTGAATCAAAATTGCGAGAGCAATATTAGCCAAATGAAAATCCGCAGGGATAGTTGGCACCAGATCCTTGATGATATCTGATTTCATAAGGCGATAGGGGACATTGGCGTCCCGAACCCAAGTTCCTGTCGTAAAAAAACCAAAAAGGGTCACGATTTTTGAAACAAGCACTCGAAAGAGGCCATCATCTCGATGAACTCTGTAGCCAAACACAACCGGTGCTTGGTTCCGGGCTTCCCATACCGCAGCGAAATACTGTGGATCACATTGACCATCAGAATCAATTTGAAAGATCCATTTTGCCCCAGCTTGTGCCGACATTTTGTAACCAAGGAGGCAGGTCTGTCCATGACCGCTGTTCGGCTTGTCGAAGATTTCCAACTCCGGAATTTCGCCCTTCAAGGAATGAAGAATTTCGAGCGTTTTATCTTTAGACCCATCATTAAGCACGAGCGCCGTAAAGCCTTCAGTAACGATCTCCCGTAGCTTGGGAATCCACTGCGAAAGGACGACTTTGATCGATTCCATCTCGTTATAGACAGGTATAACGATGTAGAGATCAGTTCCCCGCATTCGTGAGCTCCGATTTCATTTTATCAAAAGTATTGAGGGCAGACTCGAAAGCCTCGTCCATGTTGATGTACTTGTACTGAGCTAGACGTCCGGCAAAATAGATTTTTTTGGCCTTCGTCTCTATCTCTGCATCGGCAGCGTATTTTTTAAATAGAGCGGCATTCTCATCTGACGGAATAGGATAATAGGGATCGCCTTCAGCAGCAGGATATTCGTAGGCGATGGTCGTGTGAGGGTGAGTCTGTTTAGTGACGTGTTTGAACTCGACAGAGCGTGTATAGTCAAAATCATTGGGATAATTAAGCTGCACACAGGGTTGAACGCTTTCTTTTTTCTCGTGAACAAATTCAAACTTGAGTGACCGCCATCCTAAGCGGCCATGCTTAAATGCAAAGTACTCATCGATAGGACCGCAATAGACAGTGGCAACTTTTGGTTTAAGGCTAGCTTGAACTTCGCGGTAGTCCGTGTTGAGCAAAACCTTGATACGTTCACTGTTGATCATATTTGAAATCATTTTTGTGTACCCATGGCGAGGCATGAGCTGATAGCGATGATCAACATACCGATTGTCACTGTTGGAACGGATGGGGATGCGGCCACACACGCTAGCGTTCAGGTCCTTAGGGTGCATACCCCATTGCTTCAAGGTGTATCCTAGGTAAAAAGCCTCGTACATTTCTCGGCCTACGCGTGACAAAACGAAGTCCTCTGAATTCGTTGGAGATTCACAAGGAATCCGTTTGCTCTCCATGAACTTAAGAACAGATTCGGAATCAAGTTTAACGCCAAAAAATTGTTCAATAGTCGAGCGGTTGATCGGAAAAGGATAGAGCTGCCCGTGAACTGAGCTGTTCACAATGTAGGAGCCGGGAATCCAATCAGTAAATTGCGAAAGATAATTCAGAAGGCTGATATTATTGGTGCGAAAATAGTGAGGACCGTACTGATGAATGAGGATCCCATTTTCATCGAAGCGATCATAGCAGTTTCCTGCGATGTGCTGACGCTTTTCGACGATCAGACTTGTCCAACCCAAAGTGGTGGCAGCCCGTTCGGCAATCGTGCAACCGACCGGGCCAGCGCCTACGATCAAGAGATCATAATTCATGCTTTCACCTCGAAGGTGCTAAGCTACAACTTCAGTCAACTCGCTGCCAATCTCTGATTAAAAAAAGCCTCTAAATTTAAGCCCTGCAGGCTGCTACATGTCATCACTTAAGTAATTGTTAATGCTTCATATTTGACAGAAAGCAAAATTAAGGATTGATAAGCTAAATGAACAAAACGCTAGAGACCTTTCAGAAATTCTGGCTAAAACCAACGGCGATTCTCTCATTCGCTGTTTTTATTGGTTTTTGGCTTGTGCAGATTCGGACCGCCCCTTTGCTTTATGATGATTCGGTCATGGCGTCGGTTGCTAAGAATTTGGCTGAGGGACATGGTTATTCGACCAGTTATGTGAAGTTCAAACCATTTGATCACATCATTACGACCGGCCCCACACTGATTTTGCCCGTATCGGCAATGGTTCGTATCTTTGGAAATCAATACTGGGTTCCAGCCTTTGGTTCGAGTCTCGTCGTCCTCGCTCTTGTCTTTGCATTTTTGCTGTTGATGCGACGAATGATTCGTCCCCTGGATCATTTTTGGTGGTTTCTGCTCTGTTTTTCCTTACTAGGTTTCTGGATATCGGATGAGGTTTCACATAGTGGTGAGTATCGGTATTTCAAGCCTTGGTATTCACTTGTCGGCGAGACAGCCGGAAGCTTTTTCTTTCTTTTGGGATTTGTGTGTTTGTTGGGAGATTGGCAAAAACCCAAGCAAACTTGGAGCCGCTTTTTCGGATTTGGTCTTCTTCTGGGACTTGGCTTACTCACCAAGTTTATTTTTTTAGTTCCTCTCGTGACCTTGGTTGGTGGCCGTCTCTTATGGTCACTGATCGAAAAGCGCCCACCTAAAAGTCTCCTTTTGGCAATGGTGGTCGGAATAGCAGGACTTTTGCCAATCAGTATCTATGCTGGACTCAAAACTATTTTTCGAGATCCAGAATTGGCTTCATTTGGTTCTTTCCTGCGAGGCAATGCTTCTGGAATCAACGAGATGCTCGCGCATCCTAATAAGATTGCATATGCGTTGGATAACTTTGAGCGTGGAGTACATACGATCGCCGGCTTGTGTGGGGGAGACCTCTCGATCCTAATTATCGCGGTCATTGGTTTGATTCTTATCCGGAATGGTCTTAAAACACGTCGTCCCGTCGCCATCACCGGTTTGGCCGTTCTGGTTGCGGGCTTTTCAGTTTTAGGATGGTGGCTATTCTTTTCTCCCTTCGCTTGGGTTCGCCATGTAATCCCAGCACTGATTCTGATTTGGATCGGATCATTGCTACTACTTTCAGAAGTTCAACTTCGTAAACAGTTTATTTTGGGCGGGATTGTCTTGCTTCTCGTCTTCGGGGGGCGCCGCGATCTTTACGGAAAGTTTATCGCAGGGCTGTCAGTCGACCAACGCGTGACGATGTCGTTAGAAGCAAAAAATCAGATCGAGAAACTACCTCTTGAACAGACCCAGTTGCTGGGCTGTGCTTGGTGGGCGAATCGAGACCTGGAGTACTTACTGGATGGTTCCGTGAATTTTCAAGACTGCCTGACCTTCTTGCCGAGCAGGGATCCAAACGATCAACGCCAAGTCGTGTTGGTGCGAAACTCGACTTTCTGGAACTGGGAAAACTCAGCGATCCAGAAGCGGTTGCAGGAACTCTGTGACCAGCAACCCATCTGGAAGGGTGGAGAATATACGATCTCGAAATGTGAAAATCTTCAAAATTTCGACTCAACAAGCCTCTAACCAGAGGCCTGGTCTTTATTCGTCAAAATTGCCTTCATAACGATTATGAAAAAACTGGGGCGCGCCAAGGTCGATGGCCCTGCGCTTTCCGAACTGCACGCTTTTGTAGTTTTCTTGCCGCGCTAAAGGTCTCTTGCGATCGAAAAAAGTTTGGGCTCCATAGATTGGAATGCCTGAGGCGATATAATGAAAAACGATGCTATTTCGCGAAAGCCCCGGCTTCTCGATGGGGTTTCCACCGTGTGGTAATTCAGGCAACCAAATTAATGTGTCGCCTTTTTTGGGATGGAATTCGATGAGCTCTAAGCCTTTGGCACGACAATTAGAGTCAATTTCCTTAAAGTAATTTTTCATGTCAATGCTGGGCCGTTGGCGGAGTTCAAGATCTGAACTCGTCTTGTGACCCTGGTGATAATAAATAAGTGGACCGGAACCAGGTTGAACATCCTCGAGCGCGGTCCAAACTCCAAAGAAGTGATTGATGGGGTTCGTAAAAAAAGCTGGTGTATCCCGGTGAATTGATTGTTGAGATCCTTTGTTAAAGTATAAGGAACCCACAACAACCGACGGGCGTCCAAATGCACAATCGAGGATTTCTAGAATTTTATTTTGAAAGCCAACTTTGCGGGCCGCTTCAGAGGTGAGGTGGAGGCACGCAAGGCGGTCATACAAACCGTGTTCGTCCCGGAATTCAGGGGCCTGCGAACTTTTCGCAGCAAATTCTTTGAAATCATTTTGTACGGCATCGCAGGTATCGGACGAAAAATTTGATTTTAAAATGGCGTAGCCATCTTGTCGAAGATCGTTTAGGACGGAGCGGATGGACGGTGGTATCTTTTCGGATTTTTGCTCCCATTTTTTATCATCAAGAAACCACATCGGCGTCGTCTGGACATCGGTCCTTTGAAGACCTAATCGGCGCTCAACAAACAGCTGGGTTCGATTAAAAAAATTGCGTAAATCCATAACGGCTCCTCGTTAATTTAAACTATAATTTTATGATTTGGTTGGCAACAGCATCGAAAGTCCGCTTGTGACTAACAATAAGGACCGTGCCAACTTTAGCAAAGTTTCGAATCGTTTCAAAAATGCGAAGCTCCGTATCCTCATCCAGATTTGCTGTCGCCTCATCCAGGACGAGAAGTGAGGGCTGTCGGAGCAGGGCTCTTGCGATCGACAGGCGTTGGCGTTGGCCCGTCGAAAGCTGTGCCCATTCGAAAACATGTTCATCCAGTTTGCGCCCAAATTTTTGAATTTCGGCATCAATGTGTGCTTCTCGTAAGACCTGCCAAATTGCTTGGTCACTCACCTCACGCCCAGCAGGCAAGCCATAGAGAAGGTTTTCACGAACCGTTCCCGGAATTAAATAAGGATCGGGACCTACATAACCGATTCGTGGAGCCAAGTCGGCTGCTACAAGGTGCGCGGGCTGTCCGTTGATGAGGATTACGCCTGCTGTTGGTCTTAGGATCCCGACAATAAGAGAGAGCAGCGTGCTTTTGCCAGCGCCGGACTCACCTTTAATAAGTGAAACCTGATGAGGCTTCATAGACAAATTGAGATTCGCTAATACTGTTTTAGAACCGTAAGCGAAAGACACATTTTGAATATCAATTTGGATGGCCTCGGGGGTGCTAATCACTGCAGAAGGTTTTGAAGGTATGTTTCGAGCCACGATTTCATTGGGCATGAATTCTTTTTGATTCCACTGATACAAAGCTTTAAATGCTGGAAGGTGCAAACGCACTTCTCCGAGGACAGAGTAGCTCTCACTCAATGTTTGTGAAAGTCGAACAAAGACATAGAAAAATGTGATCAAAATCATTCCTGGCGTCTTGATGAAAGTCAGGCTGATCAACGTCACAATGCTGATAACAATAGCGCCTAAAGCGAGAGGGTAGGCGATGCGGAACGTCGACAGAAAGTTAAATTGTTTGTACCTTCGCACAAAGGTCGTCAAAGCTAAGTGGCCCCGCGCAATTTCAGATTCGATGAGACCATAGACTTTAAGAAAAAAATTATTACGTAGGCCGAGGAGCAGGGTTCTGTTCACAGTTTCTCGTTCGACATAAATGGCCTGTCCGTGCTCGGCAATCCGCGTGTCGAGTATCTTTGTCGGATAAATAAAAATTCCCAAAAGGATAGACCCAATGATCAGCTCAGCTGGAGCGACAATAAGTCCGTAAAGAGAAAAAAGGAGAATGCAGACGCTGTTGCAAACGAGAAGACTGATATTTTGTATGACCTGACCTGCGGAGGCGACGTTATCGTTAAAGATGGTGATGATTTCAAAGGTTGATTCTCGATTCTCAGATCTCAGCGCCCGCTCTAGAATGCGTTCTTTTTGGCGACCGATAAACACCTGGCTCGTGATCCCCGAGAAGTAGGCCCGCATCATCACTGCAAAACCGCGAGAAACTCCAAAGATGACCAGAGTCATGCTGGCGCCAACGATCGAAGTCGGAAACCAGGACGGGAGAAGTTGGACACTATTTGCGGTGATCACGCCGACGGCTCGAAGATATCCCTGCAGAATGAAGACAAAACTTGTCTCAACGGCGAATAAGAAAATCCCCAAGGCGACAACGAGCATCAGTAAGCGCCAGACCTCGGGACCAATAAAGTTTCGAAACTTGCGGTATTGCACGAGGAGCCGAGTCATTTTTTTGCCGCCATCCAAGCGGCGTGTGATTTGCCTTTGATGCCGCGGAGACCATCGAACCATCCAATAAAGTGTGCGCCAATTTTTTTCAGCTGGAGATCGCGATCGAATAAAATTTTAATCGGCCGGAGGCTCAGTCTCAATGTGGATTTGAACGAAATCCAGAGTGGGCGAGAGCTCGCTTTTGCTAAAAGCATTTCGTTTTTGGATTGGTAATAGTACCTAAAGATTGGATAATTTCTCGCCCAAAGTGAGCGGCCAAGAAGCCGGTACTGGATGGGCTGGCCCACGGAGTGAATCACCACGGCATCCGCATTCATGACCATTCGAATGCCCGCATGTGTGAGTCTTGATGCAAATTCAAAATCCACCAAATCCATAAAGAAGTCTGGATTTGGTGGTCCCATTTGCTGAAGCGTCTGACGGTTGATCAGTGCGCCGGAGTTGACCATGTAGGTGGTCGCGACTTCGCCCCCTTCGACCATATCCATTGGAAAGCGCTCTTTCGTCATGATGGTCATATCAAAGGGTGGAGCAAAGAAGATCCAGTGGCGGTCTTCGAGGGTTGGATCAAAGAGCTTCGGCAAGACGACGCCGAGAGGTAGAAGCGTGTGTCCCTTCGAGCTTATCTGGCGGTACTTCTTTTGTTTCTCGGGTTCTCGGTCAAAAGTTCGCATGAGGTGGACGAGGCAGTCCTCAGGTGGGTGACTATCCTGGTCCCAGAGCCAGAGGTAATCATAGTTCTGCTCAAGTGCGATTTTGGTTGCCGCTGCGTACGCGCCAGAAACACCTAAATTTTGAGGTAAAATCTCGAGCTTGACCGCTTTTTCTTTACAGATTTGTTGGATTTTTTGTTGGATCTTGCCGTTCTCAGAGTTATCGAAGACATAAACATCAACTTGAGTTTGCGCGGGCATTACAATCGCGAGCTGATAGTCGATAGACTTAGCAATTTTCTCGCAGTCACGATAGCTGACGAGGCAAGACAGTACGCGGCGAACGGGGGGCTGATCCATCCAGGCAACCTACCAAAAGCCCTTGTCTCGATCACTTACTTTGATTAGGTTAGCACCTGAAACCCAAAAAAGTAATGCAAGGCAGTGATAGATGGCGAAGCAGATTTTGGTCACCGGTGCGGCCGGCTTTATAGGAAGTACCTTTGTCCGAGTCGCCCACGCTAAAGGCTATAAAGTCACAGTTTTAGACTCGCTCACTTATGCAGGTCACCTAGAGAATCTGAGCGAACCTCTCGCCCAGGGCTCAGTTGAGTTTATCCAGGGTGATATCCGGGATTTTACGCTTCTAGACGGCCTTTTTGCCAAGCAAGAGTTCACGGGTATCATTAATTTTGCAGCGGAAAGTCATGTCGACAACTCGATCTCGGGTCCTCGAATCTTTGTCGAGACAAATGTCGTGGGAACCCTCAACCTTTTGGAGGTTGCTCGCAAACACTGGCCGCGGGGCGCCTCCGGGGATCGACGTTTTTTGCAGGTTTCAACCGATGAGGTTTTCGGGGCGTTGGGCGAGACAGGTCAGTTTTCAGAAAGCACTCCCTATCAGCCCAATTCTCCTTATTCGGCCAGTAAGGCGGGAGCAGATCATTTAGTTCGCGCTTGGTTCCATACCTATGGATTACCAACGATTACGACAAACTGTTCGAATAACTATGGGCCACGTCAATACCCCGAGAAGCTTATCCCGGTCATGATTCAAAATGCTCTCAAGGGTCGTTCTCTTCCCGTTTATGGAAAAGGCCTCAATGTCCGAGATTGGATTCATGTCGAAGACCACTCCCGCGGAGTTCTCCTGGCATTTGAGCGTGGTACACCAGGGGAATCGTATTGTTTTGGTGGAAACTCCGAGCGCACGAATCTTCAATTGGTCAAATCTTTGTGCTCGATCATGGATGAACTCGCGCCACGCCAAGATGGTCAGAAACACGAAAGCGGAATTCAATTTGTTCAGGACCGCGCAGGACATGATTTTCGCTATGCTATTGATGATTCTCGGGCTCAGAAAGAGCTTGGTTTTGTACGAAAGTATGCTGATTTTGAAAAAGGCCTTCGCCAAACCATCGAGTGGTATATTCAGAATCAAACATGGGTCGGCGCCGTTCAAAAGAAAAACGCGCGCAGCTAGATCTTGTGACAGACCGCTGTCACATTAAGTGTATAGATGCGAGGTCCGCCAAAGGCGACGAGCGCAAAACAAAAAACCGTACATCAAGGGACCCGGCCAGCGTCTTGGATCAACATAAAGTTTGATCCATTTTTCGCTGCTATGAGTAGGAGATGAGATCTTCCTGAACAATTTTTGGAAAAACCCGTCGGTAGTCGGTGGCAAATTCGACGCCTTCTAATTCACTAAAGCCCCATCTGGAGAGCTGAAGTAGAAAATTACCGTCACCGCAGCCCAGTTCAACTATCTTGGTTTTTTTTGAAACCTTTGAAAAGAATCGCAGTTCAGGGATCAAGCTCGAGGGAAAGTGCTCCATGAGTTGTCGGCGGACGCGTTCCCGAAACGAGGTGTGAGGGTGAAATCCCTCATTGTACATCTCGAAGAAAGATTTATTTTTTTCAAGCTGGTTCGCTTCGGGTTGCTGATGTTCCGCGATACTTTTGGGTTACGGCGATTTAATTTTGAAGTCAATGCCGCTCGGGTCATTTGTGGCTAAAACTACTCTTCAAATTCCTGAATAAACGGACCACCGCGAAGGCCGATGGCCTTTTCGACTTTGCCGTAAACTTCTTCGACCGTAATGCCGTCTAAAAAGTTTTGCTGTGAACCATAATCAAATCCGAGGTGCACCTGACCCGCACCCGGCAGGCGGCTCATCAAATGCTGAACTTGTGGGCCGACCGCGCCCCAGCGTTTAGGATGCGTAGGTCCGTGTAAGGCAACGACCGGAATGCCAGTCGCTGCGGCCACATGAGCAAAGCCCGTGTCAATACTCACAAACACTTGGCTGCTCGCGATGAGCCTGACGATTTGGTCCATCGTTCCGCCGGCGGCATTGGTGACCCGGGCCCTGAGGGCGATCGGAAGCTGATCAATCAAGACTTGATTGCGGCCGCGCTGGTCCGGGCTGCCGGCAAGATAAAACGTGTAAGCTCCGCGCTCGGAGAGCAGCACGATCAAGCGTTTCCAGCGGTCGAGTTGCCATTCGCGCAAGTGCGAGTTTTCGCCCTCGGCCCACAGATTCAAAGTGATGGCTTCGATGATCGTGTTCGAAACTTGAGTCTCGGGTTTTAAAGGCGGCATCGCCCCTTGAATTCCGGCACTTCGTAAGAGTGCGCGGTAGTTATCAAGCTCATGGATGTCGCGCCTGTGCGGCACCAAGTGATCATCGGCAAAATGCCGGCTCTCTCGAGGAGTCATAAAGCCCACCACCCAGCGCGAGTGTGAGAGTGCGCCCAAAATCGCCGAGACCCGCGACCAAGGATCCAAATTAAAAAGCAGATCAAATTTTTCTTTTCGGATTTGCGAAAGACTCGTACCCAGCTCTTGTGCGGGGAGCATCAGTAAGTGATCCACCAATGGAATCAAATCGGCATACGCCGAATTGCCAGGGCCCACGATCAAAGTGATTTGAACATTGGGTTTCCATTTTTTAAGATCGCCAACCAACCCCGACATCAAGACCGTCTCGGTCAAATCACCCAGCTTCAAGAGTGCAATACTGTGAACTTGATCCACCCGCGGCGGACTGGCTTGCATGAGACTCCGCCAACCTTTGCGGACCATGCCAATCAAAAATAAAAAGAAGGGGCCAAAATTTTCATCAAAGAATCGGGGAGCGCGCGGTTTCATTTGTTAAAACCTCTATTCAAGTGGCCGTCGGTCTGGCAATGTCTCAAGCCATTATCTGGGCTTGCCTTGACCGAAGGCAATGGAATTTCGGGGCTCACGGCGACCCCGCGGATCGAATGATCGTCGCAACCGCGCGTAAAGAAAAACTAGTCCTTCTTACTCAGGATCAGAAAATTCTTGATTATGCCTCGGCGGGCTTGGTTCGGGCCGGTCGGTGTTACTGAATGCCGATTCTTACTGCCTGATTGGCGACTTATGTGGGACCTGCCAAGTCATTTCAATAGGTTAAACTGAATGTCTAGCAATCTTACTGTGGTTTAGTGACAAGCGATAAACTCAGATAAGATCACTATACATCGGCATTTGCCAGGCCGGCCGTCCACGCCGTCTTTATCATTCGGCGCATTTTCAACGGCGAGACCAGCGCTCGCCCGAGGGCAAGCGCGGCCGAGATCGAGCTCACCGGGGTCACCACCGGGGCCTCATTTTGTGGAAGCGTATGCTGCATTGTTGCGTGCGATTATGGTCTCAACTTTTTGGGCCTCTCGCCATAAGATCACCGAGATGAACAAGGTAATCAAAGTTATTGCGGGACCTAACGGAAGTGGCAAAACAACGTTTGCCGAGGCTTTCGTCGTCAAATCCAAGCCGGCGCTTCCTTTCTTGAATCCCGATTTGATCGCAGCTGGATTTGGGCCGCTCAAAGACGACGGACACAACATTACAACGAGCACCGTGAGGCGTCGGCAGCTCAGATGCTTTGAGAATTTTTGGACGATTTACCTCCCGATCGCCAACTCTTGGACGATTCTTGATAATTCCGGATCTCGGCCTAAAATCATTAGCAGCTCTGTCGCCTTCGAGAAAATGAAGAGCTCGGACAAACAGGACTTTGAAATTGCTGTTCGCAAGGGATTTCTATGAAAAAAAAAAGCCCCTAAGATTTCAAAAGCGATGCAAAAGGCTCTCGACGAGGTTCCTAAAATTGTAAAGAGGCAGGAGCGCGCAGCTCGAGAGAAAAAGAAAATCCTAAAAAATTTTGAGCGTTCGCGCGCCGAGATTTTTGGCGATCGCGAACCTTAAATGGAGCTAGGGGCGCGGCCTTATTTCAAGAGCTGCAGAAATGTCTCGTCGACACCGCAGCGCCATTTTTGATGGCCTATATTCGAGACGGCAGTTAAGGGCTCAAGGTTTGCCGAAAGGATCAGAGCTCCGCACTTGCCTGTCTGGCCATCTTCGCCGTCTTTACCGTCGGGCGCATTTTTACCCGCGGGACCTGCGCTCGCATGGGGACAAGCGCGGTCGATGTCGAGATCACCAGGGTCACCACCGGGGCCGCCTTTTTGACCAAGTCCTTTAGCGCCGCCCTTGCCAGGGGTGCCGTGCTTGATCAAGGCGATCAATTTAAAATTGAGCGGAGTTTCAATTTCGATGTGTGCTGGCGGCGTTGGGCTTGAGTTGCCGCCATTTTCACCATCGGGTCCGGCGACGACGCCGTCGGTGCCGGGGCCGCCGTTGCCAGGTGTGCGCGTGCAGACCGTTTTGCAAATGGGCGGCTCACCACGGGGGGCGGGCCGGCAGGACTCGGCCGAATTACCCGAGGAGCCTTTAGCACCTTTGGCCATCACGTTCTGAGCCAGAAGTTTTTTGAAAGACTCGTAGAACTTTTTTTCTTCGCCGGATTCGCCTTGGCGTCCGTCATGCCCTTGCAGGAGCAACTCAAGATTGCCGCTGGCACTCTGTGCCTTGATCTTAATTTGAGGTTTTTTGCTTGGATTGTCGGCCGTCCATTTTGACTCGATCGTGGCGGTGCCTTCAACATGAATACCGATCAGGTTGAGCTCAAGGAAATCAAGTCCGACTTGCAATCTCGCCCCATTTTTAAAAAATAGACGACCATTAAAAACTCGAGGAAGAGCATTCGTCGATTCAGAAGCATGCTCGACTGTATGATCAATCGGACAAACGATTTGCTTGCGAATGGTGTTGCTTGGTCCAAAACCCTTCGAACGCACATTCAATCGAATATTGATTTTAGCCCGACTGGGGCATGGAAAATCGAACGTGTTAATCACAGAGGCATCAACTGTATCTTCATCAGGTGGTTGGTTGACGGCAATGTTCTGGGGGTTTTTGTAGTACATCACTTCGATGGTTGCCTTGCGCCCTTCGGGCCAAGAGACCCTGGCCAGATATTGATGCGGCTCTTGCGGGATCATTTGCACTTGCAGTTCAGTTTCCGAAATCACATCACCTTCGGCATTCTGCAAGACAACGGTGGGATTGGGCGCGGGCTCGGATTTCTTATCACTGTCTTTTTTGAACGCGCAGCCAGAGAGCGCCAAAACGATCGACATGCCGAGCAAGGGTTTTAGTCCAAACCGATGGGTGGCTTGTACAACTTTTAAACTCATGAGCACATCCTCCGGGCTACTGACTCTTTTGGGGGAGTCATCGAAGGACTAAACTAAACGACTTGACCGATTTGCGGCACTGTCCAAGATCTGACAGGGACTTTCTTCATTTTTAAGCCCATTCAGCCAAAAACTGACCAAAAGGCGGCACACGAAAAGGGTTACCGTAGAGGCTAAAAAAAACGACTGTTTTTTTGACAAGGGGTTAAAAACAAGGATTTTTGGATCATAAATGACTTTAATTCGATTTGGCAAAAGCCATCTCGGCTTCGATCATCTCACGCATCTGAGTTAAAAAGCGGGTCCGCGAGAACTTTTCGGCTTGCTGGTGCAGCCGCGAAATTTCGAAGGATCTTGATTCAAGCCGCGATAGCGCCTTTGCCAGCGACTCGGGCGCGGCCTCATCAAAAAACTCGGCCGGTTCTGGCGTCAAAGTCTCGAGAACGCCCCCTTTCGAGTAGGCCACGACGGGAGTCCCAGCCGCTAAGGCTTCGAGGGGGGTAATTCCAAAATCCTCAACGCCCGGAAAGATCAACGCGCGCGCCTCGAACAACTGCTGCAAGACCTCGGACCTTGAGAGGTTGCCTAAAAATTCGATATTAGGCCCGGCCGCGGCTTTGAGCTCGCGCTCGAGCTGACCAGAGCCTACGATTTTAAGACTCCGGCCCGACTCATTGTAGGCGTGGACGGCGAGGTCGATGCGTTTGTTCGGCGCAAAGGCCGATAAGACCAAATCAAAGTTTTGTTTTGCCGGCGGGTTGCCTTGCAAAGTCCTAAAGTCCGACAGATCAACAAAAGGGTGAATGATCTGACTAGGGCGCCCGTAGATGCGCCGGATCCGCTCGGCCACGAACGAGGAATTGGCAATCATCGTATCAACATTGCGATTGCTGTGGAGATCCCAGTTCGTTAGGTAGCCGCGAAAGGCCTTCATGCCCAAGCGGTGCGCAAGCGGTGTGCCCGGACCAAAGTAAGTGTCGAATTGGTCATACAAATATCTCATCGGACTGTGAATATAAGAAATGTGCCGAGCACCCTTGGGCTTTTGCACACCTTTGATCACGCAGTGACTGCTGGAGAGAACCAAGTCGGCTTTCTCCACAATTTTTAGATGCTCGGCGGCTTTTGGAAAGAGAGGCAAAAATTTACGGTAGTTCGTCTCGGCACCTGGAATCTGATTGATAAACGAGGTCGTGATCTTGCGCTCTTCGATGCGCGGCGAACTTGAACCCGGCACATGGACAAGGGTGTAGAGCGGTGCCTCGGGATAAAGTTCACACAGAGCATCCAGCACGCGCTCACCACCGCGGTAGCCCGTGAGCCAGTCGTGCAGTAGCACCACTTTCATCAGTAAGCCCCTTCGCGTTTAAACACCACGCGCACGGTTTTGAAGAGAATGGCGATGTCGTACCAGAGCGACCAATTTTTGACGTACCAGGTGTCGAGGTGAACACGGTTCGAGTACTCGGTGTCCGAGCGTCCGCTCACTTGCCACAACCCCGTGATGCCGGGCTTGACGTTTTTGTAAAACGAAAGACGAGGACCATATTTTTCAACTTCATGAAGCAAGATCGGACGAGGGCCCACCAAACTCATATCTCCCGTCAAAACATTGATCAGCTGCGGAAGCTCATCCAGGCTTGTCTTGCGCAAAAAATGACCGATCGGCGTCACGCGCGGATCATTGGTGATTTTTGTTTTCTCAAGCCACTCTTTTTTGGCGACGGGGTCGCGCTCGAGCAGATCGTTTAAAACTTTTTCGGCATCCGGGACCATGGTGCGAAATTTAAAGCAGTAAAACGTCTGACCCTTATGTCCCACTCGCGGCTGACGAAATAAAATCCCGCGCCCTGATTTGCGAATGCTGAGCGCGATCCAAAGCAAAAGTGGGGAGATCGCGATCAAACCCAAACCCGCGGCGACCAAATCAAACGTGCGCTTCATCACGTACTGAGGGCGAAAGCCTAAGTTGTTCTTGCTGCGCAAGAGCAGAACTTCGTGACTAAAAAAGTGCTGTGCGTCCATGCCAAAGAGGGGGAGACCGACGAGCGAAGGCACCAAATACACGTCATTAAAAAATAAACTCAGGCGTTCAAGCAGCATCGAAGCCGATTGGCTGTCGGACTGTTCGAGCGCGATGATGACTTGAAGATTGGGATTTTCGTCTTTGAGCTTGAGCAGCGAAGAGACGAGCTCCTCTTTTTGCACCTGCTCGATTTTGTACCCCGACGACTTGAGCCCCGCATCGATGCTATTTTCGAGGACCAAAAATTTGAGAACTTCAAAACCAAGACCCGGTTCACTTTTTAAGGCCGTCATCGTCGACCAAGCCGTGTCTCCCGCGCCGATGATGACCGTGGGCCGCGCCCACAAGCCAAGACGCACGAGCAATCGGCGCGTGAGGCTTCGGAACCAGGGGATCAACAACAGGCAGAGGCTCCAACTTGTCAGCCACAGCACTCGCGAAAAAGGCCACTTCGCAATCAAAACAACGATGCCATTTAAAGCGGCCAAATAAATTACCGTGAGTAGAATTTGGCGAAGTTCATCCCAAAACGGCAGGCGCTTTGAGTGCAAACCCTTCATGTAAAAACGAATGAGGACAAGTGATGCAAACAAAGCCTGCACCAGCGTATGCATCGAACCTGTGGTCACCCACCAAACTTCGAGGGCCTCAAAGGATGAGTACTGGCCGTAAATAGCCAAGGCCCAGGAGCCGAGGGCGTAGGCAACCACTTGGGCGAGCAAATCTGAACTTAGAATCAGGAGTTTTTGCAGTCGTGAAGGCATCTCTCACCGAGTTATGCCTTAAAATGGGCCCGCGATCATTGAATGAACGCGTTTGACGCAAGGCCGGAGGGCGCCTCTGGTGACGTTAGCGTTAGACGAAAAAACCAGCAAAGAGTAAATTCCAGGGACAATGATTCAGAGACTGACTCCGCAACTTCGGCCTGCCCTTTTTTTTGACCGCGACGGCGTGATCATTCACGACGCCGGCTATCTCAAAGACGCGGGCGTCGTTCGCTTGATTCCAGGGGCCGCCGAGCTCATCAAGCGCGCCAATCAAGCCGGCGTGGCAGTTGTCGTGGTGACCAATCAATCCGGGATTGGCCGCACGTGGATCACGCTCGAGAATTACAAATCCGTGAGCCTTCGCATGATCGAGCTGCTCGAAAAAGCAGGTGCCAAGCTCGACCGAATTTTCTTTGCGCCTTTTTTCAAGACCGCGGAGCAAAGTCCTTATGCCGCTCCTGAATTTGAATTCGAAACTCGGGGCGTTAAACAAAAAGGTCTCTGGGACGATCATTTTCGCAAGCCCAATCCCGGCATGTTGCTGGCCGCAGCCTCGGCTCTCGGTTTAGATTTGCCTGGCTCCGTCATGATTGGTGACCGCATCACTGATCTGGCGGCCGCTCACCACGCGGGACTTTCGAAATTTTATTTTTTGAATTCTGATCTGATGGCAGAGGAAATCAAAGACCTTGCGGGCTGGCTGGCCAAGTTGGACCGGCACAAAGCGGGTCACTTTCAGTACGTGATGATCAACACGTTGGATGAAGTGATTGTGCCGAAGGTGGGGACCGTATGATGTTTTGGTTTGTGACTTTATTTGCGGTGGCAACACTGGCGAGCCAGTCGGCGATGGATCTTTTTGCCACGCTGTTTTGTTTGGCTGTCATCTTTAAAATTCTAAAGCGCGTTCGGGCCGGAGAAAGTCTGCGCTCTTGTTTACGCCCCGTTGGTCTTGAAAAATTGTTTCTAGTTTGGTTGATCGTCATCGGGCTCAGCTTTGCGTTTTCGCCCTTGTCAAACACCGATTGGTTGGCTCGTCTTTTGGAGTTTCGTTGGATTTTTATTTTTTACTGTTTGGCTTGGGCTCTTTGCGAGATAGGCATTCGTCCCAAGGCGCAAGTCGCGGCTTCGATTGTTTTGGGATTGTGTTCACTTTACGCGATCGTCGTTTACTTTTTAGGATTTGATCCGATCAATCCGAACTACAATCTGGCACCTTGGTCGGGAGGCCACCGCACGGGTGGATTGCTTTCAAACGCGATGACCTTTGCACATGTGTACGGAATGTATTTTTGTTTACTGGTAGGGCCGACACTTTTGGCTCTGCACTGGAAGTCTCCTGACCTCAAGTTTTTGTTGCCCGCGCTGGTGCTCACCGGCGTTGCGCTGATTTTAAGTTTCACGCGCGGCGTGTGGATCGCGATGGCGGGTGCTACATTGGTGATGGCTTTTGTTTACAACTGGCGTTTTGGATCTTTGATGACGGTTTTGGGCGGAGCGGGTCTGTGGCTGGCGACGGCGTTTTGGCCCACGCTGGCCGAGCGACTGTCGGTGGCGGCGACGTCAGGTGATGAGCGCCAATGGATTTGGCGCGGTCACTACAAAATTTTTATGGACCATCCGATTTTGGGTGTGGGGTACGGTGAGAATACGCGGATGATCCCCGATTATTACCGGATGATCGGTGCGCCCACGGGTACCATCGAGTCCCACGCGCACAACCAGTACCTGCATTTTTTGGCGGGCACGGGTGTGATTGGACTTGTGATGTATTTGCTCGTGCTGGGCGCCGTTTTTCTTTTGACCATTCGCACGTATCGCAGAATTTCGGACCGAGAGCCCTTTGCTCGCGGCTTGATTCTGGGCTGCATCGGAGCTCAGATCGCGTTTTTTCTAGGTGGGCTGACCGAAGCTAATTTTGAACATTCGAAAGTCAAATTTGTGATGATTTTGATTTGGTCCCTCGTGGTCTGGCAGGCCAATGAGACCCGCGTTTTAAATGAGAGGTCTGCATGAGCAAAGCGGTTCTTGTCACCGGCGGCGCCGGCTACATTGGTAGTCACACCTGCGCTGTCTTGGCGAGCCAAGGTTACCAGCCGATCGTCCTCGATAATCTCGTTTACGGTCACCGCGAAGCCGTGAAGTGGGGACCACTCTTCGAAGGCTCGATTTCGGATTCAAAATTAGTCGGCGACATTTTACAGAAGTACAAAATTGAATCGGTCTTGCATTTTGCGGCGTACGCTTACGTGGGCGAATCAGTTCTTGATCCTTTGAAATACTATCAAAACAATGTCAGCGAAACGATCGTTCTGCTGCAAACTTTGGTGCAACATAAAATTTCGAGGTTCGTGTTTTCTTCGACTTGTGCGACTTATGGTGATCCGAAGATGTTACCCATCGACGAAATGCATCCGCAAGTTCCGATTAATCCTTACGGGGCTTCAAAACTGATGGTGGAGCGCGTTCTTCAAGATTTAGCTGTGGCCAAGAAGTTAAATTCTGTGGCGCTTCGGTATTTTAACGCCGCGGGCGCTTGCCCTGAATATGATTTGGGCGAGGACCATGATCCCGAGACGCATTTGATCCCTCTGGTTTTAAAATCGATGCTCCCGGGAGGCTCAAAAATCAAAGTCTTTGGCGATGATTATCCCACGCGTGATGGCTCATGCTTGCGCGATTACATTCACGTCTTTGATCTCGCAACGGCGCATGTGAAAGCGCTCGAGCATCTCGAAACTTCGGGCAAAGCCTGGGACGTGTTTAATCTCGGAACAGGTTCAGGTCACAGCACTCTCGAGGTGATCGCCGCCGCGAGCAAAGTGGTGGGCACAGAAATCCCCTTCGACCGCGCCCCACGCCGAGCCGGCGACCCGGCAGAACTTGTCGCCGACTCGGCCAAGGCGCTGGCTAAACTCGGATGGAAACCCGAGCGTAGCGACCTCCAAACCATCCTCTCATCAGCCTGGGCCTACCACAAAAAATAGTGCCTGCTTCCCTTTGCAGAAGCACCGCATCCACAGAATGTAGCAGCTACATTCTGTGGATGCGGTGCTTCTGCAAAGGGAAGCAGGCACCGGTTAGTAGTGGTGCCAGATTTTTAGGAGTTCCCAGGGGACTCGGAGGTAGTCGCTGGGTTTGAGTTTGGAGCCGGGTTGGTGCACCCATTTTTTGAGGGGCATCTCAAAGATCTGATTGGCGCTGCCGTTGTTGGCCAGGTGCCGGGCTAAGATTTCGACATCGAAAAACCATGGTGAGACGAAAGGTTCTTTGAAAAGCTCATGGGCGATCGGTGCTCGAAAGAGTTTGGCGCCGCATTGAGTGTCGTAAACGGGGAGCTTTAAGATTTGCGCCACCGCCGTTGCGAACAGGCGGCCCAGCAAATGTCGTGACCATTTGCGGTCGATTTGATTTCCCAGTTTCTTAAGACGCGAACCCAGAATCATTTGGTAAAAGGCCTGCTCATTCAAATATTTAGTCATTCGGTGCGACTCTTCGAGCGGGGTGGCCAAGTCGGCATCGAAATAGCCAACAAACTGCAAATCCGGATTTTGGAGCGCCTGGTTCACGCCGCGACGGACGGCCTCGGCTTTACCTTGATTTTTTTCGAGCCGCAGGCCTTTAGCCCTTGGATTCTGGAGCGTGAGCTTCTGAATGAGGTCCCAAGTGCCGTCCTGACTCCCATCGTCGACGAGTAAAAGTTCAAAATCGGGGGCATGTGCCAAAAAAGCCAGGAGCGCGTCGCTTTTCAGACGATTTTCTTCGTTATAACAGGGGATCACGAGACAAGAATTCATTGCCCGACCTCAATCCTTTGAGACATATTAGGCCTTTTCACCGCTGAAGGTAAAGACAGGCTTTTTGCCTGACTGTAAATAGCGGGCTTTTAGCCCTACTTAAATAGCGGGCTTTTAGCCCGCCTTAAAAGTCGAGGTTCGTATGAAGATTTCAGTTTTCGGAACAGGTTATGTGGGCTTGGTGACAGGTGTTTGCTTTGCTGAAATGGGCAATCAAGTTATCTGCGCCGATGTCGATCAAAAAAAGATCAACAAACTCAAAGATGGCATCTCGCCCATTTATGAACCCGGCCTGGATGATTTAGTCACCAACAACATTAAAGCCAAGCGCATCACTTTTACAACCGATCTGAAGCACGCAGTTGAAGAGTCTGACGTCGTTTTTATCGCGGTGGGAACTCCCTCAGACGTTGATGGCTCGGCTGACCTCAAATACGTTTTGCAAGTCGCCGAAACGATCGGCACGCACCTCAACGGCTACAAAGTTGTGATCAACAAGTCGACTGTTCCGGTGGGTACGCAAAAGCTGGTGAAAGATAAGATCGCCGAAGTTCTAAAATATCGTGCGGCAAAAATCGACTACGATGTCGTGTCAAATCCTGAGTTTTTGCGTGAAGGCTGCGCGATCGAAGACGCGCTCAAACCCAACCGCGTGGTTGTCGGCTGCGAATCCGACAAAGCGGCCGATGTCATGCGCCGCTTGTACGAGCCCTTTTTGAAAAGCGGCAACCCTTTGCTGGTGATGGACCCACTTTCGTCAGAAATGACAAAGTATGCGGCCAACTCAATGCTGGCGACTAAAATTTCTTTGATGAATGAATTCTCCAGAGTTTGCGAAAAAGTCGGCGCTGATATCGAACAAGTCCGCCGCGGAATCGGGACGGACTTTCGAATTGGTCCGCACTTTATTTTTGCGGGCGTTGGGTACGGCGGATCATGCTTTCCGAAAGACGTGAAAGCTTTGATCAAAGCGGGCTCAAATGC
>JBKCUU010000055.1:0-30459 GCA_046318155.1 Bdellovibrio sp. | reverse complement strand
CCTCAAGATCGTTCGAGTTCGATATAAATAAAATCCTAAATAATTCGAAAATTTTGAAATATTCTGCACGCTGAAGGCGTACGGAAGACGGCCCGGTCAGAAAAATCGGCCGTAGGCCAGATTTTTCACCGGCCTGCTAGTGGATCCGGTACCTCAGCGCGTGCCAAAACATCAAGAGGGTGATCCACAGACCGTGGGCGGCGAGCAAATGCGTGAGCTTCAGTGCAACCACTGCTCCCGTCAAAATGGTGAGCGTTCCCAAAATCACGACCGTTGCAAAGGCGAGGCTCAAAGCGAAGCTGCGTTTTTTTAGCACCGCCTCGCTTTGTTCCAGATACTCTGAAATTAAATAAAAAAAGACCGTCATTCCGATGCCAATCAGCAACCCCAGTGTTGGGTGAAGTCCGCGCAGCCGGACCAGGTAGTGCGAGCTGCTGTCGAGGTCTTGCATCAAGCCTTGGATGAGTGAGTCGGCCGGGTAGAGCGTGTTCGACAGTGCCGCGATGGTGCCCGTCATTCCGATCAAAAGAAAGAGTCCCATCGACCAGGGGGGAATGCGTTTGAGCAGGCGCTCGGACAAACCCTTTATTTTGTTGAGATCACGCGTGAGCAGATTTTTGTTTTCGAAGTAAAGTACGGTCAGCGTCAAGCTGCCGGTGAGAAACAATGAATTGAGAAAATGCAGACTCATCACGAAGGCCCTGTGGGGAGTATCGTTGCTGCCGACCAACCCAAAGAGCACCAGCTTGGCGCCCAGGAGAGCCTCAGTGATGGTAAACAGCAGGGTGAGCTTCATCCAAAGCTGAGCCTTGGCCGAAGCTTGGGTCGTTTTGCGAAGCATCTGGAGCGTAAGTCCCAAAATCAAAATCCCGTAAGCGCCGCTCATCAGGCGGTGAGTGAATTCGATCCACGTTTTTTTGCCGTGACCCATTGGGATGACAACGCCGTGACAAAAGGGCCAAGAGGCGCCGCAGCCATCACCCGAATGTGAAATCCGAACCCATGCCCCCCAAACGATGACGAGCAATGTATAGAATAAGGTGATCCACAGCGCTTTTTTCATAAGCAAACGGCTAACATAGACCTCGGGCTTTGACAAAAGAACCCCGGGCGAGAGACAAATGATTGATGACTCCTCACGACGGAACGTCTCATCAGAACTGCAAGCATGATCATGCGCATGGTCACAGGCACGGACACGGGCATCACCATCATCATGCAGCGCCTGGCCGGGTTGGGACCGCGTTTGCGCTGAATCTAGGCTTTGCCGTGATCGAGCTCGTGGGCGGAATTCTGACCAACTCGATGGCAATCTTATCTGATGCCTTACACGATTTTGGCGATTCGCTCGCACTCGGTATGGCGTGGTGGCTCGAGAAAAAGTCGCGGCAAAAAAGCGATGCGTTTTATACCTACGGTTACCGGCGCTTCTCGGTCTTTTCAGCTTTTGTCACGGGCGTCATTCTTGCCGTGGGTTCGATTTGGATCGTCATCGCTTCGGTGCCGCGCCTTTTCAATCCCGAGCCTGTCAATGCCACGGGAATGTTGGGCTTGGCTTTTTTTGGCATCGTCGTAAACGGGATCGCCTTTTATCGGTTATCCAAAGGTTCGTCGCTGAATGAGCGCATGCTGAGCTGGCACTTTATTGAAGATCTCACGGGATGGGTTCTTGTGCTTGTCGGTTCGGTGATCATGCTGTTGGGTGATTGGCCCTGGATTGATCCCTTGATGGCGCTTTTGCTCTCGGGCTGGGTGTTGTGGAATGTCGTTAAGCACTTAAAGCAAACCCTTGTCGTTTTTTTGCAGGCGAGTCCCGAGCATTTACAAACGGGTGAGGCACAAAATTGGATGCAAACATTGGCGGGTGTCGAAGACGTGCATCACACTCATGTTTGGTCGCTTGATGGTGAGGCTCACATTTTAACAACTCACATTGTGGTGAATGCCAGTGTGACTTGGGCTCAGGCCGAAACTTTGAAGCAAGAGATTAAAAAAGGTCTTCGCGAAAAGTTTCAAATTGCCGAGGTGACGATCGAGTTCGAGCAAGCGGGGAATCTTTGTTTTGATCCGACGCACGTCACCTCTTCGACCTAATTAACTTGGTTTTTTATTGAGTTTATTGACCAAGGAGGGGCGGCCGTTAATCTTGGCGCCAAGCACCGACAAAAAGATAAAAACGCCGCCCGTTTTGCGGTCTAAGAACAGAATTTCTCGCGGCGGTGTGCGGAGCGGAAACTTCTGGAGGATTTCAAAGGCCGCTTTGGTGAGCCGCTGTGGCAGGTCCGAGTTTTTCCAGTCATACTCGCCAGCCGCGCTGATTTGTCCGCGGTTGCGCGAGTCTTCGGGTGTCATAAAAGGTTCGGTCGTTCCGACGCAAAATTCTGCAAAGCACTCGATCAAGGCGGCCGAGTCTTTGGGGTCCAAAAACTTCAGGGTCAACGCGGCCGCATTGAGTTCGGGCCGATTGTTTTCGAGCGCAGCCCTGATCATGCGGCGGTAGGGGACTAAGAAGTCCTCGGGGTAGGTGCGAACGGCGCCAAAATCCAGGAGCACCAGTTGATCTTTGCCGGCCGGTGAGAGTCTCACTCGGTAATTACCAAGATGGGGATCTGTTTGCACGATGCCCCAGTCAAACAGTTCGGTCATATAAAGATCCAAGAAACTTGTGGCCAGTTGATTGCGCCGCTCTTGCGTCAGTGACAAGACCAGTTTGTCATCGGGAGCAATGCCTTTTTCAAAGCTGGTGGCTAAAACGCGGGGCCCGCAATACTCGTCAAAAACTCGAGGGACAATGAAACGGTCATCATCTCGCAAGCGTTCGCGGTAGCGCTTGGTCTCTTCGGCTTCACGAATGTAATCCGTTTCTTGTACCAGCATCTCTCGAACTTCAGCAAAAATGTGATCGGTCGAAACGCCGCGAGGCAAAACCTTGATCAGGCTTAAAAAAGATTTGATCGCTTTAAGATCGCTATCGATGGCCTTATCGACGCCGGGGTACTGAATTTTGAGAACAATTTGTTCGCCGGTTGCTTTAATTGTTGCCCGGTGCACTTGACCCAATGAGGCAGAGCCAATGGCTTCGTGCTCAATCTCCAGCTGGGCTAATTTGTCGGAACTTAAGTTTGCTTTGATCACAGGCTCGATGGCAGCCCAAGACAGCGGCGGAGATTGAGACTGCAGACTTTTGAGAAGCTCGTTGGCTTCGCTTGGCAGAAAATGTTCGCCGTACATCGACAGCATCTGACCGGCCTTCATCAAACTGCCTTTGAGTTCGCCGAGTTCGGCCGAGAATTCAAGGGCGCGACCTTTTAAAAAAGACTTCCACTTTTCAGATTTGGCTTCTTGACTTGAAAGAAGGGTGCTTGCGCCATGGCCAGCGAGGTGGGCGCTCGTACTCATCGTGAGTTTCGCAAGAGCAAGACTGCGGGAAAAGACAGAAGACTTGATTTTTTCGAGCTTCTTTTCTTGCTTTTTTTCTTCGCCCATAGACATAAAGTTTAATTTATCATAAACTTAAAATCTAGAAGAAAGGCGGTTCTCCATGAAGCTTCTGATGACAGGCGCGTCCGGGTTTATTGGCCGAGAATTGGGTCTCGAGTTGGTGCGTCAAGGACACGAAATCTGGGTGGTTTCTCGTCAAAAAGAGACGGCTCTGGGGCTCCCTTTTCCGGCCCAGGTCATTGTGGGGGACCTCACTCAAGGTCCACTGTCAGATGGCAGTTTGGCGCAGATCGAGGGTGTTGTTCATCTGATGGGGGAGTCGGTCGCTGCTGGCCGCTGGAGCGAATCGCAAAAAAATAAAATCATGGATTCTCGCGTCGTCGGAACCAAGAACTTGATCGCCAGTTTTCCGTCTCAGAGTTCAAGCTTGCGTGTTTTTGTTTCGGCTTCTGCTGTCGGATTTTATGGTGATCGTGGTGATGAAGTGATGACCGAGGACTCCAAGGCGGGTTCTGATTTCTTGTCTGATGTTTGTGTGCAATGGGAGAACTCGGTCTTTTCGATCACGCAAAGTCAGCCCGAGGTCCGCGTTTGTGCGCTCCGTTTAGGGGTTGTCCTCTCGGCCTTCGGCGGTGCGCTGCTAAAAATGCTGACGCCGTTCAGGTTGGGGCTTGGCGGATCAATGGGTTCGGGGGCGCAGTGGATGAGCTGGATCCATTTGCAAGATGTGGTTCAAATTTTTGCGACGGCCGTTAAAGACGAGCGTTTTCGCGGGGTCATCAATGCGACGGCACCCGAGTTGGTCACAAATGCCGAGTTTTCAAAGCAGCTGGCCGCCGCGCTCGGGAAGTCAACGGGCCCCGCCGTGCCGGCATTTGGACTTAAGGCCGCGCTTGGCGAAATGTCTTATGTCGTGTTGGCGTCTCAGCGCGTTCAACCTGCTTTGCTTGAGAAATGGGGATTTCATTTTCATTACCCACGTTTGAAAAACGCGCTGGCCGAGGTTGCGTCGTTTTTTGTGAATGGCGAAATGATCTTTAGAGCCCGTCAGTACTTGCCCCTAAAGGCCGATCAGGTTTTTCCGTTTTTTGCCGATGCCAAAAACTTAGAAGAGATCACGCCGCCGCTTTTGAATTTCAAAATTCAAAAAGTTTCGACGCCGGAAATCGGCGAGGGGACTTTGATTGATTATCGACTCAAAATTCACGGCGTTCCGGTGAGCTGGCGGACGCGGATCGAAGAGTGGACACCAAGCCAACGCTTTGTGGACACACAGTTAAAAGGGCCTTATACCAAGTGGCACCATACACATACGTTCGAACCTCTCGCGGGTGGGACATTGATGACGGATTTGGTGCGCTACAAAGTTCCGCTGAGCTGGCCGGGGTGGTTGGCCTCGGGTTGGATGGTTTCTAAGGATGTTGAGGAGATTTTTTCTTACCGGCAAAAAGTCTGTGCCGAGCGTTTTGGTGCCGGATCACACCAAAAACTGCCGAATGGTCAGTCGTAAGGCTTTACTCCTGAGGCTCCGGCTGTTCGGTCGGCTCGGTTTGTTCTGGATCTTCTTCAGGTGGGAGCTCGGCTTTAACTTCTTTTTCAGGGATTTTTCGGGACGACGGCGTGTTTGCGAGAGCCTGGTTGCATAAGGGTTTCGCTCTAAAGTAATGCTTCCAAATTTCGGTGTTGGCTTCGGACTTCACCACTGGAACCTCGAGTTCGGATCCCATATAAGAAGGCGCTTTCTTCAGCTCATGATTTTTGCTCAAGCGACGGGGAATCTTCCACTCACCATCGCACTCGGCTTGCGAGGCCTTTCCTTGCTCGGTCAAAAAGCTGTAGGCCTTGGGCGGCGATCTTTTTCTTGCGTGTGCGAAAGAACCCACATCGAGCATGGGGTGAAACAAGAAAAGAACTGTCATGGTCATGAGTTTCAAGGACTTTGAAGTTTTCATATCTCACTATGCTAACTCAAACACTTCGCTGTCGTCTAGTGGAAGTCGTGCTGGGCCCTGCCCTGCTCCGCTCGCGACGCTTTCGCTTTTGCAATGGAGCCAAACCCGTTCGAAAGGTGGATACATCAAGCATGAAATCGAAGCCCAAGATACTTGCAAAAATCAGCTTGGTCAAAGAACTAGACCCGCTGATTGACGTGGTGAGTTTTTCGAATCATGATTTCCACAGGCAATGATGCCGAAGATTACGAGGAGAAATCCATGGCTAAGAAAGCTGCAAAAAAAGCGACTAAGAAAGCTGCAACTAAGAAGAAGTAGTATCTTCGGGCGTGGGCCTTTCAGACCACGCCCCGATCCGCCTTCTCGGCTCATTTGCAGCCGTCTCTAAGTTTCGATTAAAATTTCTACTCAACTTTAAGATTTTTTTCGAGGTAAGTGCCATCTCCGCTCAAGAAGCGAATGGTGTGTGAACCCTTCTGAAGTTTTCCAATGAGAACTTCTTTTGTAAAGGGGACAAGAACCATCAGACACATGCCTGGTTGCACGGTTGCGTAGCTCTTGACGATATGGGTGCTGTCATCTTGATGGGTCACTTCGGCGCGAGAGTAGCGGTAGCAACCATTTGGAAATACGCCATTCGTGACGACAAACGCGTCCGAGTTTGAATCAAAGCCCGCAGGAACATAAGCATCCGAAATGCCGATCATGACTTCGCGAGCGGGTTCGGCAGCCATAGCGACTGGCGCTCCCATCAAAAAAGCGGCGGCGACAAAAAGTGAAGTAAAGTTCGTTTTCATAAAGTCTCCATGGTTTTGAGTCATCGGTTATCGATGGACACTCCTGGCCCTATCGCAACTCTCGTGCCGTGTTTAATTTGATCCTGCGTCGATCGAAATCAAAATTTCTGCCAAATAATCCCATTTTTTGGGGATGTCGCATGACGCAATGTCGATGATTAAGAACCTAATTTGAACTTGGATTGGTGCCGAATCAACTTGAAGTCGCACATTGATTGACCGTTCTGAAAAAATTCGATTTTGACGTCACCCTGCGAATCCTCAAGAGTGTGAATCTCAAACAAATTTTCATGAATCCAGCCGTCAACATGAGAGGCCGAGACTTGAGACTTGCGGACCGGTAAGACGGGGAGTTCACCCCAGGTCGACCTCAGGGCATCTGCCACATGGTCCTGTGAGAGGTGCAGCAAGCTTAAAATAATTTGCTTCCAGTGGGCATCAATCATCGGCGTCTCTGGCGAGACCTTAAATTGAGGCAGGCGAAGCGGTGAACACCCAAAGACGGGGCTGCGCCCGTGTGGTCTTCGCCGAAAAAAGAAGAGGAGCTTTCGAAAAAAGCTTTGTTGAGGTCGGATCATCACTCATGTCATTACAAGTGAGATGCCAACTCTTTTAGACAAGAACATCAATAAAGTGACGATCTATCCCAAGGCCAAAGAGGCTTGTGACAATTTGTCACGTTTCACCATCGCCGGCGCTCCCCTCGGCCAAAGAGGTGTCGTAGTCGAGCTCCTTCCGGTAGAGTGTTCGGCGGTTGATTCCTAAGATCTGGGCGGCACGGTCTTTTTTACCGCCGACTTTTGCCAAAATAAACTGGATGTAGCGTTTTTCGAGAACCTCAAGGTTCGGCAAATCTTGAGTGATCTTGCCATAAAAGTCTTCAGTGCTGGCACTCTCAGGGGAGGGAAGGTCCGACTCTTCGATTTGAGCCGAACGGGCCATGACGACCAATCGCTCGATCATATTCTCGAGCTCGCGGACGTTCCCGGGCCAGGGATTATCCATCAAAAGGTACAAAGCACCCGGAGAAAAGCCCCGGGCAGGTGATCGATTGAGCGCTGCATATTTCTCGAGAAACGATTGAGCCAGCAACGGGATGTCTTCTTTACGATGGCGCAAGGGGGGATCTGGATCGGAATCACGTTTAAGCGGTAGTAAAGGTCTTCGCGAAACAGCCCCTCGCTGATCGCCTTTCTGAGGTCTTTGTGCGTCGCTGCGATCACCCGCACATTGATATCGATATCTTTGTTCTCCCCAACGGGACGAATTTTTCGCTCCTGCAGAACACGAAGGATTTTGGCTTGAAGACTCAAATCCATGTCACCGATCTCATCGAGAAAAAGCGTGCCGCCTTCGGCCTCTTCAAAGAGGCCTTTTTTTCGGCGGTCTGCGCCTGTGAACGAGCCCTTGGCATGGCCAAAGAGTTCACTTTCAAGCAAGGAGTCGGGAATGGCCGTGCAGTTGATCGCGACAAAGCGGTCTTTGGGGCGGCCACTCAAATCATGAACTGTGCGGGCAACCATTTCTTTACCGGTGCCAGACTCACCGGTGACGAGAATGCTTGATTGAGCTGGCGCAATGCGCTCGATCAGGTCGAATAAACTCCTCATTTGTTTAGATTTTCCGAGGAGTTGTCCTTTGCCCGAGGTTTTCTTAAGTTCGGCTCGAAGAACTTTGTTCTCATTGGCGAGGTTTGACATTGCCACAGCTCGTTCAATCGTAAAATTCAAATCGTTCAGCTTAAAGGGTTTCGTCATGTAATCAAAAGCGCCTTTTCGCATGGCATCGACAGCTGATTCAATGCTCCCAAAGGCTGTCATGACGATGATCGGAAGCTCCGGGTACTTGCCCTTGACCCGCTTGATCAGCTCGAGGCCGCTCATTTCGGGCATTTGCAGATCTGTCAAGATTGCAATGGGCTCACTGGCATTGGCGAGCAGGGTACTCAAGGCTTCGCGAGGACTTTCAAAGCTGCGGATCCTGTACCCAGATGCACTCAGATGATCCTGAACCATGAGCCGCATTTCACGGTCATCATCAATGACAACGATTTCACCCACTTGAGCCTCCAGAGCATATTTTTAACCATGCGGGCGCTGCGAAACAAGTGCCAAATGCTTGGATTGGGGATACAAGAAAATTGATGGCTGCCCGAGAACCTCTTCATTTACTTAAGGAACTGCAAGATCAGAAGCATGCGCTTGATCAAGCGGCGATCGTTGCCGCCACGGACCGCCTTGGGCGAATCACCTACGTGAACGATAAGTTTTGCGAAATTTCGGAGTATGGCCGGGAGGAACTCCTTGGGCAAAATCACCGAATTGTAAACTCCGGGGCTCATGACAAAACTTTTTTTACTGAGCTTTGGAAGACAATTTCTAAGGGGCAATCTTGGCGGGGAGAGATTTGTAACCGCACGAAATCGGGCCGTCTTTACTGGGTTCAAACAACAATTGTGCCTTTTTCTGATACCGATGGAGCACCCTATCAATACCTGTCGATCCGGCAAGATATCACGGCCCTCAAGCGTGCGGAGCAAACGATTTTTGATCAACAGGCGAAGCTCGTTGCATCCTCGAAAATGTCAGCACTTGGAGAGCTCTCGGCCGCACTGACCCACGAAATCAACAACCCACTTGCCGTCATTCTCGGGCGCACCGAGATGATTCAATCTGCGCTGCAGCGACCGTCCCCTGATTTGGCTTTGATTCGTTCTATGGTCGATTCGGTTGGTTTGACCGGTCGTCGCATTGAAAAAATCATGCGCACAGTTCGGTCCCTTGCCCATGGTGGGGACGCCGAGTCTTCGCAACAACTGACATTGCTAGATTTACTTGACTCAGTTGTTGATATCTTGCGGGCTAAATTGCAGGGCAACAAGATTAAGTTTGAAATTCAATTGCATGATCCTGACCTGTTGATCAAGTGCAGGCCGACCGAGATTTTTCAAATCTTAGTCAATCTTGTGAACAATGCTCACGATGCTGTTCTCGGAACGACAGATCCCTGGGTTCGTGTTGAATCCACTATTGCTGGTGCACACGTCGAAATTCGAGTTTCAGATTCGGGTTTGGGTTTGGCTCCCGAGGTGCAGAAAAAATTGTTCCGGCCATTTTTCACGACCAAGCAGGTCGGAATTGGCACGGGGCTCGGTCTGACGATTTCTCGCACTCTTGCTGAGCGCAATGGTGCCGAGCTTGCCTACGATGACGCCTCTACGAATACCTGCTTTGTGCTGAAGCTGCCCCTATCCTCTTAGAAAACTTGAGAAGCAAGATGTGACAGAGGCACTTGCTGGGACATTTTGCCCTACGATATCAAACAATAAATACTTTATGTCCCACCTCAGACCTCAAATGCTCCAGGAGCGCTTTGGAATAGGCTTCTGAATTGAAGGGCTCTTCAGCCTATCTGGGCGGGGTTAAAATGGAAGATTTACGGGCAACATCGAGTCAAAATCTTAAATTCAGGGATGAGAGCCAGCTCCATGCGCTCTTTCAAAATCTCAATCAGGAGATCGTGGGCGGAGTGCCCTTCGACCTTATCTTGGAAGACTTGTTTGATCATTTGGTTCCACTCGTTCCCTTTGACCGCATCGGAATTGCCATCCTCAGCGAGGACCGAGCCCGAGTTCGACTCATCTGGACGAAAGCAAAAATGAACTGCAAGAACCTCGTTGCGAACTATGAGGCGCCTCTCGAAGGCAGTTCGTTAGCTCAGTTACTTGAAAATCAACAACCCCGAATTATCGACGATCTGGAGGCCTACTACGTGGATCATCCAAACTCGGAGTCGACGCGTTTGGCACTTTTAGATCAAGTCCGAAGCAATCTCACCTTGCCGCTTTTCTCGACCGGTAGGCCCGTTGGGTTTGTTTTTTTTTCGAGTCAGCAACCCTTTCAGTACCAACCCATTGATAATGAACTGTTAGCGCAGGTCTCCAATGAGATCTCCATGATCATCGACTATGGCCTTCGAGATCAGCGTCTTCAAAGTCAGCGCGATTTCGAGAAAAGATATTGCACAGTCCTGCATGATTTGAAGTCTCCGCTGAATGTGTTTAAAGGCTATGTTGAGATCCTCAAAGATCAATACCAAAAGCAAATCTCGGACCCGCAAAAAGATAAGATATTTGAGATCTTATCGCGTAGTAGTGAAAACATGATGAGCCTCGTCGAGGAACTCTGCGAGCTCCAACAAGCCAAAGTTGTCGCTTCGAGGGCTCCAGGGACATTTGTTGACTTGACGAGCTTTCTCAGAGGTGTGTGCGAACAAGCCGAGGCCATGGCTCATTTAAAGAAAATGAATTTTCTATTGATTCGATCCGAGTCGCTTCCGAGCAATTTTCGGATGAATTCGCATTTAATTCGCCGAGTTCTTGAGAACTACCTTTCAAATGCATTTAAGTTCTCGCCCTCAGGTTCTCGAGTCGAATTAGAGGTTTCGAATGTTCAAGATGGCGTGAAGTTTTCGGTCAAAGATCAGGGACCCGGAATTCCAAAAGAAGAATGTGCGAAACTCTTTACCGAGTACGGATGCACAAGTGTGTTGCCTAAATTGGGCGAGCAAAGTTCGGGGCTGGGACTTGCAATCTCCAAAGATTTGGTTGAGCGGCATGGGGGCCAAGTGGGATTTGAGAGTGTTGTGGGCGGTGGATCTACTTTTTGGTTCATTTTAGAACGAAGAGCTGTGCAATGAAAAACATCCTCATTCTGTATGCGACGACGCACGGGCAAACAGCAAAAATTGCGCGTCACATTCGGAGCCATCTCGCGCACAAGCTCAATGGACACGCCTCTTATTTTCGCGTTCAAAACATTTGTGATCCCATCGATGATTCTGAGTGGCCCGCGGTTTGGGACCTCGTGGTCATTGGGGCCCCGCTTTACATCGGTCATTACAGCTCTCGTCTCAGGCGTTGGTTGTTGAACAATAAGGACAAGATCAAAAGTCCAGCCTCGGCTTTTTTTTCGGTGAGCTTAAGTGCGGCTGAGCCTTCGCGTGAGACCGAAGAGGCAGGCCAAGCTTTGCGAAACTCATTTTATAATCGGTCGCAATGGTATCCTCAAATCGAGGACTCGTTTGCGGGTGCCATCAATTACCTTGAGTACTCTTGGTGGCTTCGGCTCATCATGCGCAGAAAAAGCCGACTCTCCGGTGGTCCGACGGATACTCAAAAGAATTACGACTTGACGGATTGGAATCGAGTTGATGAATTTGCCACAAATCTCGGAAAATTCCTGGACCACGTATCGATGCCGAACTCAGTCGCCAGCGCTGTTCGAAAACGGGCGGCTTTGCCGTTTATGAACAGCGCGGGCAAGGTGAGTTTAGGGCTCGTTGGGTTTTTAACACTGGCCACGGGACTTTATTTTGAGCAATGGTGGTGGAGTCTGCTGGGACTTTTGATCTTGGGCGGGTTAGTCGTGCAGGCACTCTTTTGGTATGCGATTCTAGATTAGCTCGTCTTCAGAAAATCAAGTAAGACGGGCGGATCGTTCTATGCTAGCTTGAGTGTCGATGAAACAAAGACGAGAACTTTCTTATGACGCCACAAAAACAAGAGTGACATCGAACCTCGACTTAAAGCGGTGGTTTCCTCCACGAGGCAACGAACCCGATTTTAATAAGGCTACGTTTGGCCACACCGTCATTTTTGCTGGATCCATTCACTATGCGGGCGCGGCTATCTTGAGTGCAAACGCCGCGATGCGATCGGGGACTGGGTACGTGACTCTTGTCGTTCCCGCGCAAGTGCGATTCTCGGTCGAGAGCCGCCTCTACCCCTCGGTGATCATCAAAACTTTGCCGGATGGTGGAAGCGGATACTTTCGCTCGTCCTCCCTTGAGGCGGCCATCAAGCTGACCTTGAAAGCGACGGCCGTCGCTTTCGGACCGGGGATTGGCATGGAGCCGCAGACCTGCGTGTTCTTCAAAAAATTTTTGATGCGATATGCGGGACCCTTGGTGCTTGATGCCGATGCGCTCAATTTTTTGGCGCAAGAGCCTGATCAGGGGCGCGCGCTCCTTTTGCCGCGCAAAGCGCCTACAATCTTGACGCCTCACCCGGGTGAAATGGGACGCCTTATGGGTTTAGAGTCAGAACAGGTCCAAAAAAATCGATTGAAACTGGTGCGAAAACTGGCACGTGCTTGTGGCTGCATCGTTGTGCTGAAGGGTTTTCAAACTTTAATCGCCGATGCGGACGGTTCTTGTTATCAAAATCCCACGGGTCACGCGGGTTTGGCCACCGCAGGCATGGGTGATGTTCTCACAGGTCTTTTGTCAGGCTTGCTCGCGCAAGGGTTCGACCCTTATCACAGCGCTGTCGGTGGAGTTTTCATACACGGCCGGGCAGGTGATTTGATCGCCACCAAAAATGGAGGAGTGATCGGCCTGACGGCTCACGACCTTATCGAGTCGCTGCCGGCTGCGAGGCACTGCCACATTAAATAGGATTGTGAAAGAGATCGTAAGCTCTAAAAAACTTGTGGGCACGAGCGAGCAATTGCTTGTCCGATTTATGCTTATCGCTTTCAAACTTTTCGAGACCGACGACTTTTTTGGCCAAGGTGTGGGTTTGATGAGTCGTTAGATAAGTTTGAAAGTGATTTTTCGCGAGCCCGGGGCCAATCAATAGAATTTGATCCGCCTCTTTCAGATTTGTCGTCACATCGCGATAAAACTCGGAAGAGCCCAAATCTTTGTCTTCAACATACTGTGGATGCCTCGATTCCTTGACCTTTTTCGTGACGGTCAATTTGTCGACACCAGCTGGATCGAGCCTAAAAATCTGTGCATTCTTTGAATTGAGCCAGACAACGTAAGTTTTCATGAGACTCCATTGAGTTTAAGTTGAGGTCGCGTCGCTGACGTTGCAAAGAGTGGCCCGAATCGAAGTCGAACAGGTTCGCGCTCTGAGGCAAACAAGGGTCAGAAGAACCCACGTTTTAAGGAAATGGGTCAGATTGCCTCAAATTTTTGGCTCTAGGAAATTTCATCTTCAGTTCTTTGAGGTTTTCGACCAAAGTTTTCGAGATGATGTAGTTGCGATACCATTTGTTATCAGCCGGAACGACAATCCACGGGGCATGCGTTGTCGATGTGGCTTTGAGCATTTTTTGAAATGCCATCATGTACTTGTCCCAAAGCTTACGCTCTTTGACGTCGTCGACCGAGAACTTCCAGTTTTTGCTCAAGTCTGCAAGGCGAGCATCAATTCGCTCTTTTTGTTCGTCTTTTGAAATGTGCAAAAAAAACTTAACGACGATCGTGCCTTTTTCGGAGAGCAGCAGTTCAAAATCATTAATGCGCTGATAGCGCCGTTGAAAAAAATCAGGTCTCTTCAAGAGTTCGTCTGGAATGAATTGTCGTTTAAGAAGTTCGGGGTGAACTTGGACTGTGGTGACCTCTTCATAGTAGGACCTGTTAAAAATGGTGGCCAAGCCACTTTCGGGTGTATGCCGATGACAACGCCACAAAAAGTCGTGGCGCAGCTCTTCATCTGTTGGTTTTTTAAATGAGAACACCCGAAGCCCCTGGGGGTTTGCGCCCGAAAAAATATGCCGCACGCTGCCATCTTTGCCAGCCGTATCGATGCCGTGAAAAATAATGAGCAAGGAGTAGTGACCATGCGCAAACATCAGATAAAGCAGGTCGTAAAGTTCTTTTTGAAGACCGTCCGTGAGTTTAAGTGCCTCTTCTTTATCTTTGACGAGGGGGTATTGAGACGGATTGATTTTTTCAAGATTGAGTTTTGACATGAAGTGAGCTTGTTTCGGGAACACTCAAATTCCAATAAGAATGTTTTTATACCGGCAGAATGGAAGCCCGCACCGGGGCAAGTCAAGTGGCGTTCAGAGCGACCAGTCAAATTGCTGCTCGAAAACGCCTGCGCGGGCAGGTCATCATCACGTCGCCAGTGCCGCGCTTGCAGCTGGTAGCTAGGGATTGCATTTATTCGGGTGCCGCAGCCGTGGCAGAGGCTGATAAGCTTAACGGGAGAGTGTAATCGGCTGCGTTTCCTTGCTGCCCATCCCTCATTGAAAGAATGCGCAAGTGACCCGGGTGCACCAGCTCATCTGGCGAACACGCGAATGGCTTGAGGCTCATCAAATTCCGATCGAAATTGTTGAAGACAGGGGTCACTACTCGATCAAGATCACAGGAGTTTTTGGAGTTCGCATTGCATTAGCCCACGGGGCTCCGAGCGCTGAGTCTGTTCGGCTGCTTGAGTTGGGTCAAGTTTATCGCCCTGGACAATACTTTACTTCGGCCGAAGCGTCGAAAACGCTCGGGATCTCGGTCACCTCCTTTAAGCGCTTGGATGCTTGGGGTGTCCAGCAGTTTCGCCTTGAGAAGACCGGTGCGGGCCCTGGAACCCTTTATAAAATTGCCAGCTAACAGGGGGCATCGACTTTTGCCGCGCCGTCTGATTCACAAATCACGAATCGGGTGTTAGACCTCGGCCCATGAAAAAGGTCTGGGCACTTCTTGTTTTTGGCTTTCTGATTGTTTCGGCGTGCATGGCTTACCTGGCCATCGGAGGCGTTAGTATGCGATCAGAGCCCTTGATTGCGCCGTCGATGATTAGTCCCGATCATCAAAACATTGCTTACGGACTTGTGACTCGGTTTTACTCAGAATTCAAAAATGCCGACTACATTCTCTGGGGCGTGACTCCCGAGTCTGGTGAAGCGACGGCAACCATGGCGCTCACTCGGGCCAGGTACGAGGGGACTTTTAATAAAACGGTGACGGTCCTTCGAGATGCCGAAGCCTTGACACTCGAGCAGCTTCGTCAATGCCCCGCACCTTGTTGGCTCCTGGTCAATTCGGCTCAGGCGCACGAGCTTCGGGCCAATCCGTTTATTGATCAAAAGCTGCGTCCGCTAGGGCGGCCTTTTTTTACGCTGACTTGGGTCCCGTTTACGGGTCAGGAGCTCGTGCCCGAGGCCTGCGAGAATCTCAAGCGCCTGACAACGACCGAGTGCCTCATTCCTTTGGCGATTCGTGAATCAAAGCGAAAAATGAAAAAACCCAACGAGCTCTACTTCTTTGCTCGTCGCTACAACGAAAAAGACTATTTTCTTTTTGTTCAGCAGCCGCACTAGCCCTGGCTCGAGATCTTCAGGCCGGGACCATCTCATTTCGATCGCTTATTTTTGCCGTTCGGATAATGGTTGCTGCGGCACTAGAATCAGCTTCGAGATGTCGTACCCCAGAGTTTGAACCTTAGTCACGAGCGCCTGGTAGCGGTCGGCCTGCATTTGCGGCTGCCGTGCCATGATCCAAACATATTTGCGGTTGGGGACGCCGATGATGGTATCCGAGTAATCCGGCGCAAGGTCGACGATCAGATAGGCAAAGCTCAACGGCCAAAACGGTTGAATGCGCCATTCGGCTTTTGTGGTTTGATTGTAAATAAAACCTTTTTGTGGAATGGCTTTTTCTTTTCCGTCAAAAGCATCTTTGCGAAATCTAAAATCGACGTCGACGCGATTTTCAGATTCATTCCACGTGTAGGTTTCGACGGCATTGTGGGCGCCTGTTTCGAACATCGTTGGGATTGTCGCAATCACATACCAGGTTCCCATAAAGCGGGGAATTTCGACATGTTCGACCGTGGGCTGAGGAGGCAGATTTGTTGGCATGGATTGACATCCTTGAAGGCTCAAAAAAAGTGGAAGCACAAAAATAAAAATTGATTGGTTCTTCATGCTTTCTTTTATCAAAAAACCCGGGAGAATGGCCAACGAATTCGTATTATGAGCAGCATGCGGGGCGACTTGTTGGTCAGCAAGGGTATGCCATGGGACGTGATTTTGTCGGCGAAATTCAACAAGCTATTCTTGTCGATGAAAAGACGAGGATCCTCGCGGATATGAAACGTGCCGTTGATAACATGCGAACACCCGCAGAGCTCTTGTTGAATCAGGTCGCGCCAAGCCCAGCGCCAGACGACGCCGTTCTTTTTTCTCAAGTTCGCGAAGCGCTTGGAGAGTAAAAAGAGCTCATCGCCGTCAGGCATCCGGCATAAAACAAGACGGGGACCTTGAATAGATTTTTGAAGTGATTTTGGGCCTGGAGAGCGGCGGCGGGAATGTCGATGGTCATCGAGTAGGTTCGAAAATAATCCATGGGGATTTGTCCGCTCTTCAGGGCCTTGACTCGAGTGATGAACATCATGACGAGGACGACAGTTATCGAGCCCACTTTTGAAAAGTCTAGCAAGAGTGATTTGCTTTGGCACTCCCACCATCACGGCTCATGAGAAAGACTGCGCAGCGCGACAAGCGCGACAAACTTGAAGTGCCCTCTTAAAATAAAGCCCCTGCTTACTTGGGTAGTTGAATCGTAATGATGGTTCCAGCACCCGGGGTTGAAATAATGTCGAGCTTTCCGCCCGCTTCTTCGATCGCGGCGCGCGCATGACTGAGTCCCAGTCCATGCCCGCTGCCATTCGAAAAACCGCCCGTTGCCACCTTTTCTAAAATCTCGGACGTCATCCCCTTGCCGTCATCAGAAACTTGAACGCTCACATTGGTTTTGTTTTCGCGAAGAACGACTTTGATCAAACCACCCTCAGGCAAGGCTTCGGCGCTATTGTTCACCATGTTTGAAATAATTCGGCCCAGCTCTTTCTCACTCAGTCGTGACAAAACTGTAATGTCAGTTGGGATGTAGGCTTCGATTTCAAGGCCGGCTCGGCCTTTGTACTCGGCAATTTTTTCGGCCGTAATGCGGTTCATCGAATCTGAGATGTGAAGCTCACGCATGTGCGACCTGGCCACAGGCGCGGCCAAAGGCTGACTCAGGCCGCGTGCTTTACTCAGGAGATCACCAGTAATGTCAGAGATTCGCTTCGAGGCCTCGATGATCTTCTGCCGGTCCGGTTCGGGAAGCCCGGGTCCTGCCGTTTGGGCCAGCGTCGTTAAAACTCCCAAGGGACTCTTCATGTCATGCGAGACCTGCAGAGCGACCCACGCCAGGAGTTCTGTTTTTTGGGCTTCAAGATCATCAAAATGTTTGCGTTCAAGGTTGCGGATACCGCGCCTAAAAAAGAAAAAAACAACCCCTGACATCAGCAGCGAGGCGATCGCGGCGAACAAGAGCTGGGTCAAAATCGAGTAGTGAAAATCCAAAATCGCAATCGTTTCTGCAGCGGTGCCGGAATTACCCACTTGAATGTTCATGCGGATTCTGACGTCAAAGGGATCACCCGAGTCTTCCAGCGCCGATTCTTTGGGAAGACCCGCTCTTAACGTCTCGCGGTGGTCGCGAATTGCGATGGCCGTAAAGCCATCTTGCAAGGCTGGATTGAGGATCACAATTGCCTGGCGCAAATCGAGAGTAATAAGACTGTCTTTCGAGGCCCTCGAATAAGAGCTGGCAAGCCGGACCTGATCGTTGTGATGACCCAAGACAAAAAGGCCTGCAAGAAGAGCGATCGTTGCAAGATAGAGTAAGACAAACAAATAACTGAGGCGCTTAATTTCTTGCTTTAACGGGACACGGATTTTCATGGTTGATCCAACGGGTGGGGTCGAGTGTTGATACCGGCAAAATCTTTGATCAAAATGATATCATGATTGTGAGAGGCAAGCATTATCACCGAGAGCCCCCGTGGTTTCGTGGATTCGGGCGCGCCTGTCTTGACGCACAACGCACAAAAGTCGCTAGCCTCTTGTTAAGATCTCGTTTATCTCGTGGGCCAGGTTTCTAAGTATAAGCCGGGGATAGGGCCTGGCGTTTCTACCACTCGCCGTAAATGAGTGTCTACGGAGGACGTTTTTTATGAAAAGCATGTCGCTTTTTCTCTTGGTATTTTCGTTTTCAAACCTCGTGTCAGCGGCTCCTGTTTCTGAGCTTTTTGAAGAGCTCAAAGAGTCAGGTGCGAATTACGACATCATCGGTATGGTTTGCGAAAAAGTAGCCGTGATCGAGCTTGAAAAAATCTACCCCGCAAAAGATTACGACATCGTCAATGGAATCGTTTATGGAGATAGCAGCCGCACGATTGGTGAGCTTGATGTTGTCATCTTTGACAAGCGTTCTCAAGACGCCGTCTTGGTGGGCGAAGTGAAATGCTGGAAGAGCTTCTCGGGCGCTCGCGCCAAGGCTCACGATCAGCGTCAACGTTTTCAAAAAAACTTGGGTCGTAAAATCTCGATGCAAGATGGTGACAACCACCAATACGACACCCGTCAATTTCGCAACGTTCAAAGATATGTTGCGATCGCGCAAAAAGGTGCCAAGGCCAACGGCTTTGATATCGAGCTCGAAAACACGTTGGGTGAGCTGATGGATCTTCGTGGCCTGTTGATGAAGTGCCAGAGCCAAGGCCGCTGCCCTCGTCATTAAAAGCGGGGCGAAGCTCAACGTGCATTTATTCTAATTCAAAATATATTTTAAGTTCGAGTTTCGCGTGATCCGGGTCTGGTCCGTCCCTCCGTAATCATGCGTAATACGCATCTATAATATTTCATTATGTCTTTCTCTTTTTTGAGCGAAGGCATTACTGATGCCTGGAACAAACAAGGGCGAAAGCCCCTGCAATTGCTGAGCGTATTGCCGCAGCGGCTGATTTGATCGCCTCGATTGCGGAGGGTTCGAGTACTCACACAGTGACTCCTGGTGAGGCCAAAGACATGCTCCGTGAATTTGCTCTGCGTGAGAGCTACATCGAAGGCGCGCTTGAAACGGCTCTTGAAGAGGGCGACCAGACCGATGCCGATAAAATTAAATTTGCTGAGGGCATGCTCAAAACTAAACGGGCTTTTCAAGTCCTGCGCTCGATCAAGTCTGTTCGTTACGGCGTAAGCCCTAAGGGTGCGGTTCAGTGCGGAGTGATTTTTCCATCACTCATGATCATCGACACGCAAAACCGCGTGATGCATGAAATTGTCATGGAAGGTTCGGGCTGCTAAGAAGTCCCGAAGGCCTGGCTTAATTGCAGGCCTTCAGGTGTATCGCAACTGCCATCGCGATGGCCGGAATTTTATTGTATTTTCCGCCTTCACGTAAAACAGCCCAGTAGACATTGTTCTCCATCACGATGCGGCGGTGTCTGCGAACTTGCCGTGTCATAATCTCGATGCCGCACTCGAGATTGCGGTAGGGATCAAGAATCGTTTTTCTGGGATCTCGTTGACCTAAAATTTTATCGGCTTCCCAGTCAAACTTACAGCGCCTGGTCCAAGTCATGTCCTGATACGACAGTTGAAGAAGACCCTCACTAAAGACGCGCTTGCCGGTGGTCTTGTCCAGTCCCATCGTCGTTTCAAGAACGCTCAAGGTTGGATTCCAACTGCTCTCGTGCAAAGCCATTTGAGAAATCAGCATCCCCCAAAAGTTAATCCGCGCCGGGCGACTTAAAGATTCATAGCGTCGGCAAAATCTTTCGGTGTCTCGTGCCTTGTCCAAAATTTCGAAATTTTTTTCAACCTCTTGGTGCACAAAATTCGACCATCCTTTGCGCTCAGGTTTTGAAACCGACTCCCACGACAGGGGTTCATGTCGGTAATTCGGCGCAGGCGGAGGAGCCGGCTCGCGAGGGCGATAAGGGGGATCAAATTCAGGTTCAGGGTTGGTGTCAAGCCGAGCCGAATTGGGAGGACGCGCATTTCGTTCAAGGCTTGCCTGCGGCGGTGGTGCCGGCGGCGGCGGCGCATTTCGTTCAGCTTTTTCCGGCGCCGGCGGCTCTATTTTCTCCGTTCGTCTTGAAGCCTCGGGGGGAGCTGTAACAAGGGGTTTTTCTCCAGGGCCAACCGGTGCAGGGATCGCGGGAGTTTCGTTTGGTAAACTTTTCGTGTTGTAGCCATTTTTCGCGCATGCTGAAAGAGTCAAAACGGCAAATGCTGCCCAAACGAGCAGTCCTTTTGCGTTAGGTTGAATTTGAAGGTTCTCGCCGGTCATTTTGCGCCTCTGGGTCAAGGACTTTGCAAAATGGCGGCACGGGTTTTGAGGTGCCGGCCGGACGGCTGTACCCTAGTGAATGCGTTCGCGTTGGAGTTGAAGAAGTTTGAGGCTGACGTCTTTGTCCGAAAGTAGTTCTTCGGTCTCAAGGAATTCGATCAGCCTTGTCCATGAGCAGCCAAAACGCTCGCAGAGGTTCTCTCGCGACGTCGCGGAAAGAATCACGCCTTTTATGCCCACGTTTGTGCTGACGGTCTGATTGCTATTTGTGGATTCGGATTTTTGCATTTTGTGCTCCTTCAAGGTGCTGGGTTTAGCCAACGCAGAATTGTTTCGCGCGTTTGGCGAATGACTTCTGTTTGGTCGGGGTTGATGTGGGGCCCTGGCAGCACGACGCTGGTCACGACGGGTAAGAGATCTTCAAGCAAAAGCGTCGAACTCTCGGGAATGACTTGGTCTCGGTCGGTCCGAATACTCAAAAATGAGCCTTTGAGATAGGGCAAATGCAGCTTGGGATCGTGCAAGGCGGTGAGGTTGGCAACACCCATGGCGATTTGGCGGGCCTTGGCGTTTCCGAGAGAGGGGCGCAGCAACGATTCCAAAATGGGAGTGAGGTGGGCGCCCGTGCAAACAAAAACGGTGCGAGGGATCTGCACGTTCATTTTTTGAGCCATGTGCAAAGCCGTGGGAAGAATAAGTCCGCCGAGGCTCACACCAGCTGTGATTAAACCTTTGGGCGCGGCCCAGGGTTGTCCCGAGATCCACTGCAAGGCGAGGGCTATTTGCCCGGGAGTCTGACGTAGGAACTGCGCGATCAAGGCAGGATCTCGAGCAAAATCGTCGGCTTTGTAAGGATATTGATACCCAACAATCACGGTGCGAGGAATCGCTTCCAAGAGTCGCACGCTTTCTTTACCGGTAAAAAAACCAGAGACAAGAAGCAGTGATCTGAGCGAACGGTGATTTGCACTCATAAAGCCGGTCGGACCTCTAAGCAGCAAATTGATTTGACCTGCACGTGGGTGCTCGAGCCGAATCGAAACGTAGTCGGCATCTGAGTCTGAGCTGAGGTCAACTCGGGTCAGACGAGCTGGTTGCGACAGATCGAGGTCTTGGATCAACAAGGCGGTACTGATTTCGGCTCTAAAATCGCGCTCCGTGGATTGGGAGTTGGCCATCACCGACGACAAAAGAACCAAGGCAAATAAGATGTTTTTCATAGGGAGTTAAGTCTCACGCGAGCTGTTTTTCCACAAGAGGCAGCCCCGTTTTCTGTAATCTTTGGATCAGGCCCCGAGTTGTCATGTTGGCATGAAGCTTGACTCCAAACCATAAGCTGACTAGAATTTTGAGTTATAAGTGGGGCCTCAAGATGTCTGGACACCTTGACGAAAAAATCAGCCAAATTTTGCAAGCCAGTCCGGTGAACCGGGACCTCAGACCCCTGTTGCTCGGGCATTTGGTTCCCGACATTGTGATTGATGAGTTGCTCAAGTCTCCTTCAAAAGTGCCTGTTTACTGGCTCTCTAAAATTGCCGAAATCTTGGGTGTGCAAGATCAGATTACGAGCGTTCTCATCGAAGTCCAAGAAGCTGCAAAAACTCGGCGACCAGCTTTGAACACAGGTAAGCAATCGTATTAACAGCCTTGTTTGAATTTAGAATGCGTACCCGATGGCAAAGGCAAAGTTCACAACAGCCAAAAATTGCAAAGCGGTTTTTGCATCTTTGTCTTGTTCTCGCGATGCCGAGTAAAGATTTAAGACTCCAATCGCTGAGTGAGTCGCAATGCTAATTTTGCGAATCGCTTCGCGTTTTTCACGTTCGCTCTCGATAAAGATTCGGACCAAGGAATTTTTCTGATCTTTTGACAACGACGAGCCTTCGATAGAATCGTAAAAAGAATTGTAGTCATTGCCGATCGACAGACGGGCCGTTCCGTAACCAGTCGCCGCCACACCAAAACCTTGTGACAACCCATAAATAAGCTTGCTTGAAGAGTCGCCACTTGAGCTTGCTCCCACGATGCCGCCCAAGGTGACCAGCACGCCCGAAGCGATGTAGCTCCAACCGATTTTGCGATCTTCAAGTTCGCTCTCCAGGATGGCCGATTGAAACGAGTCCCAATCCGAGGCTTGAAGGCTTTTTCGAGGCTTCGCCAAGGCTTGAAGGCCAGACAGCGACAAGAAAACGATCAAGATGAACTTCATATTTCGGCCCCCAAGAGCAAGTACAGGCGTCGGTCCGTGATCTTGTTGTCCCAGCCATCATCGACGGTTTTGGCTTGCGAAGCTAAGCCGATATTAAAAAACACCGATGAGACCTGAAAGCCCACGCTGTTTGACCGCTCACTGATGTGTCCCAAGAGTCTTAGAATTCCGAATTCGTAAAAGCTCGCGGCCGTTAGGGGCTCGAGGGCGCTGGTCACATTGTTGTCCCAAGCCAGGTCGATCCCAACGCCCCATCGCCCCAATCCAACATCAAGCGCGACCGAGGATCCGATGTGGTATTGTGGGCGCATCGGAAAAGCATCTTGAGTTTTGTCGACAAGGCCAAAGTTCACGATGTTAAAAAAGAGCAGCGGGTTCCATTTGTGATTTTCGGGAGCGTAGAGCAAACCAGGTTCGATATAAAGAATGCTCTGGTTGTCGGTCTCAAAGAAGCGATCACCATCGTTGGCGAGAGCATCTGTCAAAAAAAATTGTTTGGAGATAAATTTACGGTGAACGGCGCGCAGCTGAACGCCAGTAAAAAGGTCGTTACCAAGATAGGTCCCAAACTGCAGGCGTGCGGATTCTTCTTGGCTCGCAAATAAAGTGATCTCAGGTAGAGCGGGGTTGCGAAAGGTTGTCATGTAATTGAGTCGCACGGGAGAGATTGCCGCCCCCCAGGTTTGGCCCCAGTAGCCGGCCTCGAGATTTGTTTCAAATTCAGAGCGGTCTTGCTCTGAAAATAAATGGCGGATGGTCTCTTCGCTGGCGCGCTCATTGAGCAAATCTGAGGCTTCTTGGGTGTAGCTGACATTGTTGCCTAGAAAAATGCTGGCTTTGAGTCGTCCTTCGCGCTTCATCGCGATAAACGAGGGGTTGCAAGGGAGCGTGTCGGCCGCCAGATCAAAACCAAAACACATGAGGCCTAAGTTCTGCATTAGAAAGCTGGAGCCGCCCGTCGCCATTGCCCGGGGAGCCTCAAACCCGAGCGCAGAAAGGTGAGTGCTCATGAGAACTGAAGTCAGAATTAGGGCCGCGCGCACAGGGCAGCTCCTTGCCGTGTTTGGCCCATGAGTTCACGAGTGACTTTCGCCGCCCTGCTGAGTTCGACTTCGGCCTTCAAAAGCTGGGTTTTATCTTTGGGAAATGCATGGGCAAGATCGCCCGCGAGTTCTGCTAAGATTTGAACTGAAAAGCCCACCCAGTCCGCGAGCAAGCGAAACTCAGGGCCGCAGAGGCGGCGGCCACTTTTTGACCAAACCTCCAAGGAGCGTGAGGTGTCGATGATGGTCGAGCGTGCGATGACCACGCCGAGAACAGCGCGGTACAGGCGTCCCCCCGGCGTTGGATGTTCTTTGATGACGTCCAGGCCCCGGTAGAGATCTTTTCGCTTCTGAGCATTAAGGTAGGGGACTTGATCGAGTCTTTGTTTGATTTTGAAAAACTCTTTGAGATTCTGATTAAAATTTTTGACGGCCCCGCGGACTTCGGGGCCAGCCTGACTTTCAAAGCCTTTGAGATCAATTTGCGGCAAGCTCTGCGGGGTCAGCCCTTCGGTATTTTTTTTGAAAACGCCTTTGTAGCCAACAACAAAGCCCCAGTAATTTTCGACTTTGAGTCCGGCTCGGCCGGCAAAAGCTGAAGCTAAATGCAATGATAGGTTTGAATCTTCGGGGTGGGCAACTCGAAGCTCTGACAAGATCTCGATGGCTAGATCGTACTCACCGCGTTCCATATGCGAGATGGCCTGAGACGTGCGGGCTTCAGCCCCCTCACTCTTTTCGCTCTTCGCGCACGAAGCGAGGAAGGCTAGGGCCAAAAAAGAAAACAGAAGGTGTTTAAGCATAGGACTTTTTAACACAATCCTAAAAAGTCAGCCCGCCGCGATTGGTCCTTCAGAAATCAATGCAAGGGTGATCAGAAGTTCGTCAGGTCCCGGGGCTTGTGCTCGAACGGCTGCGGCTTGGACTGCAAGGTTTGGGTTTAAAGGAGCCGCGCCAGCTGCTGATCTGAGCCAAAGATTGGGCGCCGACTGAGGGTTCATCTCGGGTCCCCACGATGGTTGCGGCATTTTCGATCCCCTCGCAGGCCACGTTGTCACACATCACCAGATTACGGCGGGTTGAATAGGCGCAAACGACAAAGGTCCCGGGATAGGGAGTCAGGTCTTTGTATTCAAAATCTTCGAAAGCAATTTGAAACTGATTGGCCAGCTTGGATTTGTAGCGACCGACGACAAACATGTAGGATGAAATCGAAACCTGTTCGAGGTCTTGCCCGCGGCTCAGGTCTTTAAAGGCCTGAGCATTGATTTTGTCAAAGGAGCTCAAAAAACTTTGATTCTCCGACGAGATTGGGAGTGGCACCAGCGGCATTGACGAGCAGGCTGCTAATCCCAGAAACAAGAGGATGAAAATCCGCATAAGTAATCCTAAAGTGATGAGGCCGTTATTCAGATATGATAGGCTATTTGAACCAGCAGAACTCTTAAAATTTTGCAAAGCCGGCAATTTGGTTGACTTAGGCTTTTCAGAGCGAAAAGATCGCCGCTCTCAAGGAGCTTCTGTTTGAAAGTGTTTGCCGTCAGTCTTGCGTTGATCATGTCTTGCTCAACTCTCGCCTTCGCTCAGGTCGCCCAAGATTCAAATCCTGCCGGTGCCGCGCAAATGCGAGACACGATGGATCTGGTCGGAGCCTCCCCCAAACGTTGGAAAGTAAACCTTCATTCTGAAAATTTGATGTTGATTCAAGACTAACAGCAGCTCAAATACGAGGCCCCGCTCACCTCATTGAACGCCATTGGGTTGGTCTACAATGTGAATAAAGCTTGGTCGGTCGAGCTTCGCCAGTACGTTGAATACGCGAGTAATGTTAAGAACATGGGCGAGGAAGATCAACAAAAGCATCAAGGTAATTTTGAGTGGGATGCGCTGGCCTTGCTAGTCAAAGCCGAGTCCACTTTGACGATTGGAAGTTCAAAGCCGCTCACGACGGACTTTCGATATTACGCACCGACCGATCGTCTCTCGCGGGATGCAAAGCAAGCAGGTTTGCTTCGCAGTGAAATCCGTCGTTGAGAAAAACACGTTGACCGTGTTTTAAAGTCTCATGAGTCAATTTCGAGTGTGAATGTTGTTTCGATGCGCTACGGAGCGATGGACTCTCAGATTGAAGACTTCGGACGCTCGGATAAGAGCGCCGAAATCACCTCATGGTCTAAAATTAAAGCGGTCCTGACTGATGTCTTCGGATGAAACTTTTAATCAGATCTGATTATTCATATTTGACAGAGCAGCCGTAGGGTTTTGTCGTCGTCGTTTTGACGGCTTTACCTTCCGCTACAGCGGCCAATGCCTCACTCACATAGTTGTTTGCGCCCGCGATGGTTTTAGGATCTGCCGAAGAATCGCTGTCAATGGCGCCGGCATAAGCCAAAACCCCTTTGGGATCAATAACGTACATGTGCGGCGTTGTTTTAGCCCCGTACAGACTGCCGACAGTGCCCTTAGGGTCAAGCAAGAGACTGGTGTTTGCCATTTTGCGTTCGGTGCGAAGTTTGGCCGCAGCGTCTGTCGTGAGGTGGCCTTGCTTGCCTGGAGCCGAAGAATTGATCGTTAGCCAAACGGTGCCTTTTGCGGCCGCTTCGGTTTGCAGCTTTTGCATGTTGCCGACGTCGTAATGCTTCTTTACGTAGGGGCACTCGTTGTTGAACCATTCGAGGACAACTGTTTTGCCCTTGTACTGTGAGAGCGAGTGTTCTTTACCATCGGCGCCGGTGAGTTTAAAGCCAGGGGCGGCTTTTCCAATTTCGGCCGTCGCGGCAAAGCTGGGAGTCGCTAAGCCTGTTATCATGAAGAGGCTCATTAAGATTGCGATACGTTTCATCGGGTTTCTCCTTGTTGAATGGATTTGATTGCGTCTCGAACTAAATTTTCGGTGATGAGTTCAGGCAAGATGATCGGTGCACCCTTACCTTTGGGGAAAACAAGGTAGAGTGGGACACCGATGCGATCATAGCGGGCCAAGAAATCACTAATTTCGGGATTTCGCTGAGTCCAATCGGCTTGCATCAAAGCCACATTCTGATCGCGAAAAAATTCTTGTAGGCTTGTCGCTTGAAAAATGGTGCGTTCGTTGATTTTGCACGTGAGGCACCAGTCCGCCGTAAAGTTCACAAAATAAATTTGCGAGCGTTCGGCTTCAAGTTGACGGGAATCGAAAGTTTGCCAAAGACGGCTTTTGTCCGCGGCATCACGTGCTGCCGATTGGGTCCCTAGTTTTGAGAAATCAAAAAAAGCGATAAAGCTCAAAACTTGCAAAGCCGCCAGGATCCAGGCCAGACGCCGGGAGGGGAGCCAAAAGCAAAAGGCCAGTCCGACCATCAACGCAAGCGTGAGCGTGACGGCGAAGGAGTCGCCCACCTGAGCCAGGACCCACAAGACCCATAGTGCCGTCAGCAGCATCGGAAACGCCATGAGTTCTTTCAAGGTTTTCATCCAGGCTCCCGGCTTGGGCAAAAACCGAACAAAGCCGGGCTGAAGAGCAAACAACAAATACGGAAACGAGAGCCCAAGACCGAGACAGACAAAAACTAAAATGAACACGGGTCCTGGTTGCGAGAGGGCGTACCCGAGGGCCGCGCCCATAAAAGGAGCGGTGCAAGGCGACGCCACGATGACGGCGAGCACGCCTGTAAAGAACGACGACAGCGCGGGGTGCTTGAGATGTCTTGAACCCCAATTGGGATTGACGAGATCAAATTCGTAAACACCGATGAGATTAAGTGCGATCACAAAAAAGAGAACGGCCATGAGAGCTAAGAACAACGGCGACTGGAGTTGGAAGCCCCAGCCCAGTTTTTCTCCCGTTTCGCGGAGCACGAGCAAGGTGAGGCCCATCAAGACAAAGCTCAGGACGACGCCTGCCGTATAACTCAAGTTATCGAAGCGAATTTGCGAGCGGTTTAAGTTGGTCTGTTTGCTGAGTGAAAGCAGCTTCAGTGAAAGGACTGGAAGCACACAAGGCATGAGGTTCAGGATTAAACCGCCGGCAAAGGCGAGGATCAGCATCCAAATTTGAAATCCAGGCTTTGCCTTGAGAACGCTGGCTTCGAACCAACGTGGTTCAGGTGACCATTCAAAACTTGATCGTTGCTTTTGAGTATTTTCGACCACCAGAAGGCCGCGAGCTTTGGGCGCGCCCTCGGCAAACTCAGCTTTGACGAATTGGATTTCGGCCTCGGGGCCGCGAATAACACCTTTGGGTTTATTCAGAAGAAGTGCGGAGTCAGGGGCCGCAAAAAAATCGACAAATTGAACCTTGCCCGGCAGTCCTTGAAAGCGTCCGACCAATTTTTCATCCAGCTCGCCCTGCTCCCCGCGGCGAACAGGAAGAGCCGAGATCGCATGTTTTAACAGGCCTGCATTTGGGCCGGGCACGATGCGAGCTTCGCTCCTGATCTCCCAGCTAAGCTCATGCTTTTCATGCGCGGGGATGCAAACTTCAAGGCAAATCAGCCATTCGAAATCAACCGTGATGTTCAAACGTTGACCTGGAGAAACGGACTTTGGGATCCGAAGGGGCGCTAAATACAAAACCTCATCTTTGTAGGCAAATGACACGAGTGTCTTTGTTTCGATGCGAAGCGGAGTCGGAAACAAAATTTCGCCGACCTCAATCCCGGCAAGATTTGCACTGACTTTGAGTTTAGGCGGAGCGCCGGCATCGCCGGGGTTCTTCCAGTAGGTGTGCCAACCCTTCTTGAGCAGATGGACCTGAAATCCGATGTGGGTGAGCTGCCCGGGGTGAAGGGACTGAGATTCTTGCAAAACATCGAGCCGTGTGAGGTCCTCGATTTTGTCTTTCGCCAGCGCCGCAAGGGGGAGCGAAAACACGAAATAAAGAAGAGGAATCAGCAACTTAACCATGGACTCAAACGCTAGGCCGAAAGCCTCTTAAGCGCAAGGCCCGAACTTCGACATCCCTGGCAAATTTTATTTTTGTTGCCGGAGGGGGGAGCTCTTTCGTATCACCAAGGCGTGCTCCAGTTATAAGCCGGAAATAGGGTCTGGCGTTTCTACCACCTGCCGTAAATGGGTGACTAATAGGGGAATTATGAAATCGTACGTCTTGATGGTCTTCGCCGTCCTGGTCTCTTCGGTTCAAGTTTTTGCACAAGCAGAAGGCGGCCGTTTTCCAATTGGTCCCGACCGCACTTTGACTCCCGGGTCGTATTGTACGACTCCCGATAGCTATCGCTACAAAGAGCACATTCCTTATTGTAAGCGTGATGTTGAAACATCAGAAAAAATGCAGATCATCCAGGACTACAATGACAAACTGGGTTTTCGCATTGAAAAGAAGCAGCGCCCGCAGTTTAAGATCGACCACCTGATCCCGCTTTGCGCCGGGGGCAGCAATCAGGCAGATAATCTCTGGCCTCAGCATGAGTCCATTTACAAAATCACAGATCCAATTGAAGGCCTCGCTTGTCAGCGGATGGGCGAAGGTAAGTTGACACAAAAGAAAGCGATCGAAATGATCTTCGCCGCGAAACACAATCTAAAAAAGGCCCCCGAGATTTTGGACCTTTTGCAATCAATGTAATTCTGATTTAGTGACCGGGGGCGACCAAGCAACCGTGTCTCACGTAGGGAACACGACAGACTTTTTTGCCGCGAACGCTGCGTGTGCAACCGCTCTGATCTGGAAGTTCAGGAGGCGTTCGGATGCCAGCGCCAATCCAAGCACCATCGCGGATCTTTAAAGCGGCGTGACCGCAAGCTTGACCACCACAATCTGTTCGTCCACCGCCCCAAAAGCAAGCGGTGCAAACAGGGTTTGTATCGGGGCTGTACGAAACGCGTCTCCATCCAGCCGCCTGGTAGGCTTCGTAACCGAGGGCTGCGCGAGAGATTGTCGGCATGGTTTGTCCGCAGATCGATTTTGCGTTGACGCGCACTTCAGCTAAGCACATTGTCATGCCACCTCGGCCAAAAACACGGATCACGCGTCCAGCCGCTTTCCCGCTGGCGCGGCTCACCGAAGTGCGAGGTCGAGTGACACCATTTCGGACCCCAACCCGAGCACCTCGGCGTCCGTTGCGCGCGACTTCAAGGATTTCATCAACTCCCGAGAGCTGCTCTTCGTCGTCATCTGGAAACGCATCGGATTCATCGAAATGGATTTGACTTAAGATCGCGGGATCCAAGTCGCGCATATCAACGGTCAACGAGAAGGGGAGTTTTTCTTTATTCAAAGGATCTTGTCCCTCGTTATTGAAGGCGATTTCAACTTTCTTGTTTTGTTCATCGATATTCACAATGTTGATATCAGTTCCGCGGAGGACTTTGTAGTCGCGACCAATCAGCTCGCTTAAGGCGTGGCCATCGATACCGATCGCATCCGAGGGTTTCAGGGAAAATTCTTTTTCGGCCGTGTACCAGTTCCCGGTCTGCACGCTTTGGGCGAACGCGGACGTTGAAACGAGAAGCAGCGAGAATGCGATCAGAGAATTGAAATTCAAGCGCATATAAATCCCTTTCGATGGCTCGGCACCTACCGACCGCCCTTACGAAAAAGATGCCACCCCTGAAATCAGCCTGTAAAATAAGAACGGGATTTGGGCGTCTAAGATTTTGACAGTGACTCAAGGAGGTCACTTTTTTTGGTTCATTATGACATGAGGAGGTAGCGTTTTGCCTCGGCAGACCTAGGATCCCGCATTCCCTCCAGCGGAGCCCGCAAAGCATCGCCTGACCAATCGGCAATAAACTCGCCGGCCTGACTAACTTGGTCTGACGTAAACGTAGAGAGCTCATCATAAGACTCCTTGGTTTTCTATGGTTAGAGCGGACTCTTGTGGTCCTTAGTGGTCTGCTCCATGGAGGGTCATCGTTGTCGGACCGTCTCCTTGGATCAAGACTCCGACCCAGCTAGAAAAACCGTCTCTGCGCCTGTTGACGGTACCGATGCAGGTTGTGCTTCTTGCAAAGTGCTCGACGATTATTCAGCTGGTGATCCCCGCCCGCAAAGCGCGGTTACTCATGATCCACTTCGAGGCCGAAGGTGCTCTGACATTGGCGACCTGATTTTTGATCGACGTACTGGCAATGCTTGTCTCGATGTAAAATCACTTTTCTTG
>JBKCUU010000054.1:0-4594 GCA_046318155.1 Bdellovibrio sp. | reverse complement strand
CCGCCACTTCGGTCGTGCCGCCGCCGATGTCGATGATCATTGAGCCTTTGGGTTCTTTGATCGGAAGCCCCGCGCCGATCGCGGCGGCCATCGGCTCATCGATCAAGTACACATCTTTAGCGCCAGCGGCGAGACCGGCGTTAATCGCCGCGCGTTTTTCGACCTCTGTCACACCGTAGGGGAGTGAAATCACGATGCGGGGTTTTTTAAACATGGACTTCATCCCAGGGCGGGACAAAAACGAGCGCAGCATGGTCTCGGTGGTTTCGTAATCGGCGATCACGCCATCTTTGAGCGGGCGGTAGGCGATCAAGTTACCAGGTGTTGCCGCAATTTTGTTGCGGGCATCAAGACCAACAGCCACGACTTTACGTTTACCCGGACGGATTTCAGAGTAAGCAATGAGTGTTGGCTCATTGATGATCACGCCTTTGCCTCGAGCCGCGACCAAGGTGTTCGCGGTTCCTAGATCGATGTAAAAATCAGCGGCTGCAAAACCGCTATCATCATTCAGAAAAGAGAAGAAACCCATTATTTAGATCCATCAAAAAAGAACGAGAGAGAGCCGGCGATGTAAGAAAAAGTTTTGCTCATGTTCATGCCGAGCTCCGCGGTGAAAAGAAGCGTCGGCATCTCTTCAAACTTACCTTCGGAGCCCACAACAAATTGCGAGATCGCGTCGGACTTACCTTGCCAAGCAAAGATCCCTATCGGCACCGCAATGTAGGGGTTGATCACGCCGATTTCAGTGTCCAATTTTTTGCTGATCATGGGTGCTACGCGAAACACGCTGAACGACTCGCTTTCATCGCGGCCAAACGCAATTTCTGGTCGAAGACCGATGGCAGGCTGCGAGTCCAAGTCAGGAATCGGGATCCACTTAGCCGAGGCCGAACCCCAAAAATCAGTTTCGCCCGCCCCAAGTTGACCGCGCCAGCTCCACGCATCGTTAGCGGCTGAGTCGACAAAAAAGCCCACGTTACCGCCGCTGCCATCGCTGATGCGAATCTGAGGTTCTGCACCAATGCGAAAGGTACCAGGAGGCGTGATCTCACCGCTCTCAGAAATGGCCAAAAAAGCCAGGGCCTGAAGGCTCATAAATGTTGTCAGCAGGGTCCCAAGTAGAAATTGAAGCTTCACGTCCGACTCCTTTCGTAAACAAGGTCATGGTAAGAAGTGCCAGAAGGTTTGACAAGCACGATCACGGCACCAGAAAATCAAAAGCATGAAACTTCCGATCAGTTTGGTGGTCATCACTAAGAACGAAGAGTCCAATGTTGAGCGCTGCCTCAAGTCAGCGGAGACTTTGGTTTCAGAGTTTTTGGTCCTTGACAGCGGAAGCACGGACCAAACTCAAAACAAAGCCCGAGCTCTTGGGGCGCAGGTCATTGAACAACCCTGGCTGGGGTTTGGACCGCAAAAGGCAATGGGGTCCAGGGCCGCCAAGTTTGATTGGATTTTGTCCCTTGATGCCGATGAGGCGTTGTCACCCGAGCTGGTGGCCGAGATTTCGGCCAAATTCTCTTCACTTGATCAGAAAACAGGCTATGAAATGCCGCGTAAATCGTTTCACCTGGGCCGTTGGATTTTGCACGGCGGCTGGTACCCCGATCGGCAGCTGCGATTGTTTCACCGGGGCCACTCGATGTGGAATGAAGCCATCGTGCACGAAAAAGTTGAGTGTCAGCGCAAGGAACGATTTGAATCAGCGATTCTTCACTGGGTGTTTAAAGACTTGCGGGATCAAGTTGAAACCAACAATCGTTACTCATCTTTGCAAGCCGAAGAACTCGTGGCCAAGGGGCAGAAGTTCTCAATGGTTAAATTGATTTTGAAGCCTTGGAGTAAGTTTATCGAAACTTATTTTTGGAAGTGCGGGTTTTTAGATGGGGTGCAGGGGTTTGTGATTGCCGTCGGCGCGGCGTACTCCGTGTTTTTGCGCTGGTCGAAAATTTGGGAGATGCAAAAATGTCCAAAGAAAAACTAAGTTTGGTCATGCAAGGTGCGTTGTTGATTGGTGGGCTTGGACTGATCGCCTTTGCGTTGGTGCCCAGTTTCAACGTGACTTTTTCAGCGCAGAACTTCGCGCAAGCGGAGGAAAGGCCTTTACCCAGCACGAAGTTTAAAGAACCCTACGTGATTTCGTCGGCAGGAAAAGTCACGGTGTCGGATTCTCGGGGACAAAAGAAGTCGCCGGCGAAGGGCCAGCTGTTGCGTGAAAAAGCGACGTTTGAAACTGCGCCGGGCGCCATGGTGCTGATTGCTCTGACAAAAAATGAGCGTCTCTTTGTAGGTCCCGATAGCCGGGTGTCGTTGCCCGTGATTAGTTGGGACAACGGGGACGTCGAACGCGTTGAGATGGAGCGCGGGCAAATGCGTTTGCAAAATTTGACTTCTCAACCACGCCTCGTCGTAACGCCACTGACACGTGATCCGTATTTTGAGTCTGATTTGGTGTTTAATCTCGACGCCGAGGCGGGTCGCCTGAACCTTCAAGTGCTCGAAGGCCGTACGACCTTTCGCGGGCTCGAGAACGAAGAGGCCCTCTCGTTGACAACTGGCGAAGAAGCGACGTTTCAAAGTGTGATCGAAAATGGCGAGATCGTCTTCGATGTTTTGCTTCAGGGCCGCCGGGTGGCGCGCGGTAAAATGAGTGAAAAGAAAAAGAGCCCGACGGATCCCAAGCAAGTGTGGTGGTCTGTTTTTGACCGCATCGCCAAGCAAGACCAGGCGGCGGCCGTTCAAAAAGCCAAAGAAAAGGTGCGAGATGGGGCCATTTGCAAAAGTCCGCAAGGCAAACTCAATGAGTGCGCTTGGGTTTGTGAGAACAATCCAAAAGCCGAAAAGAAAAAATGCCGGCTCGAACTCTCGCAAGTGCGCTGCGTCCGTATGAAGTGCGATGCCGATGGCCAGTGGGCAGACCGGCTCGAGATCGTGGCGAGTCAGGCGCCTTGCTTGGCTCAACCTCTCGTAGCGGTTTGTGATTACTAAGGCGTGGCTACGGGACCCCAAAATGACCAGAATTTTCAACAAGTTGCGAAAAATGCAAGGGCCTTAAGCATCTCCTGGTGTTTCACTTGTCGAAGCGGGTCCACTCAGTTATAACGTTTGCTTCTTTCAGTGGCGGCCGTAGCTCAGTTGGTAGAGCATGGGATTGTGATTCCCAGGGTCGCGGGTTCAAGCCCCGTCGGTCGCCCCACTCAAAACCCCAGAAAAATCTAAGGGTTCTCTGGTTCTCGGGTTCTCGGGTTCTCTTCACTCAACCGTAGATAAGTTCAAAAAGTTTTGAAAAGACAAGCACTTAGCACTCTCAATCGATAGTTTCGGAAGCTCTTATACCCGAAGGCCCGCCTCACGTTGTGTCGCCGGTCGCTCGCACCGCCTAGACAGCTCCGGCACCTCCGGGCCATGGGCTTACTTGCCGAGATACCTCGGCTATAAAAAATAGACAAAGTATATACTTTGTAATACACTAAGGGAGCCTTTGTGAAATATGAGTGGGACGAGCTTAAGTCCGAGATGAACTATAAAAAGCACCGCGTGACCTTTGAGGAAGCTCAGAGCGTTTTTGCGGATGCAATCATCTCCGCAAGGAAAACTTCCGCTGAAGAAAGAGAGTTTTATGAAGAAAAGCTATGACCTCAAGAAAATGAAAGAGCGCCCCGCCAAGGCTCAGGCTGACGCGAGTAAAACGATGCTGAGTATGAGAATGGATGTGCAGCTCATGGGCGAGCTCAAAGAAGAGGCCGCCAGGCTTGGGATTCCCTACACCACGTTGATTCAAAGTGTGCTGCATCGGTATTTGACTGGAGAATTAGTGGATAAGAAGACGAGAGCTGGGTGAGCGGGTGGGCGGATATTCGGAGTGGCGGTGCTCTGCGAATGATTGAAGTCACTTTGTGACTTGGGTCGCTCTCTTTCCGATACCTCATTCTTGGTAATTTGTTCTGATTCACAAAATTTACGAAAGTAGTACTCCTATTGTTTACATAGGAATTGCTTATCCATAATACAATCGTGACCCGGCCGGTCACGCCGATTTGGGTAAAACTTCTGACTCCAAAGGATGAGTGTTGTTCGAATCTCTTGTAAGTGTTTAGTCGCAGGTTGATGAGCAAGCGGAAAAAAATCCACTCATATTAAATATGGTTTGTTCCGGGACAAAGTATCCAATTCCAATTCCGCAACCAAAGCTCGGATGAAAATCACAGCAAGATCCAGCTCGGGCGTTAGCATTGCAAAAGGCCATACAGCTGGCGAGGTCGCCGATTCTCGGCTGATAGGCGTAGAATTGTACGTTATTGGCGCCGAAACACATTCCTGCTCGGGGACGGCTGCAGCGAGGCTGGTCGGGAGCCCAACCCGTATATCCATCATGGGTCGTACAACTGCTGCCGGTCGGAGTTGGAGCCGGAGTCGGGGCCGGAGTTGGAGCCGGAGTCGGGGCCGGAGTCGGAGCCGGAGTCGGGGTCGGAGTCGGGGTCGGAGTCGGAGTCGGAGTCGGAGTCGGAGTCGGCGTCGGAGTGGGCGTTGGTTCAACTACACAGGTGCTAGTATTGAAACGGCGCGATCTACTTCCGTTGTCAGAGGGTCT
>JBKCUU010000053.1:0-25239 GCA_046318155.1 Bdellovibrio sp. | reverse complement strand
TGTTGATACTCAAAATAGATCGGGCTCAAAGAAAATGAGCTTTGATGATTTGCTTGAAAACCTCGAAACGCGACTTGAACAGCTGTTGAACTCTGAAAAAGTATTAGCCGAAATTAGACAACAAAGATTCAGGCAGTGACGGAGATCAAGGTACAGTGTCAAATGTCTTTTCCATTTTTATTCTCAAGATCAAACCCGATTCGCTGAAGCAGGCGCAGGCGTTCTTGACTAATCGTGGCTGGACTGTCGGCAGTGGTACTAAATTGCCCGAAGCGCTGACCTATATTATTCAAAAAAAGCCCGAGTTTATCTTCATCGCGGCCGATCATCCGAACAAAAAAGTAAAGATCTTTCCAAAACTTCTTGCGCAAGCGTTTTCTGTTAAAATTATTATGTTTGCCGAGTCTCAAGGCGGGCATGCCATTTCGTCGCTCAAGGAAATGGGCGCTGAGTACTCGCTCTTCCCGCCGGTTTCGGGCCCTTCGATCGAACGTATTGTCTTGAAGATGAAGCTCGACGAAGAAAAAGTCGCTGAAGAAAAAAAGCAACGAATCGCGCGTGGCGACACGGGCTCCGTTCAGGGCGGCTTGGTCCATATCAAAGGCGAAGGCGGCAGTGAAGAAGCCGACAACTCTTTTGAACAGGCGCGTGCAGCTCTCAATCAACTGATTTCAAGCGATCAAGATGATCAACAGGAAGGCGGCACCTTTGACGACAAGGGTCAGTCGGGCGACATGAAAAGCAGTGGCCTCGGGCAACCCGGGGAGCAAGATCGCCCGGCCGGCAGGCCTGCAAAACAGGGCGAGGGGGGCCATCCAAGACCGCCGGTTCCTCAGGGGGCTCCTGATGACGGCGGCTCTGAATGGAGTCGCTCTGAAAAAGGCACGGGCATGAGCGTGCCGCTCAGCACAGACGCTTCCCAGGCAGACGCTTCCCAGGCAGACAATGGCCAAGAACAAGTCCCGATTACGGGTTCCGAGCACGTTCCGAAAAAGCCAAAGCTCGCGCCTCGGTACAAGAGGGGCGAGGGGAATAAAAATGCAGATCTTGAGTCGATCATGCTCAAAGGAACGCAGGCCGCGCTTGAAGAATCCGTCAAAGTTCGAGATGACATTGACGATTACACCGAAGTCGAGAAGTCCTCGCATTGCGCTTGTATCATTGTTGAGTCCGAGAAATTTTCGGGCTACCTCGTCGCTGCGCTGGGAAAAAATCGCAAAGTCGATCAGACTTTGATTGAACAAATTAAAAAACGCCTCTTTTCATTTTTAAAAAGTCACGGCGAAATCGTCAAAGAAGAAGACTCGATGAATGTGAAAATTGAAGAAGTGGCTTTTGAGGACTGGGCCCTTGAACAAGCGGAGTTCTTGCGCAAATCGATTCATGACGGTGACGAAATTGCGATGGCCTTTTTTCCAACAAAGGACACCGCCACCAAACTTGAAGAAAGCGCATCAGAAAAAATGCTCAAGATGGAGATCTCGGAGCTGAAGGAAGACACCGCCGTTGAATTTGACCTTTATATTTACTTGCCCGAGAACAACAAGTATCTGCTTTACACACCTCAAGGAAAGACCTTGTACGGGACCCAGCGCAACCGCCTAACTGACAAAGGGGTCACGCATATGCATTTGCGTAAAGAATCTGCCAACGACGTCAAAAAATATCGGGCTCAGAACTACCTCAACGAGAAAATCGAAGTCTTTAAAGGCAAGAACTCGAGATAAGCGGTAATGCATCGCGCTCATCTTGCCTTCCCCCTGTCGCCCACAGGATCGTAAGGGGTCCCGGCGAAAGTCTGGATTAGAGGGGGAATTATGATCACGTTTTTGTTTGCTTCACTGTTTTCAATATCGGCGATGGCCCAAGAAACCACTCCGGATCTTCGCAGCACATTACCAGTCAACGACATCGACTTTGTCTGCGTTCCACAAGCCAAGGCCGATCAATTCAAGCGCGACTTCAACATTAACACGAACTCGTTTGGCGGAATGGAACTTTGCAAAAACACCGTCGACACCAAAAAGCTCTTTAATGATCTGATTCTGCTCGAAGAAGGCAAATTTGGAACTGTTCCGGCGAACAACTTGATCCGCGGCTTTGTTCCGATTGATCAATATTACTCGTGGATGAAATCCGCGACACGCGGAATTGAACGCGGAAACGATGTCCCTTACGCCACGGCCTACAACTCGGGCGGCTATTTCACGATGCAAGATGGCTGGGCGGCGCTCTCGACTCTGGGCCGCGTCGGCACCGTTGTTCACGAAGCTCGCCACACGCAGGGCTACTACCATATCAACTGTAATCAAGGTCCCTACTTGGGCACCAGTGTTTTGGGTTGCGACCGTGATTACAGTTACGGCGGCAGTCACGCGATTGAAATGGAGTACTACGCCCGCGTCTCCACAGCTGGGGTGAACTTTCACCCCGTCTACAAAAAAATGGCTCGCCTGATGGCCATGGGCCGCTCGAATATTTTTTTCAATCAAACGCCACTCAAGCAGCGTGAAGCTCTCATCCTGCTGGGGCAGTCAGGCCGCGCCTATTTGATGGATCAAAACAAATGGCTCAACCGAGAAGCCCCCGCGGTTCAGGCCCGACTCAAGCGCTCCAGCTTTGGCGCCACCTTATTGTCAGGTTCGATGGCTTTCGTGCTCGATCCTTTTGAAAACTCAGGTTTTGACTGGTCGGTTAATGATGACTTCTCTTATTTTAAATTGTTGAATTCAGACCGCCTTCAAGGCCAGAACATTCGCGACTTTGAAGAGTTTGACATCGGTCGCAAACGCCACGTGTTTGTTCTATCGGATAAAAATCAGTACACGAACTTTAACTTTCGCGGTGGAAATTGGAATCGCCTGATCAACACTCCCCCTGGTCAAACCTTTGATTTTGCCACCTGGACGCCTGAAGGCGAACCCGGTTTTTTCTTAGTCGATCAGGACAAAAAGATGTACGCCATCGATGCCGAGAGACTAACGACCCGCCCAATCGCGGCGACTTGGCCCCGCGAAGCGAAAGCTTATGCAAAAGCAGCGGGTGGGTTTTACCAGCTGAATGCTCGAGGAGAACTGAGCCTGGTTCAGTCCGGTTCGCTAATACCCGTCACAAGCCCCGAACCCATTGATCAAATGGTTTCAATTCCCTTGTACGATTCATTTGAGGTCAAACCTTGAAGACGCGAAAGCTCGCCTTAAATAGATTAGGCCCTTGGCTCGGTGCGATCTTACTCACCTGCCTCGTGCTGCTGGCGCTCCAGTGGAAGCTTGAGTTTCAATGGGGCACGCCTTCAAGCGCCGGACTACCAGATGAGCCAACTTCAAGTCTTCAGGGCTCAGCCGCTTTGTTGAAACCACAAAGTTCAGCAGCATTGACAGCTCCACGCAAACGGCCTTTAAGCTTAATTGAACGAATCATGCAAGAGTCCGAAAAAATCGGCATGACGACAAATGATCCTAAACAAGTGGAGCAAGATCTGAATCAGTGGGCGCAAAGGCTCAGTTCTCAGGACATCACCGATCTCAGACAGTTGATTTTTGAGGGCGGGCACAGCGGTGATGAAATCGCTCTTTCGCTGGATCTTTTAGGTCGACGTCCACTGGACCCTGAGTCGGCGCAAATTTTACTGGATTATATTTTACGAGGACCTTCGAATGAGACCACCGAGAAAAGTACATTCCAGCTTTTGGCGTTAGAGGGTCTGATTGACCACTCGCTCGCCTCGCGGGATCCCTCGAAACTAAGGCGTATTCAAAAGGAATCTCCAGATGCTCTGCTCAGCCGCAGGGCCGGACAAGCTCTGGGCGCCCTCCATGGACGCAACCCTTCTCCGTCAGAGACAGATCAAAAAGCTCTGACCGAACTTCTCGAAAAATCCTCGCGCTAAACCCAAAATTTGATCTAGGGCCCTTTTGGCGGCGGCCTCAGTTTACTCATCGAGTTGGCGTCAAGCCCCACCGCCTCAAGCGCCAGAACAAACTTTTGGAAGTCTTGGGCCTGCTTCACCAAAAGATTTTGCAAAAGTGGGTCCTTGATCTCACCATCTTTAAGATTCGTAAAAATGTTTTGCAGAAAGACGCGCTGGGGAAAGACAAACGAGTTTCGGTACCCGAGGACCTGCTGCAAATGTTCAACCGGACGCAATCCACCAAACAATCCGCCCAGGCCAATCAGGCACACGGGTCGCTGCTCAAAGGATTCGGGGTATTTCCAATGATCGATAAAATATTTGAGCGCACCTGGAAATGAGCCGTTGTACTCCGGGACGATAAAGACCACACCCGATGCTCGATTTATTTTTTCAATGGCGATGCCGACGTCTGTCCCTAAAGTTTGACCATACTGCTCACCCGTGAGTTCGTGCAGCGGAAGATCGGCGAGATCCATGATCTCGGTTTCCTCACCAAGATCCTGATAAATTTTTTGAATGATCAAAGCGATCTGTTTGCTGCGTGATTTTCGACGGTTTGTTCCGACCAGAATTTGTTTCATATATGAATTCACACCTTGTTTGAGATGGACAGAATCTAGTGGTCCTGTCACCATCAGACAAGGTGAGGTGTGCCATGTTCAACCAACAGTGGTTTGTAATGTCAGAAGGAAAAATTCGGGGTCCGTTCAACCGTGAATCCCTCGAGACCGAATTGCCACGATTGGTTTCGCCCCTTGTTTGGGGCCGCGGTCAAGCCGAGTGGGTGCCGCCCGAAAAATGGCTGAAGGTTCTGATTGAACAAGAGACCTCGGCCAGCCGCACAAAAAATCCTGAGCGCCTGTGGCGCATCCGTCTTGGCGACCAAGAGCTTAAGCCCATGACTTACGAAATGATGATCGAAACATTGCAAGGCAAAGCCGATTACAAGGACACCTTGATTTGGACCGAAGGCTATAGCGAATGGCGCGAAGTTTACCAAATTCATAAGGTGATGGATGAGCTTGGTGTCGGACGCAGGGCGCACCCCCGAGTCCCCATCGCAGGACAAGTCCTGTGTGAAGGCGCCACAGGCTCTTTTGTGGCCCGCGCCCTATCTATCAGCGAGGGTGGTCTGGGTATGACAGAATCTTCCCATGTTAAAATCGGTGAAAAGCTGAAGGTCGTTCTTAAGAGCCCCAACCTCTTTACGCCTTTGCACGCAACGGCCGAAGTGGTCTTCGTGGGCCAAGATGGGTACGCGGGGATGAAGTTTATCGGGCCTCAAACTGAATCGAAAAGTGCGATTATTGAATACATCAAAAAATTTCTCGAGACAAAGTCGATTTCTCATGGCTGAGTCGTTGGACCCGCACGAGTCGCCATCGTGGAGTTTCGCTTTCCATGAAACCCCGGCGGCGTTTGCACCAAAAATTTTTGCGCCTTGAGCGCTCGCTTCAGTGGCCCAACACAGGCGTAACTTGAAAGACGGCACCATTCACTCGGGTCCGAGGATTGCCGTAAAAACTGATTCAAGAAATCTTCCTGCCAAAGTTCAGGCGACGTCTCTTGAGAGAACGCATCCCATAAATAGGTGTTCACTAAAAACGGCGGGAGCATACCGACACGAAGGGGACCTTCGATCACCCAGCGTCCGCTTTGCAGGGCTTGCTGCAAATGCAGCCTCAGCCTTTCGGGATCTTCGCCGCTGAGTTCAAATATTCTCTGATAAGTCCTGGCCACTTCACCTTGGTTAAGCGAGCCCTCGATAAAGGCCCGAAAGGCGTTTCGCAGGAACGGGTCGAGCTCGTAGCTGACGCATTTCCAATTCAAAGATGATTGCTGAAGAGCCGTCACTGCGATCAGACACTCGATGTAACCAAGGCCCAGACCAAGCGAAAGAAAGCGAGGCGGCGACTCGGGAAGCAGGTCAAAGGTGGGCTGAATCACGCGGCCATACACCTCACGCGTCTCGGCCCATGCTCCCCCACTGTGATGCATGACTTCGCCGTTCCCGCCTTTTCTGAGGCTCGGACTCTGATCTCGTGTCGAGATCAGTTCATAATGAGCTTGGCTCCAAGATTTGAATGGCACGGACTCTTTTGTGCCTCAGTGGAGGGATCCTTGACAACCCTTGGCTGCTTGCGAGAGGAGAGTCTCATGGAAAAAGGCTGGCGGGGGCTTCCGTATCGTCCCATCTCTGAATTTTATCGCGAGAAGCTGGGCGGCAAGGTCTACAAGATTCCCGTCGCGGTCGTTGATGATTGCCCCAACCGCCGTGGCCTGAAAGGGATGAAGACTTGCGTTTTTTGTGATGTCTGGGGATCTGCTGCGCACGCGGATTCAATCTTGATGCCTTTGAAACAACAAATCGAAAAGTACCACGAAGTTCAGGCCCGCAAGTTTAAAGCCGAGCAGTTCTTGGTTTACTTTCAGGCCTACACAAATACGTTCACCAAAATTGATGCGCTCCGAGCAAATTTTGACATGGCACTCTCGTTCCCTTTCGTTAAGGGTGTGGTCTTAGGCACCCGTCCTGACTGCCTGTCAAAATCGGTGCTCTCGTTCTGGCAAGAGTACCACGAAAGATCTTTTGTTTCGGTCGAGCTGGGCGTGCAAAGTTTCTTTAACGATCAACTTGGGTTCATGAGGCGCGGTCACACGCGTGAACAAACCTTCAAGGCGATCGATTGGATTAGCCGCGAGACGACCGTCGATCTGGGCATTCACTTGATGTTTGGCAATACCGGCGAAACGGATGAGCAAGTGATCGAGACCGCCAAAATTTGCAACGATCTGCCAATTACCAATATCAAACTTCATAATCTCCACGTCTTGAAAAACACCGAGCTTGAACTCATTCATGCCCGCGGGGAGTTTCGGCCCATCGAATTTGAACCCTATGCCGAGCGAGTCAGGCTGTTTCTTGAACACTTGTCGCCACGCTTGGCGATTCACCGGCTCGCCGCCTACTCGTCTCGCTGGGACGAGCTGGTAGCGCCTGCATGGACCGCCAACAAAATGCGAACACATCAAGGCTTGATCGACTACCTGCGCACGCATGAAAGCTACCAAGGCAAGAGCTTCACTCCACGCAATGACGACGAGAAGTTGTCGCAGGAACTCATGCTCACGCGCGGCACGCCGATCCCCGACCTCGAACTCTCTGCTGAATCCTCGGCTCAATCCTCTTTCGTGAGCACGTTTTAAGTTCCTGACAGACTGTCAAAGCTTGCAACCACTCCGGAGTGGCTTTGACCGCGGTTCGCGGTGGAGCTTCACCCGCTCTGCTCGAAAAATAGCCTCCAGCGCCCTTCATTTCATCAGTCAAAAAGTGTCAAGAAATTTCATTCTGCTTCTAAATATTTGCCCAAGACTTAAGCACTGACGCACGATTTTAAAAAAATTTTTTTGCATTTGCTTTGACTGGCCAAAAAAAACGGTTACCGTGGTCTCAAGACGAGTATCGGCCTTATTGATGAGGCCTCTTCGGTGAACCACTAGATCTAGTGGTTCCAAGCGCGCTCTAAAAAGAGCAGCTGAGGAGCAGTTATGGACAGACACGACTCGAATTCAAGGAAAATCAAGAGCCTAGGCTCAAGGTCGAGGTGAACTTCTCGCAGTTCGAAACTGCGTTGAATCGAAGCTTCGCTCCTGAATTATTGTCTTGAAACTCTTTTTGAGTTTCTCAAGACTCAGTACCCCCGTGACACCGTGGCCTGAACGCACGCGAGGAGACGGGGGGCGGTTTCATTTTGTTTTTTGACGGCAGTATCATGACAGGGGGAATTTTCATGATCACAATGAATGAGTCCAAAGGAATGGGCACACAAACCTACTTATCAAATGAGTTCGAGCCAGACGGGGCGGCTCCTCACGTGATGCGAGTTCGCAAACGGGATGGCTCTCTTGAAGCCGTGGACGTCACGAAAATCGTTGAACGGGTGACGAGCTGCTGTCAGGGACTGACACAGGTCGACCCTCTTCGCGTCGCGACCAAAGCGATCAGCGGTCTGTATGATGGCGCGACCACAAAGGAGCTGGACAATCTTTGCATCCAGACCGCTTCACTGCTGATTGGTGAAGAGCCTGAGTACTCGCGTCTCGCCGCACGCCTGTTGACAATTTATGTGGACGAAGAAGTCCGCTCACAAAAGATCAAATCGTTTGCAGACGCAACGATTTTTGGCTTTCAGTGTGGCTTGATCGCTGAAAGCACGGCCAAGTTTGTTGAGGCCAACAAAGCCGCGCTCTCGGCTGCGATTGAGCCCTTCCGCACAGATCGTTTTGAGTATTTTGGACTTCGCACCGTGTACGACCGCTACCTGCTGAAAAATCCAAAAACACGTCAGGTGATTGAAACACCTCAGTACTTCTTTATGCGTGTTGCCTGTGGTCTTGCGACCACGGTTGAAGAAGCGGTTGAATTTTACCGTTTGATCTCGTCGCACGATTACATGGCGTCGACGCCGACACTCTTTAACTCGGGAACTTTACGCCCTCAGATGTCGTCGTGCTATTTGCTCGACTCACCTGAAGATGATTTGCGTTCGATTTATGACAAGTACACGGATGTGGCATTGCTTTCAAAATTTGCCGGTGGCATCGGTTTGTCTTATAGCCGAGTACGGGCTCGAGGATCACTCATTAAAGGCACCAATGGCCACTCGAACGGGATTATTCCATGGCTTAAAACCTTGGACAGCTCGGTCGCTGCCGTGAATCAAGGTGGCAAACGCAAAGGCGCCGCCTGCGTCTATCTCGAAACATGGCACGCGGACATCGAAGAGTTTCTTGAGCTACGGGACAACACAGGCGATGAGGCCAAGCGCGCTCATAATTTAAATTTGGCGAACTGGGTCCCCGACTTGTTCATGAAGCGCGTGAAAGAAGACGCGATGTGGTCCCTTTTTGATCCTAAAACGACACCCCAATTTGTTGATCTGTACGGCCCCGAGTTCGAAGCGGCCTATGTTAAGGCAGAAGAAGCAAAACTGTACGCTAAACAGTTGAAAGCCCGTGATCTTTATCAGCGCATGATGAAAACGCTGGCTCAGACTGGCAATGGCTGGATGACGTTTAAAGACGCTTCGAATATGAAGTCAAATCAGACAGGCCTGCCACAAAACGTGATTCACTTGTCGAACCTCTGCACCGAGATCTTGGAAGTCACTTCAAACGAAGAGACCGCCGTCTGTAACTTGGGCTCGGTCAACTTGTCTCGTCATGTTGTCAATGGCATCTTTGATTTTGACAAATTAGCGCGCACCGTTCGGACCGCCGTCAAGTATCTGGACCGCGTTGTCGATATCAACTTCTACCCGATCTCGACGGCGGCGAGTTCGAACTCGCGCTGGAGACCGGTTGGTCTTGGCGTGATGGGCTTACAGGATGCTTTGTTTCAACTGCGTCTTCCTTTTGACTCGGCTGAGAGCCGCATGCTGTCAAAACGTGTTCAAGAAGACATTTACTACAACGCTTTGCTCGCCAGTTGCGAATTAGCCGAGCAGAACGGTGCACACCCGAACTTCAATGAGACCCGCGCCGCTAAAGGTGAATTGCAGTATGACCTGTGGGGCATCACTCCCTCAGACCCCGCGCGCTTTACGGCACTCAAAGAGCGCATCAAGAAGTCGGGCTTACGAAACTCATTGCTCATCGCCATTGCACCGACCGCAACGATCGCATCGATCGTGGGCTGCTATGAGGCGATCGAACCACAAATTTCGAACTTGTTTAAGCGCGAGACCTTGTCGGGCGAATTCATGCAAATCAACCGCTACTTGGTATCTGAGCTGAAAGCTTTGGGGCTTTGGAACGAAGAACTGCGCAACGAAATCAAGCTTTCTGAAGGTTCCATTCAACACTTACCCGGAATCCCCGAGCGCGTGAAAGAGATCTACCGAACTGTGTGGGAAGTTCCGATGCGCTCACTCATTGATATGGGAGCCGACCGCGGCGCCTTTATCGATCAAAGTGCTTCGTTGAATTTGTTCATCGAATCGCCGACGATCGGAAAATTGTCATCGATGTACATGTATGCCTGGGAAAAAGGCGTGAAAACGACGTATTACATGCGCTCACGCCCTGCGACCGGCATTACAAAGACAACAACGACGCGCTCGAATATTGCGCTAACGCCTGCAATTGCGTCTGAGACACAGACATCTGCAGAAGAGTCATCTCCCGAGAAAAAAGAATACTCGGATTCTGAAGCGATCACATGCTCGCTCGAAAATCCAGAGTCTTGCGAAGCTTGCCAATAAAAAACTAAAGAAAGAGAACAACATGATTTTATCACCTGGATTCAATCTGACTTTGCGGCCCATGAAGTATCCCGTTTTTTTTGAGATGTATAAAAACGCGATTAAAAATACGTGGACCGTCGATGAAATTGATTTCTCAACAGACCTTGTCGATCTTCATCACAAGATGAAGCCTTCAGAAAAACATTTGATCAACCGACTGGTCGCCTTTTTTGCGACCGGCGACTCCATTGTTTCGAACAACTTGGTTTTAAATCTGTACAAGCATGTCAACTCACCCGAGGCCCGCATGTACCTGAGCCGCCAGTTGTATGAGGAGGCGCTGCACGTTCAGTTTTATCTGACTTTGCTCGATAATTATGTTCCTCACCCCGATGAGCGCGCCAAGGCTTTTGACGCCGTCGAGAATATTCCGGCGATCCGCAAAAAAGCTGAGTTTTGCTTTAAGTGGATCGATTCGATCAACGAACTCGAGCGTCTTGAAACAGTTGAAGACCGCCGCAAGTTTTTGATGAATCTGATCTGCTTTGCTTGCTGTATTGAAGGTTTGTTTTTCTTTGCTGCTTTTGCCTACGTTTATTTTTTGCGTTCAAAAGGTCTTTTGCAAGGATTGGCCTCTGGAACCAACTGGGTTTTTCGTGATGAATCGATGCACATGGCGATGGCGATGGAAGTGATCAACACGGCTCGAAAAGAAGAGCCCACTTTGTTCAATGAACAAATGAACGACATGGTTGTTCAGATGATCGAAGAAGCCATCGAATGTGAAATGGCCTTTGCGCAAGACATGCTCGAGCATGGAGTGGCAGGACTTTCGCTAAAAGACGTTCGCCAATATCTGGAATTCGTAGCAGACCAACGCTTATTGTCTTTGCACATTGCACCCCGATACAAATCAAAAAATCCGTTTGCGTTCATGGAGCTGCAAGACATGCAAGAACTTGCAAACTTTTTCGAGCGCCGTGTTTCAGCTTATCAAACTGGAATTACAGGGAATGTTTCTTTTGACGAAACTTTTTAAGGTTTTGATTCCAACGAAATGAAGCAGCCTTTACGGCCCAGATTTTTGATTCTTTTCATTTCAACCCTCGCTCTTTTTACGGGCGGGGGTTTTTACGTTGGTTCCGAGGGCTTGCTGGATAAACTCCGTCAAGTGCGCTCGCATGACGTGTTGATTCTCACCGAAAATAAAAATCTGTTTTCACCACGTCTGATGAATGAACTGCAAAAACAGTTACCTTTGCAGTTTAAAGTGGTTGTTGCCAGCGATCCCGATACTTTTGTCGAGCTGGCAGCGAGTGCCGATATCCTTTGGGCACGCAAGGACTGGATATTAAAGACGGAGCTCAGACTCACCGATTTCAAATCCAATCATCAGTTGGATCAGCGACTTGCGCGAGCCCTCTCGGCAGATTTCTTTAGTCCCACTGATACGTCTAGCACGCTTTTGCCGATTCTGTGGACTTTACCGGTCATTCGAATTAAAGCCAAAACGATAAATGTTCCGAACCTCGAGGCGCTTGTCAAACTTCCTGGCGAGAAGAGTTGGCCCTTTTGGGGCATCGAAGATTTCTTCTCGGGCTTTCGGTTTCCACCGCCCCTCCCCACGCCCACCCAAGGACCAACTTGGACCTTGCTGCCGTCGTCGATGATCCCTATCGATCTCGAAAGCAGAACTGATTTTTGGTTTCCTTCACAACGGATCAGGCCACTTGTCGTCTGCCTGTCCTTTGTCGAAAATGGAAAGCTTCCACTCTCCATCAAAGAAGATATGGTGATCAAGTTAATGGAACCTCGATTTATCGCCAAAATCGCGACCGAGACCGGTCTCGCCACAACGATCGTGCAAGCCGAAGAGCTTTTGCCACCCTGGCAAAGAGCTTCATCTTTAAGAAAAATTGGATTGAACAGACTTCAAAAACCTTAAACTTTCGCTCCGGAGCGAGCACAAAGAACTTAGCCGCCGCAAGCGCCATTTTGTTGAACGTAGATGTTAAAGGCCGGGGCTTTCTCGCCCGCTTTGAACTGCGCACCGTCTTCACTAGTAAAAACTTGAAACTTAACACTGTACTCGACGTTCGCTATCCCTGAGTTTAAAATGGTGTCATTGGGTTTAGGCACAACGGCATAAAAGCGACCATTTTCGCAGGTGATTCGGTAGCCGGCGCCGCAGCCCAAGTTATCAGTCATGGTCGCGCCCGTGCCCCATTGCACGGGGACTTGATCGCGGAGCATTCGCATCTCAAGGCAATTGAATTTTGCATCCGCTGTATTGCAGTTGCCGCCGAGTTGAACATGATCCTCATCGCAGTTCATGTAAGTATCTCCGTTAAGCACCCGGATCCCTTCATAAGCAAGGACGTCTTCGACGGTTCCAATTTTGCCTGCGTAGAGGGTGCTATCAGAATAGCTTGAGCAGTTCACGTATTGCGTGAGCAAGATGAAACCAGAGACCGCAATGGTGAGGCCTTTTTTCATGGTCCTTCCCCCTGAATTTTCTTATCGGCACGAATGGCTAAAACTAGAGACGAAAGTCCTGAATCCACAACAAGACCTGCCCAATTTCTGTCTTAAAGTGAGACTTTCGAATCCCACCCACTTTCTTTTTTTCATAAGCCTTTGAATCGCGAGACAAATCCTTGGCAACGGATGGTTTCTTTTCTAAACCCCAGGCACCCAACAACTAAAGCTTTTTAAGGAGCGTTTTATGCTTTTGACCCTTGTTTTCTCACTCTTCACCGCGATCTCTGCGCAGGCCCAAACCACCGCAGCTGGCGACACGACACCCTTTTTGATGTGTGTAAAAACCTGCGCCGCTTGGTACGACGCTCCCGGATACGGCCTTCAAGCGTGCGTGGCAGAATGCCAAAGACGTCACTTGAGCGAGCCCAAAATGATGATTCCCCTTAAGGCTACACCTGAGTGGTGCGAGACTTATGAGGAAGATTGCGATCGCCCTGAGACAGGAATTTAATCTTGAGCGTCCAGCGCTCGACGGTCTCGGGATCCATCCAGAGAACGTAGGGCGCGAGCATCACACATGCAAAATTGAAGAGGGCCATCAAGAGCCCGATTCCAAAGTGAAAACAGACACCAAAGATCAACACGCCCGGCCGAATCTTTCGAATCCAAATCAGGACAGCAAAATACGATTCAAAGAGCACCGTTAAAAATGTCGGCACCACAACAAGCAGCGGAAAGTGTCGAACAAACGACAAGTCAGCAATCACCATCTGTGGATTTGCAAACACGGACCATAGCGCCGTTCCGTCCCACCAACTCAGACCTTTGAGCTTTTCAAATCCCGTGTACATGTAGATCACGCACAGTTGAACTTGAACCATGCGGTAAAACACACGGGTGAATAGATCTGACGTCGCCGCTCTAGCACGAGGGCGGAGCCAATGCCAGACCGAGAGCCGCGCGCACGACTGCGTCCCGATCATTAAAAATAAAAAGATATTCCCGATGAGGTCGGCACCAAAGGCCAACGCATAATTGCGCTGCAAGAACCCGATCGACACCATCCAAACAAGCGCATTGAGAAGACGCCCTCCAAAGCCTAGACTTAGGAGCACAAGGCCAATGATAAGAAAGGTATGTGCCGGAAACACGTAAGCGTCGCCCCAAAAAGCCCAGGTAAACGGAGGACGGTAAAACTCAGGCATCACCGACCTGGCCATACTCTCTGGTAAAAGACCGTCATTGGTATAAAAGGTACTCAGGTCAAATTGACGACTGACGTACATCAAAAACAACGTCACGCAAAGAACGATTCGAAAATACGCCAAATTCAAAAGAGACTTGGGCGCAAACCAAAACTCTTCCCAGGCTTCAACGATACGGCGCAATCCTTGAAAGATCATAAGCCCACCTCATCGGCGGCCGCCCGGCAATTAAAACTTTTGGCCTCTGAACGGACTTCGTTTTTGAGCGCCTGAACAGGCGTATCCAAGTTTGTAATCGCTCGATCAAAGGGCGGGATCGCTTGCACGACGTGCGCCACCGACAGAGTCGAAGATCCGGGATACTGCCGGCACAGCCAGGGCGCCATCAACGCGTGCAAACGGTCCTGATCCAACAGTAAAAATCGCATGGCGTACAAGAGCCGGCGCTTGCTGCTATCGATGACGATTTGATCCTTTTCAGGCGGTAAGAATCCCTCGACCGACTCTTTAACTTCGTTCCCTTGTTCATCTTCGAAGCGAACCCGGTATTCGAGATACATTGTATGGGCAGGATCAGGAGAGAAAAAATTCCAAGTTGAATTAAGACCGATAGCATTCCCATAAGGAATTAAATACGGGCCCCAATAGCGGCCCAAGAAAGAGCCGCCGTTCGCCAAAATCACAATGTTCGCCAAATGGTAGGCGATCCACAGGCTCAAAAAAACTTTTAAAGCCCGGTGGAGCAAATATCCTCCTGCTTAGACGTCTGTCTCTGTTCCAGGCTCGCTTTCAATCTCATCACTATCGCCGTCTTCATCGTCATGGTAAGGGACCGAAAGTTCTTCATCATCAGCGGTCAGCTCACTATCAAATGAAGCAGACTCATGATCGGAGTCATTCTCAAAGGCTTGAACTTTTTGCTCAAGCTCTGTGGGTGCAGCTTTGAGCTCCCCCGAGGCGAACAACTCGTCCTTGGCAAAGCTTTGCGCCTGTCCAGCCTGCAAGGCCTCGTCGTAGCGAATGAGCCAATTGCGGTCACGAGTCGAAACGGACTCGCCAACCAGTAAAGCTTCACGAATACCGCCCGCCCGCTCTTCATCGCGTTTTTGTTTTTGGCGCAGCTTTTCGGCTTCAAAAAAGTCTGAAGATGTTGTGATACCTTCAAGCTGACCACTGATTTTCAGCAACTCCTCTTCACCATCTGAGTAACTGCCGGCCGCTTGTTGTGACAAACTATCGGTGATTTGGCTGAGTGTCGGTTTCTCGGCCTGAACTTCATCAATACCTTCAGGCAAGAGCTCATCAATTTGACTGAGCGTGGGAAGCTCTTTTAAATTTCGAAGACCAAAGATTTCGAGGAACTTTCTTGTTGTTCCGTAGAGCATTGGCTTACCCGGAAGGTCCGATTTGCCTTCAAAATTAACCAATCCCTTTTCCATGAGCGCGCGCATCAAGTGTCCCGACTCAACCCCGCGGATCTCATCGATCTCGGCCTTGATCACGGGTTGCTTGTAAGCAACGATGGCCAAAACTTCAAGAGCGGGTCCTGAAACTTTAAACGGGCGAGCTTTTAAAGTCCGAGTGAGAAAGGTCATATTGTCAATTTTTGTTCGCAGCTGATAACCACCGGGAACTTCTTCAAGGGTCACGCCGCGCTTTGATCCCGCCAGTTCAACGGCCAAGCGGTCCAAGGCTTTGCGAATCTTGTCGCTCTTGATATTGGTGCCTTTAAAAACCAGCTTGAGTTGATGAAGGCTCACGGGCCGGTCAGAGGCAAACATCACGCTCTCAACGATCGAATCCAAACGCTCTTCTTCGACAAACTCGACGTCTTCAATCTCGGCAGACTCAAAAGCTTCAAGCTCAGTGCCCTCGAGCTTGGCCTCGGGTTTCGCACTTGATTCGTCCACCAGGATATCATCAGTCGCCTCAGGCAAGAAGCTGGGTGAATCGGGTTCCTCAGCAACCAAACCCTCAAAAGCCATGGCGGCTTCAAGCTCCAGCTCCGAAGCTTCATCGCTGCTCATGTTTTCAGCAAACACAAGCTCTTCCGAAAGGGTCTCTGCCGACTCTTCGATCTGGTCAAATTTAAGCTTATCTTCTTTTTTGTTTTTTTTCATGTGGGCAAATCCTCTACAGGTTTGTCAGCAGGTTCGAGAGCCAGCGGCTCGAGATTGAGCTCATCATGAGAGACATGAGGACTGAGCTCTTGCTCGGCCGCCAAAATATCTGCGTCCGAAGCGATCTCGCCAACATCGAACCCAAAGTTCATTTCAACTTGCTCGTCTTCTTCGAAAGTTTCATCTTTTAAAACAAACTCAGTTTCTGGATCCACGCTTTGCAGCGCATCGGCTGCTGTGGCCAGAGTCTCGGGACTCATGTCGACACGAACGCTGTCGTACTCTTCGACTCTTGAAACGGCCGCGTCTTCAATCTCGCGCTGAGCTTCGATGTAAATTTCTTGGTACGTGTCCGATTGAAACAGACGGATGAAGCCCATTTTGCCAAGCTCAAGCATCGAAAGAAAGGTGATCAAAACTTGGCGGTGCCGCCCTTCGGTCACTGTGATCAAATCACTCATCGCGACCTTTTGGCCGACGATCAGGCGGTCTTTGATCTCAAGGATACGGCTCGCGATCGATTGCAAACGTGAGGACACTTGATGGATTTTGCGTTTCACACCTCGCAGCGCCGCTCGGTAGGCCGTTATCAACGAGAAGAGCGCATTTTCTTCGAGGATGATATCCTCTTCTTTGGCGTCAAGACGTTCACGTATCCCACGCGCCCAGTAATCGCGGCCCAACAGGGGACGCTCGTAAAGCAAATGCGCAGCTTCCTGGTATTTTTGGTATTCGATCAGCCGTTGAACAAGCTCTTTACGGGGATCCTCGGACTCCATGATTTCGCCGTTGGCATCATACTGAGGCAGTAGCATACGAGACTTGATGTGAATCAATGTCGCCGCCATGGCCACAAACTCACCCGCAAGCTCAAGATCGAGCTCTTTCATCATCTTGATATAGTCGAGATACTGACCCGTGATCTCGTTGATCTTGATGTCCATGATGTCCATCTCTTCTTTGCGAATCAGATACAACAGCAAAGCGAGTGGACCTTCAAATTTTGGTAACTGGACGGTGAGCCCTAAAGCGACGGACTGCATATTCCCCCACGACTAATGGCTTGATTCAAACAAGGGGGATTCGATTATTCAAGAAATCTTTTACTCTTTTCTGCGCGAAAGAAAGAGGGAAAGATCCGCCTTAACGAACCACGCCTGCAGCTGCGGCCATCAAAACCTCATATGCATGAACAACAGGCACGGCAAGCCATTGAAAGCCGCCAGCGACAAGCAAAATGAGCAAGATTATACTTGAAATGTGCTCATTTTGTTCCAACTTGTAATTCAAATCCGTTGGCAAAAATCGCGCAAGAACTTTCCCCCCATCAAGAGGATGCAGTGGCAAGATGTTGAAAAAAGCTAAAAACAAATTGGTGATGATAAATTGCTGCAGGAGTGTATTCAATGCTCCAAAGTAGGCTGAAGTCATCATGCTTTTAACAACGCCCATCCATAAAACAGTCGCAACGAGCGCCAGCAGAACATTTGAACCCGGACCCGCCAGAGCAATCCAGAACATATCCGTTCGGGGATTTTTCAAGTTTCGTGGGTTCACGGGAACCGGCTTGGCCCAGCCAAACAAAGGCAAGTGGGCGCCCATCGAATTGAGAACAATCGTAATCATCGGCAGAATGACAGTCCCCTGCAGATCCATATGAGCGACGGGATTCATCGTGATCCGGCCCATCATTAAGGCCGTATTGTCGCCGCGCCATTTCGCCACAAGTCCATGCGCCAACTCATGAAAGCACAGCGAAAAAAGTAGGATGACAAAAAAACCGGCAAGATTTCGGGCGAGCTCAACATAGTCCATGTGTGCTCACGCTACAAAACGCCACTCACGAAGTCGAGCGAAACTCTTGGGGCCAAGGCTCGTGGCTTTGTCTTTTGCGCTTTGTCATTGAGCAACAATTGTCGCGAGGGCAGCCTTGCGTCGCCCCCGGTTGACGCCTAAGATGACACGAGCGACATGACCCAATCAGAAAGGACCTCTTGAATGTCACTAGACGCCGCCCGACCCGCGCTGACGATTCTGAGCGATGACGAACAAGCTTTTCGTGAAGCTGTCCGTGATTTTGCCGAGAATGAAATTAAACCGCACACCGTTCATATGGACGAAAAAGCGGAGATGGATCCAGGCATCGTCAAGAAACTGTTCGAGATGGGTTTGATGGGAATCGAAAGCCCCGAAAAATATGGCGGAGCCGGCAGCAGCTTTACCATGGCCTGCCTCGCCGTCGAAGAAATTGCCCGGATCGATGGCTCAGTTTCGGTTTTGATGGACGTGCAAAACACGCTCGTCACGAACGCCCTTTTGCGTTGGGGCACAGACGCACAAAAAGAAAAGTACCTCACCAAAATGTCTAAAGACTGGGTTGGCGCTTACGCTCTGTCAGAGTCTGGATCAGGCTCGGATGCCTTTGCCCTCAAACTTCGCGCCGATCATAAAGGAGATAAGTACGTTTTGAACGGCAATAAACTTTGGATCACCAACGCCAGAGAAGCCTCACTCTTTATCGTGTTCGCGAATATGGACCCTTCAAAAGGATACAAAGGCATCACCGCGTTTCTCGTTGAAAAAGATTTTGCCGGATTTAAGGTCGGCAAAAAAGAGGACAAGCTGGGCATCCGCGCCTCTTCAACTTGCGAACTCTTGTTCGAAAATTGCGAGGTTCCCGCTGCCAATGTTTTGGGCGAGCCTGGCAAAGGCTACAAAATTGCCATTGAAACATTGAACGAAGGCCGCATCGGCATCGGCGCCCAAATGTTGGGAATCGCGCAAGGCGCTTACGACGCGGCACTCAAGTACGTGCAAACCCGCGAGCAATTCGGAAAAACGATTGGGCAGTTTCAAGGCGTGCAATTTCAATTGGCCGAAATGCGCGTTGAACTTGAGGCCGCCCGCCTCATGGTTTACAACGCCGCTCGCCTGAAAGATGCGGGCGTTGATTTTATTGAGTCCGCAGCTATGGCTAAGCTTTATGCTTCAAAGGCGGCCGAAAAAATCACTTCGCGCTCGATTGATCTTTTTGGTGGGAACGGCTTCACAAAAGAATACCCGGTCGAGAAATTCTGGCGCGATGCCAAGATTGGGCAAATCTACGAGGGAACCAGCAATATGCAGCTTCAAACCATCGCCAAGATGGAAATGGATGCCAGCAAGTGAACCGAGGCGCCGCTTTTCTTGCAAGTGCTCTGGTGGGCCTGGCCGCAGCACGAGTGGGGGCGGCACAGCCTTTGTCAAAGAGCACCTTCAAACTGCATCTTTTTGCCGAACCCACAACGCTCTCACCCTTTCTCCAACGCAACTCAAATAGCAGCTACTTCTTGTCACAGATGAGCTGTCCCTTGCTGAAATGGACCGGCACTCAAACCGTAGAGGCTGGAGCCTCGTGCCGGTTTCAGAAACAATTCTTGCTTGTCGAATGTCAGATTGACCCCGCGCTGAAATTTCAGGATGGATCCCCCGTCACGGCTCTTCATTATCAACAGAGCTTTCAGCAGTTTGTTAATCCCGACAAACCCTCGCCTCGGGCCGAGCTTCTTTTGTCGATCAAGAATGCGGGCAGCATTCTCAAAAAAGAAAAACCACTCTCGAGCCTCGGAATCAAGGCGGATCAGAACAAACTGACAATTGAGCTCGAAAACCCAGATCCCGAGTTTTTACTGAGACTCGCAAATCCTCTTCTGACAGCCGTTGCAACGCCTGACATTCCGATTCTTCCGGCTTGGCAAAATTTTAAGTCCTGTGGTCCCTACCAAATCTCGAGCTGGAGCTCTGGAAAATCGATCCTTTTGGCCCCCAACCCTCACTTTAATCGTGGCCATGCGGACCGTCCGCCATTGCAATTTTTGTTTGTGACTGAAGACAGCCTGGCTCTTCAGTACTATCAAAAAAATGATCTCGATTTTTTACGCCGGCTTCCTACTCTCTATATCCCGGCCTGGAAGGACAAACCCGATTACCGATCGATTCAGCAAATTCGCTTTGACTCTCTCTTGCTCAGTCCTGATGATCGAAAACCCAAACTAGCAAAGGCTCTGGCTCAGTCGATCGACTACGAAGCCTGGCGCCAGCTTTACTTTGCGGCGCCTCGCCCGGGATGTTTTGGACTGCCAGCTGCTTGGACTGACGGCCCCATCTGCTGGGACTTTAAGCCCAGCGAGGCCAAAGCAACGCTCAAGACCCTGAAGCCCGCTGGGGCCGCTCTGGGGCTCAGACTTTTTTATTCAAAACAGGGCGGCGACGACCATGATCGCACCATGGAATTCCTGCAAGACCAGTGGAAGAAGAACTTGAGCCTCGAAGTTCATATCGAAGCTCAAGAAAACAAAATTTTTGTCGAGACTTTGCGCGCAGGTAAAATTTCTATTTTTCGCAAAGGGCTTGCTCCCGACCGCGCGAGCTGCCTCGCGGTCCTCGAAAACTTTCGCTCCGATCATCCCGAAAACTACGTCAAATTTCAGGACCCGGACTTTGATCAACTCATCGATGCCCTCAAAAAACAGAATTCTAAGAAATCCAAGGCAAAACTCTGCCGCGATGGAGTTCTTGCCTTACGTGATAAGGCTTATCTGATTCCGACAGGTCCTATCTATTTCTCGCTTCTTGTTAAACCAAACTGGGAAGGCGTTCAGCTGAACAATCTGAATCACCTGGATCTTTCGCAATTGCATTTAAAGGCCGCCCCTGCCTTAATCAGGTAAGCATCTGCGAGGAAAACGTCGAACTTTCAAACAAAATCTTGTCTCAAAACGAGATTCGCACTTGAGCCGGAATCGGCTGCAAACTTTTATTCAGGCTCGCCAGAAGTCCTGCCGAAGAGAGTCCTACTAGCCTATTGTCCTACAGGAGGAATCAAGTGGCCGAGAATAAATCCGAGAATAAATCAAAGAATGCACCTTCACCCGAGAAACAGGCACCCAGCAATGTGGTGGCTCTTCAAGCTCACAAATGCACGGCCGAAGCCTGCAAAAAGAAACCCGAGCGCGCGGGCTTTTGTTCCGAGCACTACACCTGGTTCAAAGAAGGATTGATCACCATGGAAGGCTACCGGGCAAAGGACTTCGACAAGAAGTACCACGCCTACATGAACCGTAAAAACCGCGCCGCTTAAGCGCGGAATCATCCATCAGGGAAGCTGATGGAAATTTGATGGAGTCGCTAAATCACCCGTCTAAAAACGGGTGCCCTGCTGAAAAACCCAAGTTGATTCAACTTGGGTTTTTCCCTTTTGGCCCGATAGCACAATCGTGCCCAGTCTATCGAAATCCACATTTAGAAATGCAAGCGAAGATTGATCTGCTCGAGATCTCATCAACATCAATCAAGAGGAGAAAAAAATGACAAAAATCACAAAGCTCATAAGAAAACTTCTGATTCCGAGTTGAGTCAAAGTCATAACGACTGATCGGTCTCTTGACCGTCGGACTTAATACTCCCAGACTGGACCCATGAAAGCTGTCCTCATAACTGGATCAAGTAAAGGTATCGGAGCCGCGGCCGCCCGTCTTTTTCGCAAAGAGGGTTACTTTGTTTTTTTGCACGGCCGAAACCTCAAGGATCTCGAGCTGATCGAAAAGGAACTGGGACAAAAAGATTCAATTCTGGTCGGCGATCTCGGCAATTCTGAAGACGTGGACCTGGTTTGTAAAAACCTTGAAGACCGCGTGAAGTTTCAAGGCCTCAAATTGCAGACCTTGATTAATAATGCCGGCATCTTTCACCGACAAAAAGCCAGCGAACAACGTGCCGACTTTTGGGAATCTCAATTTCGCGTCAACATCTTGGGACCCGCACGGTTGACGGAGCGGCTGGTCCCTCTCCTCGCCCAGCACGCACCCTCAAGCATCGTGAATATCGCAACAACCCTGGCTCTGCGCCCGGCTGTGGGGACTTCGGCTTATGGCGCCAGCAAAGCGGCCATGGTTCACTGGACAACAAGTTTGGCTGTTGAATTGGCGCCACAACAAATTCGAGTGAACTGCGTTTGCCCGGGCCTCGTCGATACACCCATTCACGACTTTCATTTCTTGCCTGCAGCCGAGAAAGAAAAGGTCAAAGAACAGCTCAAGAATTTGCAGCCTTTGGGCCGAATTGGCGAAGCGTCTGAAATTGCGGATAGTATCTTTTTCTTGGCCAGTCAAAAATCCAAGTGGACCACCGGCTCCATCCTGAGCGTTGACGGTGGCATCAATCTCACATGACAAACGAAAATCAGTCCCCTTTGGTAGCGACTCGCGGTCTGCGCGTGCGATTTTCGTGCGCGCACCTGTACCACCAGACCAGCTGGGACTCGGCGAAAAACCAAGCTGTCTTTGGCAAGTGTTTTTCTGAGCACGGGCACGGGCACGACTATGAACTTTGGATCGAGACCACAGAATTGGATTCTTTCGCGAAACTTAAGACGGCAGCAGCGAATTTACGTGAACAGTTGGATCATCAGCATCTCAATTTTGCAATCCCCGAGTTTTCCACGCAAGTCCCCACGACTGAGAATTTAGTTTTGTACTGTTCCAATTTCTTAAAGACTCAAATGGGCGAGCCGAACCTACAACTCGAACTCACCCTTTTTGAATGCCCCTGGCTCGGGGCTCAGACAACTGAGGGCGTGTCCTAGTAAAAATAAACAACTTCAGCGTCGAGATCTTTAAAAGAATCTCCGGATTTCTGCTTGGGAGCGACTCGGCCATTCATTTCGAGCAAACGCGAACCATCGCTCGCGTACTTAAAAATGATGGGCTTGACCAAGGCGGCGATGATGAAGCTCGAAGGCTTCATACGCAAGACCAGGGCTTTTTGCCCACTGACATCTTCCTCGCCCGTTTTGGTCAAACCAAAGCCAACAGTTTCTTGGCGGTCCCAAACTCCGTAGCGAAAATCAATCGTATTACCCGCTGATCAGTCAGCCCAGTTTTTTTGGATAAACTTTTGAAAATTTCCGGTCATGACAAAAGTGTTGCCGAGCTTCTCTTCCGAGGTTTTTGTCTTTCCGTCGATTGTCTTTGAGAAAAAAACTTTTCCCTCTTTCACTTCAACAACAGCGGACTGTTTGGTTTGGTTTTGGCTGATTTCTGATTTCACCAATTCGGTCCCTCTCAAGGTAACTTTTTCTTCAAAAACGACATTGCCCTCGAGATCCTTAAACACCGCGACCGTTTTCTCACCGTCCTCAGCGGGTGTGGATTTATGCTCAAAGGTGTAAAGTTTTTTCGATTTTCCTGACCCTTGCTCAAAAACGTCGGCCCTGTAGTCAGCCCAGCTTGCAATTGAGACCATAAGAAGGGACACCAGAGTTAGGTTAGCTGTTTTCATTTTGAATCCTCCAAGCCCCTAGGATAGGCTGAGCGCCTTTATGGAATCAAAACCTTTGGTCCGACTTTCTAAAATTATGGCCGAGCGTGGCATTTGCTCGCGCCGAGAAGCCGACGAATTGATCGCGGCGGGTCAGGTTTACGTCGACGGCCTCAGAGTGAAAGAATTAGGAATCAAGGTGCCCCCTGATTGCAGCATTGAGTTGTCGGAGGCCGCTAAAGAAGACTTAGCTTCGCAAGTCACCGTTCTTCTCAATAAACCGATTGGCTACGTATCAGCCCAGCCCGAAAAAGATTATGAACCGGCCATCGTGCTTTTGACCGCCGAAAACTATGATGGTGATCCCCGCACGCTTGACACTGAACCTCGCAAACTCACGGGCCTCGCCGTTGCCGGCCGACTTGATATCGACTCGCAAGGTCTCTTGATTTTCACTCAAGACGGCACGATCGCAAAACAACTGATTGGCGAGAATACCGAGGTCGAAAAAGAGTATCTCGTGCGTGTTGATGGTCACCTGGATCAGCATGATTTGAATTTGCTGCGATTTGGACTTGAGCTTGATGGGCAAAAGCTCAAACCCGCTGCGGTGGACTGGGCCAACGAAGATCAACTTCGCTTTGTGCTTAAAGAAGGCAAAAAGCGGCAGGTTCGCCGCATGTGCGAAGCCGTGGGTCTTCGAGTCTTGGGCCTCAAACGTGTGCGTGTTGGCGAGGTTCGCCTTGGAAAATTGCCCGAGGGTAAGTGGCGCTACCTTGATAAAGGTGAATCTTTTATCAAGACAACATTTAGAAAGCAGCCAGCAGATCGTCGATCGACACCCCAGAGTCCTCGCCGCGGCGGCCCCCCCGAAACTTCGAAACCTTCACCCTCTCGCTTTCAAGAAAGAAAATCTCGCCTTCGGTAAACCCGGCTCGGCGCCGAAGTTCATGCGACATCTTCTCGATCCGCTTTGGCAGCCTCTCTTTGATCGAAGCATAGCGAGTTTCAAAATCTTGACTCGCCTCACGTTTTTCTAAGGCACAGACCTCGCGGTACCAGCGGGAGCCGAATTCGACATGGCCAATTTCTTCACGAACAATTTGCCCCACGACCTTATGACCAGGCCCCTCGGGAACTCCCGCTAATCGCCGTAAAAGGGTTTCTCCGGCATCAAGCCCGCTGCCCTCAAGATACCTGTGAACGATGAGAATGCGATCCAGGAGGGAGTCTTGAGCATCAACGGCGCACCAAAGATTGGTATGAATCGGCCAGCGACCCCATTGAAAACCCAAATCTTCAAGCGCCTCCAGGCAAAGTCGAAAATGATCCGCCTCCCCAATCGTGACAGTGGCAAGCTCTTCACGAAATCTAACCGGGGCCTCAGGAAACTCAATCAGTGTTCGAAGACCCAGCTCCAGAGCTTGGAGCTCGATGCTGGCCAAATCATGCAGCATGCGGGCTTGCCCCTCAGGACTGGCCAGTCCTTTTTTATCGGGGAAGTTTTTGGGGCTTAAGATTTGAGCATCCCGCGCCGGAACTAAGGGAATAAATGCCGGCCGGCCCTGCAGCGCCTCATTGATATCCATCTTGACCCGGGCCAGTTTGTCCCAGGCCGGGCCGACATCCAAAAAGCTGCCTTGCGGCTGTGTCCTAGATCTTGATTCCATAGACCCTTTTCGCCAACATCTTCAGTTATGGGAAAATCTTGGAAAAATCCAGCGAAAGCGGCCAATGCGGCCAAAAAAGGGGCGATCTACACCAAGCTCGCCCGTGAAATTCAAGTCGCCGCCAAAATGGGCGGAGCGGACCCGGCCTACAACGCGCGCCTTCGAATGGCCGTTGAGGCCGCCAAAAAACAGTCTTGTCCGAATGACACCATCGACCGCGCGATCAAAAAAGGAGCGGGTCTTCTTGAAGGCGCCCTCATCGAAGAAGTTGTGTACGAAGGCTACGGTCCTCATGGCGTCGGCGTGATC
>JBKCUU010000052.1:0-11150 GCA_046318155.1 Bdellovibrio sp. | reverse complement strand
CAGCCAAATACAAGGTGAGTCTTTCGACATTGAGAACACGGATTAAGGCAGAGGATATTCAATTCATGTTCGAGGACGGACGCTATTTGGTCCTGGACGAACCCATGGGCTCTTATCAAAGGCTTCATCGCCCCTCCCAAGGAAAGCAGGTTGAAGACTCTTTGGTGAGTTCCCCGTACGACCCCCGTACGATTAAAGAAATGGCCCCGAGCTTCGGCTCGGGCCCACCCGCCCACACCGAGGCGACGCTTTCAAAAACGGGTGAAGAACCGATTTTGACAGCGGCCAATCGCTTGCTCACCGAACTCAAGAAAGCCTACACTCAAATCCTTCAGGAGAGGGAGGAGCAGATTCTGCACTTGAAAGAAGAAGTTGCAGACTTGAAAACGCTGGTTCGAGTTCTCGAAAGCGAGAATGACCGCCTGAACAAGGATCTGCTCTAAAACATCGCGATGAAAAAAAACTGGTCTGTTTTTCAGATGGTCGTCCTGGTCGTCTTTGTTTCTCTCGCTATCTATATTTTGCATCAACTTCTGCGTTATGCCGGGTGGGGTTGGTTTGGATTCTTAGCCACCATCTTTTGGATCGCTTTTATTTTTTCAATCGCTCTGTCTCAGCCGCTTTATTTTTGGGGCAATGAAAGTCTTTCAGACTCGATCTGGGTCGACCGTCTTAACATTTTAGGTTACCTGGCTTTTCCTTACGTGAGTGATTTGCTGGTCATGATTTTACTTCGTGATGTCATTGGCTTTGCGGCGTGGGCCGGATTTCTCTTTCACTGGTGGGATTGGGACGGATACTCGCTGTACTCGGCGACCTGGACGATTTTGTCGCTCACGCTTCCGCTGCTCTTGTTGGGCTTGGGGTACTTAACTGTTTGGTTGGGACCCTTCACTCATCATGTGAAAATCAAGGACCCTCGGCTTCCAAAAGAATTCGAGGGTTTTAGAATCGCCCACCTCAGTGACGTTCATATGGGACCCCTGATGAATGACCGGCTCGTCAACCGAATGCTGGGGAAACTGCGCCGAGAAAAGTATGACATTTTAGTCATGACCGGAGACATCATTGATTGCGATCCCGTCCGGTATCTTGAAAGGCTTTGGGGACTTAAAGAGCTGGAAGCGCCCGAAGGTGTTTACTATTGCACTGGCAATCATGAGTACTACTGGGGCTTTGAAAAAGTTCGCAAAGTGTTCGAGGGGACTCAGATTCAAGTTTTGCAAAACGAAACAGCTTATTTGGTTCGCGGACAAGATCAGCTTTCGATCACGGGGTTGCCAGATCCAGTTTCGAAATACTTTCCCAAGGCGCGCGCCTTTAGTTGGGATGAAATTCAGCCCGGAGCTTTGCCGGAGTATCGCATCTTGCTGGCGCATCAGCCCTATCTCGCGGACGAGGCTGTGCATAAAGGGTTTCACCTACAACTGTCGGGGCACACGCATGCCGGGCAGTTTTTTCCGTGGAATGTTTTGATCCTATTTTTTCAGAAGTATTCGAAGGGCCTTTACCGAATTAAGAAAAACAAAGGTGAAAAGAGCCTTGAAGATCTTTGGTTGTACGTTAATCAAGGCACGGGTTTTTGGGGACCACCGACAAGACTTGGCACTTATGGTGAGATCACGATTATTGAACTCACTGGTGCGCAAAGCTAATTTGATCTGATCAGGGACGGGCGGCTTTCAGTGTACCGCTTGCGTACTTTTTCCCAGTTCGACAATCCTGCGGCGCCCGAAACCTGATCCTTCAAGGCGGCGGGATTTCGCTTGTCATCTTTGGGCAGATACTCGCTGTATTTGCCCATGGGTTCATCGGGAGCTACGCTCCCGTTTGAAGTCATCGAGCCGCCGCTGCCGCCGCCCTCTGTGAGCACGTTCGTCTCAACGCCTTTGGGTTTTTCGCCTTTTTCGGTGGCTTCGCCGGCTTTGCCCAGAGATCCGCCGCCGCTGCTGCCGCCGCCGCTGCCGCCAGCAGCTGGGGCTGCGGCCTTCGTGCTGTCTGCAAAAGAGTTGGGAGTGCCATCAGAACCAGGGGAGGTTGTACCGCCACCGGGATCATTTGATCCTGAATTGACATCACGAATGGGATCCGTTGTTCCGGCAGCTGTGTTCGTTCCACCGCAACCAGGGGCACGTGGATTTTTATCACAAATACAACGAGGGTTCGCATCGTTCTCGGGCTTATTACAATCCAAAGCCTGAGGGCAGCCGGCCGCTGTCGGTGTTTTGGTGCAATCGACCGCGACCTCTTGTTGGCAAGACTGAGATTTCATCAAGCCTTTGAGGAGCTCGCCGATTCCGGCCATACCGGCGGCTTGATTTGCCGCCAAACCAGAGCAGGCAGATTTGCCTTTCTCGTTGGCCGCTTTATTTTTGGTTGCCGCTTGGACGCATTTTGGCAGTGCGATCGCTTTCTTAGGCTCGGGAAGCTTTTGGGTATCTGCCTTACAGGTCGCAGTTGAGACCATATCTGCATCTTTTGCTGCTGAGCCACACTTCGTTTCGCAGGCCGTTTTCTTTGCGCCGCAATCGGCATTAAACTTTTGCATGTTTTGCTGAGCGGGCTGCTGAGCTTGTTGAGCTTGTTGGCACTGTCCAGACGCGCCGGCGGCACCTTGTTGCGCACCCATTGCCGCCGTGAGACCTTGCATCGCCGCCTGTAAATAAGGACTTAAGCTTTCGACGCAGGCATTTTTTGCCGCCTCCGCCGCCTCTGAACAAGCCGTTGTGCCTTGTGTGAGTTTCTTTTTTGAAGCCTCAGCCTCTTGTAAAGCTTCGGCTTCAGCAAGGGCACCTTTTCCTTCACTCTTGGCGGCCTCAATCGGCGCGGCGCCTGCGGTTCCGGCGGCAGTCGCAGGGGCGGCCGCGGGACCTTCGCCGTTCGCAAAAACAAATGGCGGTGTGAACAAAAATGCGCTCACCAATAGAATGACAAAACTGTGCTTCACAGATTCCCCCGACCCTTCTCTCAATCTTAGCAGGGGAGATTGAGTGCGGTAAATAGGGTGTGATTTGATCTAGCCCAGATCGGATTTATGTGGGCGCGAAGACGACGGGTATCTCAATGTGAGACGCCCGTGTTGGCCCGATCTGCTTACGAAACTCCAGGGGTGGCCGGACGCGCCGGTGGTGGTGGCCCCGCAGGAGCTCCCGTACCAACAGCCTGTCGGATGACTTTCACTTTTTCTTTGATGGCATTATTGTCGCTTGCGATGCGCTCACCAATTTCAAGTGCGCGCTCAAGCAAGATTTTGCAGGTGTCTTTAAAATCAGTTGCATTGGTGTCGCCGGTGCGGGCGATGGCATCTGCTTTCTCTGTGGGCCCGCCGGTGGCGCCGACGGTCCAAAAAGGCTGACACTCTTTATTGATTGTATCGACCATTTCGCCAAAAGCCTTCTCACCATGAGGAGCTTTTTTCAGAAGTTCTTTCAACTTTTGATCGTTCGCAATCCCGCCACACGCAGCGGAGGCGGTCGAAGATCTTGGAACACACAGCACAGAGCCATCAGGTTTTGTTCCATACAAAATGGGATTGCAGACAACTTGCCGTCCCTGTTGCGAGTTCGATCGAATGGTCGATCCTGCCGAGGCAACGGTTGTACTAGCTGAAGGGACAGCCGCTTGCGGTTGAATAGGAGGAGCTGGTGAGGTGGGAGCGGCTTGTGCTGCCGAAGAGTCACCGCAGGTCGCTTTTTTCTTTTCTTCGGCCGTTCTGCAAGGGATGAGCGCATTTAAGCTCACTTGACTGAGGCCCTGCATGCGGTTGTTTTGCGCGCAGAGGTCGGTGATGCCGACACAAGGTTGGTTTTCTATACGTGCAATGGCGAAGCCGGAGAAAAAACATCGCGCCGTCGCACGGGCTGCATCTTGAGCTTGAGTTGCGGGTCGTCCGCCCGGGGTCACGGCGCTCGCTGCCGGCTGTCCACCAGGAGGCGCGGTTGCGGTCGCGGGTTGGCCCGCGGCAGGAGGAGCGCCGGGGATACTCGGGGGCAGGATATCATTGGCTGCGGCGGCTCGGCCGGCCTCAATTCTTGCGGCTTCGACACGGCCTTCGCGAATGGCGCCATCAAGCTGGGTTTTTCCAGCGGGAGTGTTGTGGTGAATTTGATAGACAGAGACGACATCTTGGCCTTGAGCATTTTTTCGGGCACAAGAAAACCGCGTGACCTGCCAGTCTTGTGCCGCATCTGTGCAATGCCCAAGTGCTCCAGATCGGATGCGCTCGATAAAAATGTTGTAGCACCGCGGAGAGCGACTGAGCTGGTCATTGCTGGGTCCAAAAGGCGTTGAGGAGTAGCGCTGAATTTGCTGCTCGCAATTTCCTGGATCAAAACCAGGTTCATTCGAATTTGCTCCGACAACGGCAGCACGCACCTCGCGTTGAGCGGCCCCACTGTTGTAGGGGCTTCGCGTGAGAAACGCCACGACAGAGCTTCGATCTTGGGATGGATACTGGTACGTGTTTCCACCACAAATAAGATTGACGAAGTTTCCAGAAGACGAAACAGCGCCTTCACGGCACTCACCCAAACCGCCCGAACGAACGCGGCTGATAAAGCTGGTACGGCACTCAGGTGTGTTTTTTACGTTTCCTCCAACAACACAGTCATTGGCCATCACCTGTGCCTCAGCTGATGAAGTGCCCATAATAATGTCCAAGAAATATTGTGAAAATGAGGGCGCTCGGTATTGGCGCTTGTCCATGAATTCACGGATGGCGTCCAAATACTCGTCCTGCTCTTGTTCGGTCATTTTCAAGACATCCGTGCCATCAAAGAGTCTGGCGGAGACCGAACCACGAGCTGGTTGGCGTGCAGCGGTTTGTGCAAAGCAGGGCCCTGCAATCAACCAGGCAAAAGCTAAAACCAAAGCTCGAAACTTAAGCCTCACAACTTTCCCCCGAAAACCAAACGGCAGTCTGCGCCTGACATGAGAGCAGAGGGTGCTAAGCCGCGCTTGCGGCGGCCGAACCCTTCGGTTTTCGGCCCCCCTTCGGCGAGGATTTTTTACCAGTTTTTGATGCGCGATCAAAAGCCACGGCAAACACCTCGTCGACATTTTCGACACAGATAAATTTCATTTTGTCTTTGAACTCCTTGGGGATGTCCGAAAGATCTTTTTGGTTTGCCCAAGGAATAATGATTTCCTTGATTCCTTGATTCAAAGCAGCCAAGCATTTTTCGCGTATACCGCCGACAGGCAGAACGCGCCCTTGCAAAGTCACCTCGCCCGTCATTGCGATGTCGTGGCGAACAGGCGTATCAGTCATCAAACTCAAGAGCGCGGTTGTCATCGTGATTCCCGCCGAAGGTCCATCCTTCGGGATCGCGCCTGCGGGTAAGTGCACGTGAATGTCCCATTTTTCAAAAAAGTCCTCGGGGATACCGAGCTCCTCTGTGTGAGAGCGGGCGTAGGCCATCGCGGCATGGGCAGACTCTTTCATCACGTCACCGAGCTGTCCGGTCAGAACTAGATTTCCACGGCCTTTGTATTTTAAAGCTTCGACGTACAAGACTTCGCCGCCAGCCTGAGTCCAGGCAAGCCCCGTGACGACGCCAATTTGTGAATCATCCATTTTTTCGTCGCGCAAGAAGCGTGGCGGTCCCAACAACTCGGGGACTGTTTCTGCGTTTACTTCGACAAATGACTTTTCACCGAGCACAACTTGTTTTGCGACCTTGCGGCAAACAGAACCAACCTCTCTCTCCAGGTTACGAAGGCCGGCTTCTCGAGTGTAGTGAGCGATCAAATATTTGATGCCGTCGTCTGTGAATTTGATGTTCTCAGCCGTGATACCATTTGATTCAATCTGGCGATCAATCAGATGTTTTTTCGTGATCAAGAGTTTGTCATTTTCAGTGTAACCACTGATTTGAATGATTTCCATACGATCACGCAAAGCGGGCGGGATGTTCTCAAGAACGTTGGCGGTTGCGATAAAGAGGACGTTGCTCAAATCGAAATCGACGTTCAAGTAATTGTCGCGGAAGGAATGATTCTGTTCAGGATCCAAAACCTCAAGCATAGCTGCCGAGGGATCACCGCGAAAATCACTACCGAGCTTGTCAACTTCATCCAGGACGATAACGGGATTATTTGTTTTTACTTGGCGCATGGCTTGGATAATTTTTCCGGGCATCGCGCCAACGTAAGTACGTCGGTGACCACGGATCTCGGCTTCATCTTTAACGCCGCCGAGGGCGACGCGGAAGTATTCGCGGCCCATCGCGCGAGCAATGGATTTACCAAGCGAAGTTTTACCAACACCGGGAGGCCCACCAAAGCAAAGGATGGGACCCTTCATTCCGTTTTTCAACTTACGGACAGCTAAGAACTCAAGGATGCGGTCTTTGGCTTTTTGGAGGTCATAGTGATCTTCATCCAAGATTTGCTTGGCTTGATTAAGATCGATACGATCTTCGGTTTTCTTTGACCAGGGCAAATCAACCATCCAGTCCAAGTACGTGCGAACCATCGAAGCTTCTGAGGCATCGGGGTGCATGCGCTCAAGGCGAGATAACTGTTTCATGGCTTCGATTTCAACTGCGGCAGGCATTCCGGAATTCACAACTTTTTCGCGGAGCTCTTCCATTTCCTCGGATTTCGAGTCTTGCCCCTCGCCGAGTTCGTTCTTTATGGCGCGCATTTGCTCGCGTAAAAAGTATTCACGCTGCGATTTTGACATCTCGTCTTTAGCTTGCGTGCGGATTTTTTGTTGCATGCCGATGACTTCAAGTTCGTTGGCCAAAACTTCATTGACGAGCTTAAGACGCTCCTTGGGGTCCGTCGTTTCTAAAACGCGTTGAGCGTCGGCAACTTTGACGCCTAAATTGCTGGCGATCAAATCAGCCAAGCGACCCGGATCAGTGACATCATCCAGCACCAATAAAATGTCGGGAGGAAGAACTCGGCCCAGAGCGATGATTTTTTCGATCTGCTCTTTCGCGGTGCGAGTAAGCGCCTCGTACTCAACGGGAGATTGAGCAGGTGCAGCTTCTTCAATTTTTTCAACTGCGACTTCGAAGCTGGGGGTTGTTTTTGAGAAGCTTTTGATGCGTCCCTTGGCCACACCCTGTATCAAAATTTTCACACGCCCGTCTGACAATTTGCGCATGCGCATAATCATCGCGATAGTACCGGTCGTGTAAATCGAATCTGGACTGGGGTTTTCTTCAGTGATTTCTTTTTGGGATGCCAAAAAGATGAGTCGATTTTTGGCCAAGGCGTCTTCGACGGAGCGGATCGAGGCTTCACGACCGACAAACAAGGGGAGAATCATATAAGGAAAAACCACGATATCTCGAACGGGCAGCATCGGCAATGTTGCGGGTATTTCTAAAACCTTGTCATCGAAACTCATACAGCTCCTCCGCCTCGCGGGAATCAACAGTTGTGTACGAGTTATTCGGAATGCGGGTGCGATACCTAAAAGGGGCGAACGGCCTGAAATAGTCCGGTTTAAATAAATGAGACTCCTAAATTAAATGCGCCCTGGAAGCATGTGTGTTTTTACAGCCGCGGTCGACGTCTAGTGGACAGGATGGCCGAGGTCTTCCTGGTCTTCCATGCATTCGATACAAAGAGGCGTAAACGGCCTAGCTCGGAGTCGTGCAATTCCGATTTGCGTGGCGCAGGCTTCGCACTGGCCGTACGTCCCATCCGAAATTTTACCAAGGGCGCGTTCGATTTGAAACAAAGTGGAGCGCTGACGCTCGAGTTGATGGAGCGATAAATTGAGAGTCGCATCCGCAGACGCGACTTCCGCGTCGTCCGTGAGACGTTCGTGTTCTTCTCTTTGCTCATTTTTAAATTCAGCCGTTTTATTCAAGATCGAACTTTTCTGATCGATCAAAAACGACTTAAAAAAATGAAGGTCGGTGAGCTTCATCAAGATCCCCCCGGATGATAAAGACCGTGTTCATTGGTGTGGGGCCGATAAAACTGATTTCACACGGAAGTTTCAAGAAAATTCGCGGGCTGCTGAAAGATGAGGCAAACTATCTGGCATAGCGTCGTCCAACCGATTCGCGCATCTCAGCACCTTCGATGCTCAATCGTGTGTAAGGCAGAGCAAGCAAGCGGTCGTGCTCGATAGGCTCACCAGTTTCTTCGCAGGTGCCGAAGGTTCCATTCTGAATTCGCGCCAATGCGTAATCAATTTCCATCAGCTGTGTGCGTAATCGCTCTTGACCAGCGAGAAAATTATTCTCTGCGAGCTGGGCCATGGTTTGGTCGATCTCATCTCCAGAGGCCTTCTCGTGCGCTGCGAACTCCATGTGCCCACTGCGGAAGCGGTTCAAAAGATCTTGCTTGAGCGTGAGAAGCCGTCTCTTACATTCAACGATCAGATCACTCGATAACTCGTTTGTTATTGATTGAGACATTTGTCCCTCCTTGGGCACTAGGACCGTGGCGCGCCGCAAAGAGGTTAAACGTCTGGCCATGAAAATTTCTTATCGTTTCGATCAGCCTTACCAAGTGGCCTTCAAGCGGAGGAAGCTCAAGTGGAGGCGCGAGTCTAGGGAGTTTTCGACTCTCGAAAGGGCACGATTTTCCCATTTTCAAGCGTGAGCATCACGAGGGGACGTTGAATTTCACGGTCGGGAGTCATGGTGAGACGGGCCAAAGAACCTGGAAGGTCTCGCAGCTGTCCGAGCGCGCGGTTCAATGACTCACGAGACGAATATCCCTGTGAAATCAGCTGACGCAAAATGAGGGCGGAATCATAGCCCTGAAGTTCAAAAATACCGGGCTCTTCATTAAAGAGCGATTTGTAATCGCGCACAAAAGCCGAATTCTGATATCCCGGATCACTTGAAACAAAACTGTCGACAAAAAGAAGATCTTTGGACCAGTTGCCCGCGCGCTTCGTGAGACCAGTCACGTTCCAAAGATTTGTGCCAAGAAGCTTCACATTTTTGACGTCATTAAACGAGAGCATCGCCGCAATTTGCCCCAACGACTTGACTGAATCAGGAATAAAAATCGCGTCAAAATCAACGATGGGGGGAAGCAAATTGTCAGGTGCGCTGGCGCGAGCAGACTTGTTTCTAGGATTGTCAGACCACTCTTTCATACGCAAGCGGTATTCTTCAGCTCGAGCATCGATGTAGAAAGTGCCGACTAAGCGCTGGACCACGTAACGAAAGTCCGTCTCTCTAGGTGAGTACGGCTGAACAGTCGTGATTTGTCCACCTCGCGAAAGCACCTCATCCCAAAAAAGATTTGTAAACTCGACACCATAAGCATCGTTCGGATAAATGACGGCAAATTTTCGCATCCCCAGTTCTTCCATCGCTTGTTTGACCAAGAGACGAACTTGCATTTCAGAAGTTAAAGAATTGCGATGAACAGTGGGACCCAAGTCGGTGATTCCGGATTTTTGCGAGAGAGCGATACTGGGAACGCCTAATTCTGCGGATTTGGATGCCACACCCGACGCAGTTTTGCTGAGCAAGCTTCCAACAACGGCGATGACATTGTCTTCTCGCACCAGGCGCTCAACGCCTTGGCGCGCGCGGTCCGGATTGGCCTCATCGTCAACCACGGCCAACTTAAAAGAGGTCACGTTTTTACCGTAAAGCCCCAAACCCATTTGCATACCGCGCAAAGTTTTTTGAGCAATGACCGAATGCTTCCCGGTCAACGGAAGAACCACACCAATTGTTCTGGACTCGACCTTGTTCAAAGTCTCGAGTTGGTTCAAAACCTCCTGGGCTCGCCGAGCCGTCTCGTTGCTGTCGCCGAGTGAAGCTGCTTTTTTAAAATAGCTCTCAGCTTCGCTCAGATCTTTATTCTCCAGTGCAATCTCGCCCAAACGGTAAGCGCTGGATGCTTTGAGTTGGGTGTCGCGAGTGGTGTCATACAGCGCCTCGAGGTCGCCCTGGTTCATACGCGACTCAACCACCTCGAGTGATTTTAATCGAAAAGAATCATGCTCAGACCTCAATGTTTGGTCTTCACGCGCGGCGAGTAAAGTGGACAAAAGTTTTTGGTTATCACCGACGGCCTCAAAGGACCGAATTCGGTAATTTATCAATTCTGATTTTTGTGCCGGGAGCCACTTTGGATATCGCAAAAGTTCGTTAGTCAGAGCCAACGTTTCACTCCAGCGAGCCAAACGAACAGAGGCGCGCGCCGCCCAAAACTTGGTTTCAAACTCTTTGGGCGTGTTCTTAAAGCCATTGCTGGCCGCGACAAAATAATCAAAGGCCTTGGCGTAGTCTTTGGCCTGAAATGCTTTTTGTCCCAGTTGGTACAGATTTTCGAGAGAGGTCTTTGGAACCGCTTGGCGGGGAGCCATGTTTGGCGCGGGAAGCAGCGGAGCAGAGGCTTTTTGCGGAGAGGTTCCGCGCTTCAGGGGCGTGCCGCAAGAAGACAGGACGAGCAGAGAAATAAAAAAAAGGACCCTCATTTTCGTTTCCTCATCATTTCGTCCATTTTGTCTTGAAAAGTTTTAACCATCGGCGTTTCTTGTTTAGTTTTAGCCAGCTCTTCGAGCAGTTCTTTTTGGTTTGAATCAAGAGTTTCGGGAGTATCGACTAAAATTCGAACAAGCATATCGCCCGAACCAAATCCGCCGACTTTTGGCAGACCCTTACCCTTAAGGCGCAAGACCTGACCTGAGTGAGTTCCCATCGGAATTCTAATCTGAACCTTACTTGTGAGCGTTGGGATTTCGGCCTCTGTTCCCAAAATCGCATCGACGTAATGAATGGGAAGATCTAAAACGACATCGTCATCTTCGCGCTTAAACAAGGCGTGGTCTTGTACATTGACAATGACAAATAAATCGCCCGTTGCTCCACCATTAGGGCTTCCATCACCTTCCTGAGCCAATCGAAGCCGTTGTCCTTGCTTCACACCAGCGGGGACTTTTACGGCCAAACGGGCGGTCTCATCGCGTCCAGCTCGGCTGCGCACAAAATGAATCGATTTTTCGCAGCCAAGGGCTGCTTCTTCGAAGGCAATATTCAAAGTGTAACGAAGATCAGCTCCGCGCTGTTTTCGGCCACCACGGCTCGCGCCGCCGCCCGCACGGGTATTGAAGACGTCGCCAAAAATATCGCCAAAGATATCCTGAAAATCTTGTGGGTTTTCGCCCTGCTGGCTATAGCCACCAAATCCGCCGAATCCTCCAGCGCCTGGAC
>JBKCUU010000051.1:0-34197 GCA_046318155.1 Bdellovibrio sp. | reverse complement strand
GGTTGGGATGCCGGTACCCGAAATGCTGACGAAGTTGTCAAGATCGCCTACAATGAAGGAATTTCGTGGGTGGCGATTCACGGCCGAACCCGAGCTCAAGCTTACAACGGGCAAGCAGATTGGGATTACATTGCCGAGGTCAAATCCCAAGCGAAGCTCCCGATTATCGGAAATGGCGATATTCTGTTTGCTCAGCAGGCGGTCGACTGCCTGCTGCAATCTGGCTGTGATGGCGTCATGATTGGCCGAGGAGCCCTGAAAAATCCTTACATTTTTCGCGACGCCTTGGCCCTCTACCGTGGTGAACAACCTGACAAAACCCTGAAACGGGACTTTGGAACTCTGTTCATCGCTTTGAAAGTGGCCATTGTGGCGCGTTGTGAAGACCGGATCACTCAGATTCAGCTGAAGAAATTTGCGGCTTGGTTCGCAACAGGGTATCCTGGCGCAGCTCAATTTAGAAAACAGATTTTTCAAGCCAAGACGACCGACGAAGTCACCGACCTGGCATTGAACTATTTTAATACATTAAACGAAGTATCCCAAGCAGACACCTCGAGTGAGGCGTTCCTAATGGGTGGACACGGTTAAACCGAAGGAGTGATTCACATGGTGATGGATCCCGAGAAAATTAGAAATATTGCGATCATTGCTCACGTCGATCATGGGAAGACAACACTCGTCGATCACTTGATTAAACAAGCCGGAACTTTCCGAGATAACGAACACGTCGAAGACCGTTTGATGGACTCGATGGACCTTGAGAAAGAACGCGGGATTACGATCGCGGCCAAAAATGCTTCGTTTGTATATAAAGACTACAAGATCAACATCGTCGACACTCCCGGGCATAGCGACTTCGGCGGCGAAGTCGAGCGTGTTTTGAACATGGTTGATGGCGCAATCTTGCTTTGTGATGCTTCTGAAGGTCCTCTCCCGCAAACGCGTTTCGTTTTGCGTAAAGCGCTTGAACAGAAATTGAAAGTTTTGGTTTGCATCAACAAGATCGACCGTTCGGATGCTCGCGCTGACGAAGTCTTGAACGAAGTTTTCGACTTAATGGTCGACCTTGATGCTCCTGATTCTGCTTTGGATTTCCAACCAGTTTACGCGATTGCTCGCGAAGGTATGGCGACACTTGACCCCAAAGTAAAAACCAATTCACTCGAAGTGTTGTACGAAAAGATTATCAACGAAGTTCCCCCGCCAGTGGTTGATAAAAACGAAACCTCTTTGCAGATCATGATTTCGAATCTGTCTTACAGCTCTTTTGTTGGTCGTTTGGCGATCGGCCGTGTTCGCGCGGGAAAAATCAAAGTCGGCGATGAGATTCTATGCGTTCAAGAAAGCGCGACTAAAAAAGTCAAAGTTTCGGCGTTGTACCAGTACAAAGTTAATTCGCCTGCTCCCGTTGATGAAATCGGTGCCGGGGATATCGCGATCGTTGCGGGTCTTGAAGATTTTCAAATCGGTGACACTTTGACCTCGGTCGCGGCTCCAAAGCCTTTGCCTCGTATCAAAGTTGAAGAGCCCACCGTTGCGATGGTTTTCTCGGTCAACGATGGTCCCTTTGCAGGACGAGATGGCAAAAAGGTAACTTCACGCCAAATCTTAGACCGTCTCGAGCGCGAACTTTTGAGCAACGTTGCGATCCGCATGGAAAAAATGCCTTCGAACGAAGCCTTCAAGGTCATCGGCCGCGGCGAATTGCAGCTGGGCGTTTTGATCGAACAAATGCGCCGCGAAGGGTTTGAACTTTTGGCGTCGAAACCGCAGGTTTTGTTCAAAGAAGAAAATGGCGTCAAAAAAGAGCCTTTCGAAATGGTCGTCATCGACGTGGCCGATGCTTACGTTGGTATCGTGACCGAAAAGCTTGGGATCCGAAAAGGTGTCATGATGAATATGATGTCTAAAGGTTCGGGACGTACTCGGCTCGAGTTCCGCATCCCCGCTCGTGGTTTGATCGGTTACCGATCGGAGTTCATGACAGATACTCGAGGTACAGGACTTCTTAACACTCAGTTTGATGGCTGGGACGATTTCCGCGGCGAAATCTTGGCGCGTCGTAACGGTTCGATGATTTCCGACCGTCAAGGTGTGACGACTGCTTACGCCCTTTACAATTTGCAAGAGCGTGGTCGTTTGTTACTTGGTGCAGGCGTTGAAGTTTATGGTGGGATGATCATCGGCGAGCACGCCAAAGAAAATGATTTGGACGTCAATGCGGTTCGTGAGAAAAAACTGACAAACGTTCGCTCTTCTGGTGCCGAGGAAAAACTGACTCTGATTCCTGTTCAGCAAATGGGCTTGGACCAGGCGATCGAGTGGATTACGGATGATGATCTTGTCGAAGCAACGCCGAACTTTGTTCGTATCCGTTGCCGTGAACTTGATCCTCACAAACGTAAACGAAGTGCTCAGTCTTCAGCCGAGTAAATCTGAAGAGAAAATTTAATAATGATCACGAAAGGCTCGTTAAGGGGCCTTTCGTTTTTTAGCTGATCCATCATTCAAGAGACCATCAAACATAATTTTGCAGAAACTTGACGGTGCTCTGCCATCAACCGGAGTCGATCCGCGACGAAAGTCATGGTGAGGGTATCCTGTTTGGTGTCTGCATCGGCATGTCCTGTTGTGCGCCGGTCTAATTAAAGTCAGAATAACTTGATGGAACTGGTAATCGAAATTCGCAACTTAAAAAAGTCCTATGGCGAACAAACAGTGGTGAAGGGTGTGACCTTTGACGTTCCTAAAGGACAATGCTTTGGGCTACTTGGACCTAATGGTGCGGGCAAAACAACTTTGCTTCGAATGCTTTCGGGATCGACCAGGGTCCAAGAGGGGGAGCTCTTCATTTTAGGACTCTCGATCCAATCCTCTTTGCGCGAAATTAAAAGCCGAGTCGGTGTCGTTCCCCAAGGAGATGGACTTGATCCGGAACTGACTGTTTTTGAGAACCTTCTTGTTTTTAGCCGGTACCTGGGTTTTGAAAAAACCGCCGCAGAAGATCGAATCCATGAACTTTTGAAGTCTGTCGCCTTAGACAACCGTGCCGACCAGCTGGTTGAAACCCTAAGCGGAGGCATGAAGCGTAAACTTGCCTTTATTCGTGCTCTCTTGGGAGATCCGGAACTTCTCATCTTGGATGAGCCAACGGTCTCACTGGATCCGCAGGCAAGGATGTGGGCTTGGAATTTCTTAAGATCCCAGCGTGAGCAGGGTCGCACGATGATTTTAACCACACACAATATGGAAGAGGCGGAGCTGCTTTGCCAGCAAGTGGCCTTGATCAACAAAGGTAAACTGATAGAACTCGGAACTCCGCAACTATTGATCGAAAAACACTGGGGATTTGAAGTCGTTGAATTTAAAGTGAACAGCGGTGACTTGGCCTACTACTCAAACCGTTTGCGCGAGAAACAAGTCGACTATCAGGTATTTGGGGATTCGATTTTGGCACGAGTGAATCCCGAACTTTCAGAAACAGACTTGGTAAAAAGTTTTAAGAGTTCGTCGATGAGTGTGCGTAAGCCAAATCTGAATGATGTCTTCTTAAAGCTAACGGGGTCAGGCCTAAATGAAGGAGTGGCCACGTGAAATCGCTCTCGCTGCCCACAAATTGGGAATCGATGCGATCGGTCTGGTCTCGAAATTTTTTGCAGTTTCGTAAGACCTGGCTCGTCTCTGTTTTTTGGATTGTCCTGGAACCCTTATTTGTGTTAGCGGCGTTGGGCTACGGCTTGGGATCCTATGTTCCGCAGGTCAATGGAGTCAGCTATCTGGAGTTCTTCCTTCCAGCACTTCTTTGTAACACCACGATGTTGGTCGCTTTTTTTGAGTGCACGTACGCTAATTTTACCAAGCTCTCCCACACCAAGCTCTATCAAACGGCTTTGCTAACTCCGATGATGCCCAATCATTTATTGGGTGGTGAAGTTTTGTGGGGAGCTTCCAAGGCGATGTTTAGTGCTATTGGTGTCTTGGCCATTGCCTCGATGATGGGTGCGGTTGGGTCGGTAAAAATTATCTTAGCTTTGCCGGTGATTTTTTTATCCTCATGTTTTTTTGCAATGCTCGGGATGCTCTTTACATCGATCGTGAAAAACTATGACCAGATTATTTATCCCAGCTCGGGCCTGATTGTGCCGCTCTCGCTTTTTAGTGGGACTTATTTTCCCCTGGACGCATTGCCACAGGCCATGCAGGTCCTATCTTATTTATCACCGCTGACTCACGTCGTGGCCGCAACACGCGCAATTGAGCAGGGCCAGTTTTCAGCTATGCTTGTTGTCAATGTCGCCTTCTTGATTTTGTTGTTTGCGGTGCTGACTCGAATAACCGCGCGCTCGTTTGAGCGACGCTTGATCGACTAAAGTTCTTCGCCAAATTGCTCAATCTCTTGTTCGACTTTTTCTTCGTTAATGGCTTCGACTTCAGGATTTTCTTCGATTGTTTCTGAAGGAGGGTCCCATAAGCCTGCCAATCGGGTACGAGCCTGCTCATACTCCACACCATTAATCCGCTCATACTCGTACATACGGTCAATAATCTGATTTAAGCGAGCTCGAGCAAAGGGTGTTAGCTGTTTCTTAAAAAAAGATTTCGAGTAGTTTTCTGGACTTGGAAGCAAAAAGGTCAAAAAGGCAGACTCAACGACGTCGAGTTGAGAGGGTGACTTTTTAAAGTAAAATTGAGCCGCTTGCTTGACGCCGTAAAGATTTTTGCCGAACTGAACGACGTTAAAGTAACGCTCAAGAATCTCTTTCTTGGTCAGGATTTTTTCGAGCCGAAGCGTAATCACGGCCTCGAGTCCTTTGCGAGTAAGGGTCTTTTCTTTTGAAAGAAATAGATTTTTGGCCAATTGCTGAGTGATCGTCGAGCCACCACGAGCGTAACGTCCCTTTTTTAGATTTGTTTCAAGGCTCTTTTGCAACTCGCCAAAATCAAAACCGTTGTGCTGCCAAAATGAGGAGTCTTCGGTTAAAACAGTGGCCTTCACGAGGTAAGGTGAAATTTGATTGTACCTCACATACGAAGACGAGCCGGGACAAAGCTGAACTTTATGCAGCTTTGTTGTCAGACAAGAGCGGATTTCTTTGTCCGACGGAATCTGCCCAATGAAAACACTCGCGACAAACAAAAACAGCAAAGAAATTGAGCCCGCGACAAGTAAAACTAGCTTCAGTGTGCTGCTCACGACTTTCATCTTTGCAGTAATCCCTGTTCACGCATCCAGCCGACACTTTTCTCGATGGCTTTACGAGCAGGTCGCGCTTGAAAACCCAACTCGCGGACAGCCTTCGAATTGTCAAACCAGTGATACATTTGTGAGGTGTAAGCGTTCTCCATGCTCACCGGACCTTTAAGTCCCACGGCTGTCATTCGATCGCCAATCCAGCCTAAGGAGTACAGCGCCCACGGCGGCAGGCGTTTGCTGGGGGCCGGGACGCCAGCACTTTCAGCGATGAGTTTGAACAAATCTTGAATAGTGATATTTTCGCCAGCCAGGATGTAGCGTTCGCCCGTGCGCCCCTTTTTCCAGGCGGCTAAAATTCCAGAGATACAATCGTCGACGTCAACGACGTTCACGCCGCCGTTCGTGTAAAATGGGAACTTACCTTGTGCCACTTTGAGCTGAGTTTTTCGGCTGCCTTTTTTTGCATCGCCGGGGCCATAAATCGTACTGGGGTTCAGAATGACGGCATCGACTTTTTTCAAATCACAGGCGGCTCGAACTAAAAGCTCGCCGTCGTGTTTGGTTTCAAAGTATCCCAAATCAAGGTGATGGATATTAAACGAGGAGTCTTCATCTAAAACCTGTTTTGGACTAAGCCCGGCCCCTATCGCAACAACTGAGCTCAGATAAACGAGTTTTGAAACATTGGTTGGAACGATGGCAGAAAGGACATTCTGCGTACCGCCGACGTTTACTTTTTGCATCAGTGGGCGGTCGGCCTTTTTGTAAGCGACAACTCCTGCAAGGTGAAAAACTGTCTCGTGACCAGGAAACGCTTGAAGTAAGGTTTCTGGTTGGGTGACATCGCCAAAAAAAGTCTTGTACTCAAGGCCCTCGAGCTCAGAAAGATCTGAGCTTTTTCGAGCTAGGATCGAGACCTCGTGACCCTGCTCATTCAGTGTTCGAACAAGCCAGCTTCCCAAGAAACCATTTGCTCCCGTCACTAAGACTTTAGACATGCTCGCCCTCTTTCCGAGATAGACGCAATTCAACTTTTTTCCATAGTGGCTGAAGAGCCAAGGCGCAGGCCCAACCAATGAGGCCGCCAATGAGAGCGCCGCCGACGACGTCTGAAGGAAAGTGAACACCTGTGTAAGGACGCGAGTACGCAGTTAAAAAAGCCATTAAAAAGAGCGGCCATCGCAATTGAGGAAAATAAAAGGTCACAAAAACAGCAAAGCAAAACATATTGGCCGCGTGGTTGGACGGAAACGAATAACCGCCATAATGGGGTGCTCGCATGATCGCATCGAGTCCGGCAACGGGGGGGCGAGCGCGCTCGAAATAGAACTTAAGGACCTTGCCGCAGAGTCCGTCGCTGATTCCGACGGCTATGGTAACAAAAGGAAGAAAACACAGACCTCGCCAACGGAGCTTCCAAAAAACGCAGCCCAAAATGATGGGTAACAGAAAAAATTTAAAGACAGGCAACTTGTGAAGATCCGTCCAATTCGAAAAAAACCAATCCAAGACCGGGTGAGTCCACACGTGATTGATCATCAAGAAAAGTGAGTGATCCCAAGAGACCAGCGTTTCAACCATGGCTGCCAAAGTGTACGATTGGTCGTGTCCAAAGTCGAGCCCGTCTTTGGCCTGGACACCTTAAGATGACTCAAGCTTTTCAAGGACTTGTGGGACGATAAGGGTCTATGGAATTAGCAACACTGTTCGGACTCATCATTGGCATTGGCGGCATCTTACTTGGAAACATGATTGAAGGGGGACACACGGCAGCACTTGTGCAGGGTGCAGCGGGGTTAATCGTCCTTTCAGGCACTTTTGGCGCCGTGCTGGTGTCATCAAAAGCACAAGATGTCACCATGGCACTTCGTTTAGCGAAGCGGGCATTTCTTAAACAAAATCGCTCAAAGGGACCACTCTTGGCCGAGATCTTGGATTGCGCCAAGCTCGCGCGCAAGGAAAGCGTTCTCTCACTTGAACCCAAGATTCCTGCGCTCAGTGATGAGTTTCTTCAAGACGTCATGCGCACCGTTGTTGACAGTGTTGACCAAAAAGTGATGACCGAAGTCTTTCACACGCGGATCACGTCTGAGGAGGAGCGCTTGCTGGCGGGAGCCAAGGTCTGGATGGATGCTGGCGGGTTTGCGCCGACGATCGGAATCATCGGAGCAGTTTTGGGTCTCATTCACGTCATGAGCAATCTTGCTGACACAAGTAAGCTAGGCTCCGGTATCGCCGTCGCGTTCGTGGCAACGATCTATGGTGTTGGTTTTGCCAATTTGATTTTTATTCCGCTGGCCAATAAAATAAAGAAAATTGTTCATGACGACATGAAGTTTCGCGAAATGGCGCTTCAAGGTGGTCTGGGAATTCAGGCGGGTCTGACGCCGAGCTTGTTAGAACTGAAGCTCAAGGCGTTCTTGGAGAATGAAAAATAATGATCACGCGCAAGAAGCGGGCGGAAGAACATGAGAACCACGAGAGGTGGCTCGTTTCGTATGCGGATTTTATCACGCTGCTCTTCGCATTTTTTGTGGTTCTTTATGCGACGTCGACACAAAACCAAGAAAAGAAAAAAGAATTCCAAAGCTCATTACGAACTGAACTGAGGCTCATGGGCGCTGGCGGAGCCGGCGACCAAGAGGGCGGCGGCCTCATGGGCGAAATCATCGAGCCCATTGACTTGTTTCAAAAGCGCAACATTGGCAACGTTGAGTTGCAAGATTACGTCGAGAAACTTTTGCAAAAAAATTTAACGGAAGAAGAGCGCAAACTCGCGATCGGCGGCCTCCGCCACGACACGAGGGGAGTTCGGATATCCCTCGCGGCATCGACTTTTTTCCCTTCGGGTCAGGCAAAACTGAGGCGCCCAGCGTTGAGCGCCATGGATAAAATTGCGAAGTTTCTAAAGGCAGCTCCAAACAAGATTGTGATTGAAGGGCATACCGATGACCTGCCACTTGTGGGGGGTGACTTTGAAAGCAACTGGGAGCTCGGCGCGGTTCGGGCGACATCCGTGGTGAGATACCTCACCAAGGTTCATGGTTTTGATCCGAGCCGGCTTTCGGCCATTTCTTATGCGGACACCAAGCCGCTCGTTCCGAATAACTCAGATCAAAACCGCGCACAAAACCGACGGATCGAAATTTTGATCGTCAACAACGAGCCGGCCCAATAAAAAAGGACTCCTTTGCGAGGAGTCCTTTCGAGAGACCGTCTTTAAGACATGGAGCCAGTCAGGTTCAGACCCCTTTTAGATTTCGAATCCAGATTACTGCCGAGCGCAGCCGAGAATTTCTTCAAGCTTCTGAGCGTATTTGTCGCCGAACTTTGCTTTCAAAGCCTGTGCATAAGCTTGGTCGCCTTCGAGCTCAGGATTTCGCAATTTGTTTTCGATCGCGAGTTCCATCACATCAAGGTGCGACTTGAGTTCAGCGATATCCATTGTTGAAAGCGATTCTTTAATCAAAGACATTTGCTTAATAAAAGCATCAAGTTCTTTTTGTTTTGCTGGAGTCGCCGCGCGAGAAACGTTTGCAGCCAAAGACAGAAACTTTGGGACAATTTCCAGTGCGCGGTCTTTTTGTTCCATCAAACGTTTTGCTTCCGCATCAAGTTCATTGCGGTTTATTTGTGAAGTTACGTTTTTTGCGTCACGGATGGCCTGCGCGAGCTGAAGCAGATTGACTTCAACTTTAATGCCGCCTTCATTGAGCTCGAAAGTTTTGCCTAAGGCGATGCCCATTTCGCGATTGTTCACAGTTCGGCCTGTCATCGCTGACAGGTCTTTGATCAGATCTTGGCGGACGGCTTCTTTATTTCCGACCTCGAGAGTTTTCTGGCCCTCGCGGATATCGCGTTCAAAGCGTGTGCGAACATCATTGACTCGTGTACCTGGGGCAGCGACCGCGCCGACTGCAGATAAGGTCATCAAAACTGACATGGCCATTGATAATGACTTCGAAATACTGAGTGACATTGTTTTTTTCATTTTTGAGCTCCCGCTTGTTTTAAAAAATTCTTTAATTCTTTAATTTTAAACCTGTTTAATCTTTTGACAGCAGACAATTTCCGGCCCCCTCGAGCTGCTAAAAACCGCCTGGTTCGTTTTATGTCTACACCCGACAATGAGTCCAAGATCTATGCCGCCCTTTATGTTCACGGACAGTCGCGGTACTGGGTTGCCAGCCACTGCTGGGTGCCTCGAGCCGCCGGTGCATTCAAACAACGGCGAGGCATCGGTTCGCCTCCAGCATCGCCGAGAAAGTTCTCGACATAGCTGACGTTGTTGATGATCTGCCCTAAGTTTAAAATTTCTTGAGACGTCGCACTCAGTCCCTGAAGTGCCGCTGCGATGACTTTCTTCTGAAAATCCGAGAGCTGATCCATATCTTCGACGGGAAACTGCTTCACCAGCTCTTCAAGAGACTTGTTGAGGTTCTGTAACTCTTGGTTCGTGACGCGTGAAACGACAAAGTTTCTCGTTCCCTGAGCAGTGCGCACAGGTTTTTGTTGAAGTTTACCCAGCAAGACTTCAAGTGATTTCCACTGAGTCATCATGGCCTTGGTCCAGTCGTTTTGACTATTCTGCAGCTGACCAGCAGCGACGAGCACCGAGTATTTTGTTTCATCCGCGGGAGCAGCTGAACGACGGCCCTCAGACGAATTCAGAAAGGCGTCTAAAATGTAAAGGTAGACTGAGCGCTCTTGCTCAAGGGCTTTTAAGATTCCGTTTGAAATAGGTCCGCGGTTAAGAACACTGCTCTCGGAGCGAAATAATTTTTGGTGCAGGTCTTGGATAATGTCCTCGTACTCCTGTTCGTAGCTGATGAACGCCTTTGTGAATTGCTTTTCGGGATATTGCTCCCACCACTCAGCCATGCGTTGTTCGCTTTCGTCTCCAAGGACTTCGGGGCGAACGCCCTCATTCCGGAGGTAATCAAACATCGTTCCGCCGCCGCTAACCTTGCCGTTTCTTTCAACCCAAAACTTCAGACCAAAGATCGACTGGTTGAGATCAACTCCCAACCGTGGATTTTGTGGAAGCCGCTGCGAGCGCACCTGTCCATCCAAACGAATTCTGGGGGCCTCGAAACTAGCAGGAAATCCGGACAAGTTATTGGTGATCGTATTCTCGCCCTTTTGTGCATCAGGCCCCATGATCATTTGCATGACCAAATATTCCGGGGCCGTGGGCGTGAGCGCAATTCCGTTGCCACCCGAAAAAGGCGAGTTGGCGTAGATCGGATTGCTGGGGTCTTTCGCGACTAATTTTAAGTAACCTTGGCCAGGGGCCATCAGGGGTTTGGGATCACCAAGCTTTGCAAAAATGGGCTCTAAAACATTCTTAAGCTCAGTCATGGTCGGAGCTAAGTGTTGCATCGGATCCTTCCAAAGCCGGTAACGCAAGTCTTGAAGTGCAATGCCAATCTTGTTTATATCCTTCGACGCCAAACCGGCAACGATGTCTTCATAAACTTTTCGTTGATCCGCACGAAGGCCATTAACTTGAGCAGCATTTTCGGAAAGACCGGCAACAACGTCGGCGACGGTTTGCATTTGCATCTCTTGAACTTTGCTTGGCTGCAACAAAAACTTATCTTGGTCCTCGCTCTCAAGACCCTTCGGTGTCACGCCATACAAAGGCAGCGCGCGGTCCATGAGGGGAGTATAATTTTCGGGGGTTTCAAATTTTTTCTTCCAAAGATCTGAGGCAAAGTCTGTATAGAACTGTTTTGATAAACGGTACTGACTGGTGAGCTGATGCAGGTACTGTGACCAGTTTGCATGGGCCATCAAGACGGATTCTAAATTTGCTTCGCGCCATTTGGCGCTAACGGCCTGAAACTCGATCAGCTCTCGATCTAAATCGAGGTAGCATTTTTCTTTTTGATTTTCTGCACAGGCCGGATTGCCTGCCGCATTGAGTGCTGTTTCGGCCGCCCAACCATTCAAGAGTTTGCGTTTAGCTAAGATGCCGATGCGTTGGTCGGCGTCTCTGAGCTGCGGCCCCAGTTGCACCGAGTTTTTCCATGTAAAAACCATCGGGGCTCGTAAGATGACGTCGAGGTAGATAAAGCCCGAGAGCTGCGCCAGTTTATAAGTCCAACGTGCACCGCGAAAGACCATCCCACCAGGCGTCACCGTGATGAGCATTTCAATTGCGATCATGCGAATGGCAACCGCTGAAGACATTCGAGCTGCAAGCCCAACGCTTCCAGTGAGAGCGGCTTCAATTCCGCCGGCGAGCGCCGTCGAAGCAACCATCGCGAAGAGGCCGGGCGCCCACTCGTGGCCTTTTTCAGAAAGACTCATTTTCGTCCAAGCTTCAAACGCTTTATCGCAAACCTTCATGTCGGGAACAGCCGAACCACCCACCAATGCGGTTGCTTGCTGAAGGCCGCGTTTGCCAAGTCCCAGCGCACATTCCTTAAGACCTGGAAAGTGCCCGATTTCGTGAACGATATTTGAAGCGATCATGCCAACAGACATACCAAGGTAGGGGATAAAGTACTTGGCACCTTTTGTTTGAGCGACCGCCATTAAAGGCTCTGAAGTCAGACCATTGGCCACCATGAAGGCGGCAAAACCCATTTGGGCGACAGGGTCTTTTTGCGAGGTTAAAAACTGATCCATGGCGACAGGATTTTGATTGTAGTTAAAAATGAGCTCACCTGTCGTAATAGCACCAATGGCAACAAAGAACGTGAAGGCTTCAAAAGGAAAATCTTTAATTTTATGTTTGGCAATTTTGCCTGAGTTTTGTCCGAGATAAGAAAAATAGCGACTCAGCTTTGAGGGCATGAACTCGTTTAGAACCTGTGGATTGCTCTTACCAAAGATAAAGCTGCGCAAGACATTTCCAGAGTCATCGACAAATTGATAAACGACTTCGCCCGCAGAGTTGCGAACCGTGTTGATTTTAGAAACACCGGCTTGCGTGAGTTTAGTGATCGAAAAAGTTCCAAGACCTGGAACCATCAAAGGGGCGGCAGCCGCGTTAAAACTCGGCAGGAGCAGTGCTGCGATCACGGATGCCTTGATCAAAAGCTGAACCTTGTCTTTCAATTTCAGCTGATGTTTGCACGTGAGCCAAGCCATGAAGCCTCCATACGGAAGTTGAGTCCCGTACAAAAGAGACGAGCAAGGCCAATGCCGCCAGAAAGCAATAGATTTGAGAAGATCGGTTTGCCAAAAACAAAACCCCGCTTTCGGCGGGGTTTGTTAGGCACCTGTCAGAAATTTAGACAGTCTCTCGTTGCGCTTATTTGCGCTGTATTTTAATCGAATTGATGACCACGTCTTCAACGGGGCGATCGCCAGGACCAGTGCGGACTTTTTCGATCGCAAGAACAACGTCCATGCCCTCAGTCACTTCACCAAAGATCGTATGTTTGTCATTCAGCCAAGGAGTTGCCACGGTTGTCACAAAAAACTGGCTGCCGTTGGTGCCGGGGCCTGCGTTTGCCATCGAAAGAAGACCGGGACGGTCGTGGCGCAAAGAGGGAACGAACTCGTCACCGAATTTGTATCCAGGCCCACCTGTTCCGTTTTTCAAAGGGCATCCGCCTTGAAGCATGAAATTGGGGATGACGCGGTGAAAAATCAAACCATCGTAAAAAGGCTTTTTCATTTCTTTGCCTGATTTAGGATCGGTCCAAGCCTTGGTGCCTTCCGCAAGGCCGACAAAGTTTTCCACAGTTTTAGGTGTTTGCTCAGCGAAAAGCTTGGCTTTAAAAGTCCCTTTGGTTGTATCGAAAACCGCAATCATCTGCTTTGCCTCTTTTGGTTTGGTGACGGATGCCTTTTCTTTTTTCTTGGCGTCTTTTTTGGTCGTTGGTTTGGTTTCGCCTGTTGCGACAGCCGCGACTTCTGCCGCCTTTTCGGACGGAGTGGGGGTTGTCGATTGAGCCCGACTATCAAGTCCAAACGCAAACACAACGAGGGCCGCAACGTAAATCCAAAACACCTTGAGTACATTCTTTTTTGACATGGAATTGTGCTTAGCCGCTCATCGTGCGAGGGTCAAGAAGGGCTAAGAGGGCTGCATTTTGTTCGAGTAGAGAGCGCATGCGCTGCGCAATAACAGGCGCATCAAGATGCAATGCGCCAGCCAGCATTTCGAGCTCAGCCGAGCTCTCGGTGATGTGGGCGGCGGATCTGGAGCTCACGAGCCGCAGTGTTTGTTCAAGGACCCGAATCTCGTCGTAGTTTGCAAGCACCAGCCCCCAGCGAGAATCCGTCTGTGCCAACTCTTTGAGTTCTGCTCGGGTTGAGGTTGATTGCGGCGTTTGCTGGTGCGCGAGCCGCGTGAGTTGAACCGCAAACTCAGTATCGATCAACCCACCAAACTGGTGTTTCAAATCAATCGCGCTTTTGGATTTTCTTTGCAAGGCCTCTCGAATGTCTCGAAGTTGTTGCCACTCGGATTCGAGGACGGGCCGAGACACGCAGGCCTCATGCACAAGCTTATCAAAGTCCGGATGGGCGGCAAGGGAACGTGTTCGAAGATAAGCTTGCCGTTCCCAAATGTTTGCATGTGTTTTGAGGTACTCGAGTAAATCGAGCTTGGCTGTCATGAGCAAGCCGCCTTTACCATGGGGCTTGAGACGAAAATCAAGCTGGTACAAGGATCCACCGCGCTGAACTTCGGTGAGGCGAGAGATCAACCGCCGGGCCACCTTGGCGTCGTTCTCGTCGGGGGGGTGACTGTCGCAAACAAAGACCAAATCTAAATCAGAATGCAGACCCAACTCACCGCCGCCCCACTTTCCTAAACACAAAACTTCGAGCTTTGTTGCATGCTCGGTCTGAAGCTTGGCAAAAATTTGGGTGACCAGAGTATCGGCGGTTCGAGTCACTTTTGACAGCAGTGAATCTAAATCACGGTCTTTCAAAAAATCCAGGCCCGAAGTGAGCTGGGCTAGCAATTTTTTTTCGAGACAGTCGGACAAAAAATCATCCCAGGCTTCAGCAAAACCAGAATCCTGCATCTGGTACAAAAAACTATCAAGTAATTCGGGCCGACCAATTAAGATCTGACTCAGGTAAGATGAATGGGAAAAGAGCAAGCCAAGGCGGTCCATTACTTGCGGATTTTTTACGAGCAAATAAAAAAACGAAGACTTCGCGCGAATCGATTTTAGAAAATCGTGCAACACTCGAAGCGAGAAATCCGGTGCGGGTGCGGCCGCAAGTCGGCTCACCATCTCAAACAAGAACCGTTTGCGATAAAGCTCGTCGCGCTCCGGCTGGCGAGAGAGAACCGTTTTGTGAGCGAGTGAAGGCCACAGGTCCTGTACGGCATGATTCGAGAACCCAAGGCTTTGCAGCCACAGAAGTTGATCGGCGTCCGCTTCGGGAAGTGAACGTGCCTTCTCGTCGACGGCACCCAGCAGACTCGTGACCAGGTCACGGCATTTTTGCATATTTTGCCGCAAAAGCTCGCGCTCTTCAGAACTGATCAATTCGGGCCACTCGTTTTGTTTTAAAACTTGAATCTGCTGATCCGTCGAACCTTGCAAGGCATTTTCGTAATGCCGGAGCTCCCAATAGTGAGACTGTAAAAAAGTGCTGTCCAACGCTGCGACGAGACCCGCGGCCTTTAGCCGCTGAATCGCCTCGGTTGTCGACTCAGTTCGAAACTCACCGAGACGGCCACCATGGATCACTTGCAATGTATGAACAAAAAGTTCTAAGTCCCGAATGCCGCCCAGACCCAGCTTCAAATCAATGGCGCCGTTTTCTGATCTTCGCCAGTTTTGTTCGTGTATACGCTGGCGCAAATCTTTAAGGTCTTCCATCAAGCCAAAATCAAGATGCTTACGGAACGTAAATTTATGCGCTTGAGCCATGCAGGTTTTTAACAACGCCTCGTCGCCGCAAACAGGACGAAAGCGCACAAACGCCAGGCGCTCCCAGGCCTCACCATAATTAGAAAAATAATCTTCAAACTGTGAGAGTGTCGGAATGATCGAACCCATGCGGCCACCAGGCCTAAGGTCAAAATCAAGACGAAAGCAAAAACCATCTTCGGTGGGATCTTGAAGCAACTGCCGAAAGCGGCGAAGCCAATGCTTGAGATTGGGATCATCGCTATCGCTGACCAAAACCAAATCAACATCCGAACTGAGGTTCAGTTCGTTTGAACCCAACTTGCCGTACGCAAAAAGACCAAGTTGAGTTTGCAGGGGGATCTGCTGACTGCAGTTTTTAAACGCTTCAGTGAGAGAGGCGTCCGCAAAGCGCGACCAACGCAGACAGATCTCCTGAGTCGAAACTTCTCGCTCAAAAGTCAGCCGAGCGCACTCGGCCCATTCACGCGCCCTCCTCTGCCGGAGGGTCTTGCCGAGATCACTCAAGATTTTTTGACCACTTGGGTTTAAAGTAATTGTGCGAATCGTTTGTCACACGGCGCTCTTCAGAGCCATCTAAGTTTGAAATATAAATTTGGCTGCTCCCCGTGCGATCAGAGGTGTACATCAGCAAACGGCCGTCAGGAGAAAAAACGGGATCTTCGTTGCGTGACCATTTGCCATTGGGTTTGCGAGCTTGAGTAATTCGTTGCATGTTCGTGCCATCGGCATCCATCACGAACACGTCGAAGTGATCATCTTGCCAGCCCGAGAAGGCGATTTTTTTACCATCCGGTGACCAGGCCGGAGACGCATTGAATTTACCCGCAAACGTCACGCGCTTAGGATTGGTGCCATCCGCGTTCATAACATAGATCATGGGGTTTCCACTGCGATCTGATGAAAAAGCCATTTTGCTGCCGTCCGCACTCATGGCGGGTTCGACGTTCATGGCACCGACCGGTCCGTTCGTTAGTTTTTTAACCAATTCACCTTCGATCGACATTTTGAAGATGTCGGGGTTTCCACCTTGAGAGATCGTCAGATACACGTGCTTACCGTCTGGATCAAAATTGGCCCCCGAGTTGATCCCTTGCCGGTAAGACACCAGCCAGCGTTTGCCGGTGTTCAATTCGTAGATAAACATGTCAGCGTTACGCGTTTTGGTCTTCGCGCGCATCACGAAAGCCGTGTAGGCCACTTTATTGCCATCGGGAGACCACGCCGGAGAAATCGCGACTGATTTGTGATTCGTGATTTTCTCAATGTTCATGCCATCCCAGTCCATGATGAAAATTTCTTTTGAACCAGCGGTGCCCCCGCGGTCGCTTGAGACCACAATTTTTGAAAGAAACATACTTTTTTGGCCCGTCAATGCTTCCATCAAATCATTAGCAAACGTATGAGCGATCCGGCGTGCTCCCGAAACGGTTCCTTTGTAGCGCTTGCCTAAAACCAGGCTGGCTTTCGGCACATGGTAGGCATAAGCCTCCAGCGTGAGAGAGTCGCCTGAAACCGAAAAACTCGCTCGGATCAAAAACTCGGCGCTGATTTGCTTCCAGCTTTCAAATTTAAAACCATTGGCGTCCGTCGGAAAAGGACGCAAGCCCGTCTTCGTTGGATCTTCGAGGTACGCGCTTTGCTCGATAAATTGAAAATAGCCCGTCACAGTGAGGTCATTCAGAACAACTTTAAACAGATCACTCCCGACGGATTTATAATTGGGAGAGGCTCCGGGGCTCCCTAGAAACTGCAGGGCCGGAAAGGCCACCAAACTTTTTTGCGCCTTTGCCTCGCCGACTTTAATGTAAACAGAACCCTTGCCCGCGTCTTGGGCTCGAGCCTGAAATGTCATACTTTGAAATGCCAAGGTCAGAATGAAAAATGCAAAGAAGCGACGCATAGGGCCCCCGAAAGTTATTCAGGAAATCCGAAGAGGACTCCCTCAAGATTGAAGAGTCTCACAAACTTCTCCGGCGGAGGAGGAACAGGTGAGGATTTCTGGACTGTGTCGATGACAATTTCGTCAAAGGTCGGATTTCCACTCGATTTGACAATTTGGGCCGAAAGCACTTGCCCGGTTTCATCAAAGCGGACTCGGACTTGAGCTTTCAGGTTTTTTTTCGCCAGGTACTGCGGCAAGACCCAGTTCGCCCGTATTTGACGCTCAACATTTCCGATGTAGTTGTCGGCTTGCAGACGAGAAATCCCCGAGAGCTGTGAGCCGCTTGAAATTTGATTGCCTTTGATTTGCTTGGCCTTGGCAGCCGCCAAGGCGTCTAGTTTTTTGCGTTCTTCGGCCAACTCTTGTTGCTGTATTTTTTCGAAGGCACTCATCTGCTTGAGTTTGGCCATGGCGTCTTTTTGCTTGGATTTATTTTTATCGAGATTGATCGCATCGGGATCAGTCTTTGGCAGCTTGGTCGGAAGTTCGGCCTTCGCGTTTTCTTCGGTCTTGTCGGCCGGAGGTGCCTCGGGTGCCGGCCCTGAGGCGGGTTTTAAATCCTCGGGTATGACTTTATCGGGGAGCCCGATTAGATCAACACGCACGGCCGATTGATACTCGATGGCATCGCCGGCAAAGAAGGCTTTGACGGTAAAAATCAGCAAAATCAAAACGTGAACACCAATAGAGAACCCCACATAGCGGTTCAAGCGGTCGTTCTTGGGGATTGGGTAGACGCTACTCAAGGGCTAGCTTTTGGTTGGGTGATAAGTCCGATGCTGTAAATTTCGGCCGCGCGGATTTCCGCCATGACTTCCGCGACAAAACCGTAATCAACTCGGGCATCGGCTTCGATATAGACCTGCTTGCTTTTGCGTTTATCAAAAATCGCTTTGAGCTTTCTTTTGAGCTCGCTCATTTTTATTGGCTGCTTGGCGGCCATAATTTTTCGATCAACCGTGATCACTAAACGAAAAGGATCTTCTTGAGGCTCGACGCCAGAAGCTGAGGTTTTAGGGACTTCGACTTCCAGGCCTTGTTGCATCAGCGGAGCCGTCACCATGAACATGATCAAAAGCACAAGCATGACATCAACCAACGGGGTGACGTTAATTTCGCTGATGGCCATGCGACTTTTTGAAGATCCTGAAGCCATTCCCATAGTTTAACTTTACTCTTTAAAAAAGTTGCGTTTTGCGATGTTCAAGAAGTCATTGGCAAAGTTATTCAGCTCGGTCTCTTCACGGCGAATTTTTGCAACAAAATTATTATAGAGAACAACGGCGGGGATTGCCGCCGCCAAACCTATCGCCGTTGCGACCAAAGCTTCAGAAATCCCGGGTGCGACAACGGCAAGGCTCGCCGATCCGCTCTGACCAATCTTATGAAATGAGCCCATGATTCCCCACACGGTTCCGAACAAGCCAATAAAGGGGCCCGTTGATCCGGTGGTCGCCAAGATCGTCAATCGATTTTCCATCGCCGAAATTTCGAGATCGATGGCTTTTCGAAGGGCGCGTTCTAAGTTGTCACTACCTGAGAGCTGCAAGGGCCCAGTGCCGCCGCGTTGGTCGGCCAGCTTTTGTAACTCGATGTACCCCGCTCGAAACACTCGCGCGATGCTGCTTTTTTTGAGGTACTGATCCAAGTCTTCATTTAAAGACTCAAGTGAAGAGGCTTTCCAGAAGCGATTGATAAAGGGCTCATTGGCCAATTCAAGCTGCCGAAGCTGATTGAATTTTGCAAATCCCACCGCCCAACAGACGACTGAAAGACCGACAAGGATCAGGAGCGTGAGTTGAACCACGGGGCTGGCCGTTAAAATGGCATCCCAGGCATTGGTGTTGACAGCGACGGAAGACGATTGGATTGGGGCAGCCCATGCATAATTCATAGACCTGAGGTTAGGCCAAGAACCTCCTCTTGATCAATGAACACCCCGTCAGCTCCAAGACGAAGGGCGAGGTTGTAGTCATCAAGGGTCTGAACGGGGCCAATGATCATTTTGTGACCGCGGCGTTTGAGCTCCTGTGCTACTTTTTCGGTCAAAAGTTCGACGTTCTTTTGTCTGAAGGGTCCCACGTAGATATCGCCTTGAAAAGGAGTCGCCGGCAAAATCCAAAGAGACTCAAAAGTACGAAACCGGACACGCTCACCTTGGCTCGAGCCATAGAGCCACAAGGGTTGCAGCTTTTTGATCGAACGCATGAGGATGTCGTATTCGGATTGGATCATGATTCGGTCCTTGCCGCTGGTGCCGATCAGATCTGAGATTTGCAAATCGATGCCATCTGCATTGGTCACCAAATTTAAAACGACGTTGCGATCTCTTGTTTGAGCCAAGCCGTCCTTTAATTGCGCAAAACCATGGCCGGCGAGTTCTTGGTCACTCCAATTCTTTTTCGAAAAATCGATGGGCTTGGTGACCGCATACAGATTTTGCTCAACTGAGCGCACAACATCGATCCAGATAAAATCGCTATTGATGGATTTTTCTAAAAACCTCAAAGGCACGACGCGCCAAGGGCGAGGCACCTTGTACCAGGGATGGTCGAAGGCCTTTGGCATTTGAGACAAACCCCAAAAATGGGCGGACGACAGGATCATTGCGAGAACTAACAACACGATGGCGGTCAAACCGACTAAACGCATGGAGAGTAAAGACCGCATTTAAGGGGGTCTTGTCAAAGAAAGTGTCTTAATCAGAGACAATCCAGAGAAGTCGGGGCCTGGAGAGGGGGCTCAGGACGAGATATTTTAAAAAAGGACTCCCGAAACTAGACACAAGTGCCGATAATGATGGCAGGGGAATTGTGCGTCGGGATGACGTGGGCCTTGCTATTTGACGGAGGGTTACATGGAGAAAAAATCGTTTAAGCGCTGGGTTTTCGCGAACCTCGTGTTGATTTTTCTCGTACTGCCGCTGGTTTCGGTCTCCTTCCAGAACTGTGCGCCCGTCTCCTTCGACGTCTCGACCGATAGCACGAACATCGTACAGGGAACGGCGACAGCCACAGCCACTGCAACTGCAACGGCAACAGCGACGGCGACAGCCACTGCGACGGCCACATCAACCGCCACGGCCACCGCCACCGCTACTTCGACAGCCACATCAACCTCCACAGCCACATCAACCGCAACCACCACCAGCCCCGTTCCCACTCATGATCTTGCACTTGTTGATCAACTCATCCGCACTAATTTTAATGAAGCTAAAGAGTGGACAGCGGCCTTTACAGGATCTCGCACGGGGTTTGTGTACAGCCTCGATTTTACTTCGAACCTCACATCAAAAGACATGGCCGGCATTGGCCGCGTCGAAGTGATTGATGCGGCAAGCTGGCAACTGCGGTTTACACCCGTGTTTGGTTTTCGCGGTGAAGCCCTTGTGTGGGTTTACGCTCGTCACGCGGATGGCACAGTTCGAACAGCACGCCTCACCTTGCAAGTTGGTAACGCGGTCAACTTACTTCAGCCGGCTCTTGCGATTCGCGGTTCCGGTTGCATCACTTGCCACGCCGAAGTTCACTCAAACGTGATCACCGATTTCGGTTACGGCGGCGATGGCGCTGGTCGAAACTACTTCTTCGGACAACTCGCACCTGATGCGACTTACTCTTGGAACAGGGACATGGTGTACGGCGATCAAGACGCTCTTCGCGCTCACAGTGGTGGCGTTAACGGTGTGGGCTCTTGGGCCTACTTAAACTTAATGAAAAACGGCGATGGCTCGGGACAAAAGGTCTACGTTCCTGTGGCTTCAATACCTGCTGGGCCTGCGGCCGCAACAGGAGCCTCTAGTCTTAAAGGATATATTCAACACCGCTTAGCAAATTCGTTTTATGCCGACTCCCCCTCTGCGACTGTAATCGAAAAAGGCACGTTCTTTATCGGTGCGCCCACAATCTCTCGTCTGAAAGCAGTCTTTCAGTGGAACAACACCACAGATACCGCTGCCGGTTACAAGTACATTGCTGATGCTGGAGGCGCTGCGCTTTCGGGGCTGGCAAAAGTGACGGGTGGGACGACGTACTTCAAAAACAATGGCACTCTCGTGTGTGAGGGTGACTTGATGGTTGAAGGTGCTGTGCACCTGCAAAATGTCACGATCAGCACGCACAAAGGTTGCCGCATCTACGCGACAGGATCCGTGTTTATCTACGGACCTATCACGTATTCGACGGCGGGTGCTGGGGATTTCACTCACCGCAACTTGCAGATCTCGAGCACGCGCTCGATCATCATGGGGCTCGGCGACTTATGGAACAACGGAACTCACTGTGAAACTGGATCTTCCGATGCTGGTTACTGGGGTTACTACACATCACAAGGGGCGACCGCAGACTCTGCGGGTTTTACGGGCCAAGTCCGAACGGATTATTTCAATGCTTTAAGAGACTCAGCAAAATGGCGTTTGTTTGCCATTGGTTCAGTGCCTGACGCCGCCGTTGCCGTGGGTGCTTATCACTTTCGAGCAACTCCGATGAGCGGTACGGATTATTCACGCAGTATCTATAGCGAGATGATGAGTTCGATTGGTCAGCAAAAAGATGCCGCTTGTCGCCCTGAAGGCCGGAATGTGGCTTATAGCCGGCTTCTGCTGAATGCACCCCTCGTCCATAGTCGGTACACAGGTGGATTTTCGGGTTCGATCATCTCGGAAGTGGGGCTGATGGGTCTAGGATTGGGTGCCGGTGGGACGCCTCGGTTCAAGTTCGACTTTGATCCTGTCTTCCAAAACGTCGATATTCTGCCTCTTTTGAAAGAACAGGACTTCCTTCACGTCCAGTAATACATAGACTAAGTATGAGGGGGTTCACCCATGTCTCGTTTCCTCATACTTAGTTTGTCGTTGATCTTCACGGTGACGTCTTTCGCTGCTCCAGGAACTGCTTCTTCACAAGGTTTAGTGATTGAGTACGTGAAGAAAACTAAACTCTCGCAAAAGAGTCGAACGTTTTCGGACCTGGTTCGCAATTCACAAACCCATCTGAGCAAGAGCGATTATCAGCTCATGAAAGACCTGTCGGATAAAATGCCCGGCTTGGTCATTCCTAAGGTTCAGATTAATAAGATCAAAAATAACCGCGGCGGCGAAGACCTGCAGATCCTGACGGTTCAAGACGGCCAATCGGCAACGATCGATATTACACAAGAAGATGGCAATGCCGTTGTTCGCGTTGTGAGCTCGATCAATAAAAAGCCGATTACGCTCCGCTTAAACACAGCGGATGGTTCTGCGGCGATGTACGAACAACTTCGGACAGTGCTTGCGCAGGCTGGTGCATTCGCAGCCGCGAAACCCTCATTCGAGATTCTAAAATCGGATGATATCGAAAAGCTCACGATCAAAGAAAAGAAGCAGTACTTTCGTAAACTCCAGGACTTGATGGAAGCAGCTGAGAAAGTTCAGGCATCGCAAGTTGAAGGCGTTCAAACTGGATCGATCTGGCATGTGCTTGTCGAAAACGCGTTTGCAGCCGCGGCGGCAGGAAGACCCGCTGACGGCAAAGGCTGTATTATTGCGGGTTTTGCATCGACCTACAAAGCCGGCGTTTGTGGCAAGGGCGACAGCGCGCTCCCCAATCGTAATGGCGGTGAAATTCGTTGTAACACGGCCATCTTTGGCGAACAGTCCCAGTGGGTTTCTGCAACGGCAGCGCCTGGCGCATGTACCGCGGCTCACCGAAATGTGGACTCGGCTTTTCCTCGCACGATTCGCAATAAAGAAGAATTCGACACGGCTCAGCGCAGTGCTTTGACAGCGCTGGAAGAAGTGAAGCGCACTTGCGAAGCCATGAAGACTGGAAACCGCGCACCTTCGGCGGCACAAGCTTCAGCCTGCGTTGAGCTTCGCAATCGCTATGCTGATTTGGCCGCTTTGCAGTGCAAGGATTTACAAAAAAGCGGAACTCAAGCGCGGTTCCCGAGCTTGAATTGCCGAGGCAATCCCAATGATGCGGTACCCGTTCCCACGCAACCACCGGTTGTCGACAATCAGTGTGACAGTAAAGGTTGCCCGCGCGACCAGTTGAAGTGCCCTGAAGGTCAGCGCCGCGCCGTGGATCAGTGCCCGGGTCACTTTCGCTGCGTCTGTGATCCGGATCAAGAACCTGTCATGGGTGATGGTATGTATGAACGCGACTGCGGTCCTCGCGGCGCGCCGACTTCTGACAATCCTCCTGGTGCCGATACGCCTCAAGTGCCGCCAAACGAGAACAAAAAAGAAGGCGGTATTGCGGGTTGGATGTGGGGCGTCGGAGGCTTAGTCATCGGTGGACTCTTGGCTTGGCTGCTCATTAAGCCTAAGAAAAAAATGATCTATGTTCCGAACCCTTATGCGGTACCGAACCCCATCCCGAACCCGATCCCAGTTCCCGTGCCCGTTCCGGTGCCGGTTCCTGGACCTCCGTACACGCCTCCCGTGAGGTAAGTTGAAATACGTCATAAATTGACGTATTTCACTTTCCTTTCATTGAGTTTTCATCTAGAACCCCGGTAGCACAACGGCCGGGGTTTTTTCATGAACAAGGTTCACCGTAAAGTCGAGTATTCGCTGATGGCGCTCAAGCACATCGGGGCCAAGGCCTCGGGTGAGCTGACGACCGCCAAAGAGGTGGCCGATGCCTTTCATGCGCCCTTTGAAGCCGTGGCGCGCTCGCTCCAAATCATGGCGCAGACGGGCCTTTTGCGGTCCGAACAAGGCAAGCAGGGTGGCTACAAACTCACGCGGCCGCTTGATCAAGTGACGCTTCTCGAATTGATCGAGATGATGGAAGGCAAAACCGCCATCGCCAAGTGCCTCAGCTCTGGTGAGACCTGCGACATCCACCATTCGTGCAATATTATTGCGCCCATTCAAAATTTGAACAACCGCCTCAGCGATTTCTACCGTGGCCTTTCGGTCCAAGAGATTCTTCAAGGCCAAGGAGCTGCGCGATGAGTGGTGATTACAAGTATGGCTTCGTCACCGACCTTGAAACTGAACAAGCTCCCAAAGGTTTGAACGAAGATATTATTCGTCTCATCTCGAGCAAAAAAAATGAACCCGAATGGATGCTCGACGTTCGCCTCAAGGCCTTTCGCCACTGGTTGACCATGGAAGAGCCGACGTGGGCGATGGTCAATTACCCGCAAATTGATTTTCAGGCTTTACGCTACTACTCAGCGCCGAAGAACCGCTCTGACAATCCTAAGAATTTAGATGAGCTTGATCCTGAGTTGCTTAAAACTTTTGAGCGCTTAGGGATTCCACTGCAAGAGCAAAAACGCATCTCGGGCATCGCCGTCGATCTGGTTTTTGATTCGGTTTCGGTTGGTCAAACACAGACCGAGACGCTTGAAAAAGCCGGGGTTATTTTTTGTTCAATCTCGGAAGCTCTTCACAAGTATCCTGACTTGGTCAAAAAATACTTTGGCTCAGTCGTTCCTTTCACGGATAACTACTATGCCGCTTTGAATGCCGCTGTTTTTACGGATGGGTCTTTCGTTTATATCCCGAAAGGCGTGAAGTGCCCCATTGATTTGTCGACGTACTTTCGAATCAATGCGCAAGAGACGGGTCAATTCGAGCGGACGCTGATCATTGCCGATGAAGGCAGCTTCGTAAACTACCTCGAAGGTTGCACGGCGCCCCAGCGGGATGAGAACCAGTTGCATGCCGCGGTCGTCGAGCTTGTTTCACTCGAAAATGCTGAGATCAAATACTCGACCGTGCAAAACTGGTACACAGGTGACAAAGAGGGCAAAGGCGGCATCTTTAACTTTGTCACCAAGCGTGGAAAATGTGTGGGCCGCAAATCTAAAATTTCGTGGACACAAGTGGAGTCCGGTTCAGCCATTACCTGGAAGTATCCTTCCGTGATCTTGCAAGGTGATCAGTCCGAGGGCGCGTTTTACTCGGTCGCGCTCACGCACGATTATATGCAAGCCGATACGGGATCCAAAATGATTCACATTGGCAAGAACACCAAGTCGACGATTATCTCGAAAGGGATTTCTGCAGATCACTCGGTCAATTCGTACCGCGGGCAAGTCAAAATTTTGCCGTCAGCCGAGAACGCGCGTAATTACTCGCAGTGTGATTCGATGCTGGTGGGTTCAAATTCTCGGGCCAACACGTTTCCTTATATCGAAGTTAAAAATAAAACGGCGATTCTTGAGCACGAAGCTTCGACGAGCCGGATTAGCGAAGATCAAATATTTTATCTGCAGTCGCGTGGCTTAGATATGGAGTCCTCGATCTCGATGTTGGTGAATGGCTTCTGCAAAGAAGTCTTTAAAGAATTGCCACTTGAGTTCTCGGTTGAAGCGGTGAAGTTGATTGAAATGAAACTAGAAAATTCGGTGGGTTAAAGATGAGTTTGCTGGAAGTTAAAAATTTAAAGGCCAAAATCGATGACAAAGAAGTTCTTCACGGACTCAATCTCAAAATCAACGCCGGCGAAGTGCACGCGATCATGGGACCTAACGGCTCTGGCAAAAGCACACTCTCAAAAGTGATTGCTGGGCATCCCGCGTACACAGTGACCGAAGGTGAAGTATTGTTCGACATCAATTTTCAGATGAAAAACTTGCTTGAGCTCGAGACCGATCAGCGAGCCAAAGAGGGCGTATTTTTAGCGATGCAGTATCCCATCGAAGTCCCTGGTGTTTCGAACTTTAAGTTTTTGCAAACCGCACTCAACTCGGTTTTGAAGCATCAAGGGTCTACCGAGATGACCGAAGCTGAGTTTCGTCCATTTTTAAAAGAGAAGATGAAGCTCGTGCAAATGCGCGAAGACTTTTTGGACCGGGCCGTCAATGTCGGGTTTTCGGGCGGGGAGAAAAAGCGCAACGAGATTTTGCAAATGGCGGTTTTGTCGCCTCGTCTCGCCATGCTGGATGAGACAGATTCAGGTCTTGATATCGATGCCTTGCGCATCGTTGCCGATGGCGTGAACAAGTTGCGAACAAAGCACAACGCCGTTTTGCTTATCACGCATTACCAACGCCTATTAGACTATATCAAACCCGATTTCGTGCATGTGCTAGCGAGCGGCAAAATCATCGAGACCGGTGATGCGTCTCTTGCACTTAAGCTTGAAGAGCGTGGGTATGATTGGCTGGTGCAATGAGCTGGCAGCAATTTTTAACTCAAAGTTCAAACTCCGCCAAGGTTCCGGCTCTGCCCACGCGGCGGGATGAGGACTGGCGTTATGTCTCTTTGCAGTTTTTAAAGTCGACCGAGTTTGCTCCGGTGATTGCGCAAGGCGCAACCTGGCCAGCGCCTTTACTGAAAGACGCTTACGAAATTCTCATTGTTAACGGATCCCTGCAAGCCTCAAAGGTCTCCTACCCCTTTTTGGTTGAGACCATTGAGCGTTCCAAAGCTCCTTCGGACACTTTTAAAAAATGGTTTGAGGCTTTTGCGGCTCTTAAGGCCAGAACCTTTGGCGTTAAAGGCATGGGTTTCACCGAGCTTGATGTTTTTGAAGAGCAAAATTCACGGTTGTGGGACAAAGCACTTTTTATTTCTCTCAATGAGGACACGGTTCTTGATCGCCCCCTCGTCATTCGCCAAATGACGGATTCAACAGGGGGAGTCCGGGCGCCTCGAATCTGGCTTTCGCTCGGAAAGCGGGCACGCGCCGCCGTCGTTGAAGTTTTTGAGGGACTTGAGGCCGAGAGCCAGCTCAGCCTTCCTGTTTTTGAAATTCAACTTGCTGAATCCTCGCACCTTGAGCTGACCCGTGTTTCTAAAAATGCGTCAACGCAAGCACGCATCGCTCGGGCTCGCATTTTTCAACACAGACATTCAAATTTCGAGTCATTGTCGTTTACAATGGGCTCAAAGCTGACGCGTGACAATTTGGATCTCCATCTCGTCGGTGAGGGCGCCACTTCACGATTACATGGTCTGTCGGTCGCAGGTGCCGAGCACGTGATTGATCACCATACCACGGTCGACCATGTCGTTGGACACTGCCAAACAACTCAGCTGTACAAGTCGGTGCTCGCCGGACAAGCTCGAGTGGTGTTTAACGGACGCGTTTTGATTCGGCACAACTCGCAAAAGGCCAACTCTGATCAGTTGAATCAAAGCTTACTTTTAAGTTCTGCCGCCGAAGTCGATAGCAAACCGCAACTCGAAATCTGGGCTGATGACGTTAAAGCCACTCATGGCGCGACTGTTGGTCAGCTCAGCGAAGACGAAATTTTTTATCTCTTGAGCCGCGCCATTTCGCGCCCTCAGGCCGAATCCATGATCCGGCAAGGATTTACTCAAGATCTGCTGATGCAAGTGTCGAATGCCGATGTTCGTGAATGGCTCCTCTCGTTGCAGAACGAGGCGGACCAAAGGCTTTTAACATGACCGAGTTTCCATTAAGCAAGGCCCGTGTTGATTTTCCGCTGCTCACCAATCGGGTCCGCGGTAAAAATTTAGTTTATCTGGATAGCGCCGCTTCGGGCTTAAAGCCTTGGCCCGTGATCGAACGGGTGGGGCACTTTCTGACTTATCAGACTTCGAATGTGCACCGCGGAGCCCACTTTCTATCAGACCAGGCGACCACGGCCTACGAACAGGCTCGTCAAAAAGTGGCTGATTTTATTCATGCCCAAACCGCAGCGCAAATTATCTTCACTCGCGGGACGACAGAATCCGTCAATCTGGTGGCTCAAGCTTGGGGCCGACAGAATCTAAAAAAAGGCGATGTCGTTCTTTTAACCGAGATGGAACACCACTCAAACATCGTTCCTTGGCAAATGATCGCTAAAGAGGTCGGCGCTGAAATTCGCGCGCTTCCCGTGACCCCGGCCGGCGAACTTGATTTGGCCCGTGCGGACGACTTCTTTAATAAAAATGTGAAAATGGTTGCCGTCACCCACGCTTCAAACACGCTCGGCACAATCAATGACATTGCGCTGATCGCAAAAAAAGCCCACGCGGTCGGAGCCTTGATCTTTGTTGATGGCGCGCAAATGATTGCGAATCACGCCGTTGACGTTCAGGCTTTGGACGTCGATTTTTATGCTTTTTCGGGTCATAAACTGTTTGGTCCTTACGGGATTGGCGTTTTGTACGGAAAAAAAGCACTGCTTGAGTCGATGGGACCGTATCAAGGCGGCGGGAGCATGATTTCAGAAGTCGCCTTTACCGGGACAACTTATCATGATATTCCGTTTCGCCTTGAGGCCGGCACTCCCAACATCGAAGGCGCGGTGGGATTAGCCGCGGCCATCGAGTACGTTGAGAAACTGGGCTGGCCTGCGATCGAAGCGCATGAGTCTGCGCTCTTGGCCTTGGCCACCCAAAAGCTCTCTGAAATTCCTGAAGTGCAAATTGTCGGAACTGCGGCTCATAAAGTGGCGATTCTTTCTTTTAACATCAAAGGCGCGCATCCCTCAGACGTAGGGCAAATCTTGGATCAAGAAAACGTGGCGGTGCGTGCGGGACACCATTGTACGCAACCGCTCATGAAAGTTTTAGGTATCACCGGCACGGTACGGGCGTCGTTCTCGGTATTCAATTCACCAGCCGACATTGAGCAACTCGTCAAAGGCGTGATCAAAGCGAAGGAAATGTTGTTATGACTGAAGCTCCCTTATCTCAAGTCTTGATTCGTGTTCAACCGACGCCCAATCCGAACGCTTGGAAGTTTGTGCTTGATCGCCCTGTTTTGCTTGAAGGCAAAGCGAGTTATTCAACGCCCGATGAGGCCTTTGGCAACCGCTTGGCCTTAGATCTCCTCAATGTCGAGAGTGTGAAGCAGGTTCATTTTTTTCAGAACGTCATCACGATCACAGCTCGGTTTGATGCCGATGCCGATACGGTGCAAGAATCTTGCGTCGCCGTTATTCAAACCAGGTTGCCCGTGCACAACCCCGCGATGGGCGAGCGAGAATCCAAAGTGGCAAAGCGTTCAGAGCTTTCACCCGAGCTGCAAAAAATTGAAGATATCTTGGACCGCACGATCCGCCCCGGCCTGCAAGGTGACGGCGGTGACTTAGAAGTGATTCGCTTTGAAGAAAACAAACTCTACGTCACTTACCAAGGTGCGTGCGGAACATGCCCCAGCTCAACCTCGGGGACGCTCATGGCCATCGAGGGTATCTTACGCGATGAGTATAGCCCGACGATTGAAGTCATTCCTCTCTAAGTTAAAAACTTAAACTGGATATTGGTCTCATTTTGAGAAATACGAGATAGACCTACAGATTTAGACCTTTAGGAAGTTCGGGTCTCGAGCTAGAGGCAGGATCTTCCTCGCTGGTGGATTTATTTTGCATTCGCGATTCATCGAGCATCGCTTTGCTGGGCCGAAAACCAATACTCAAATCTGAGCGTGTCGGATGTGACCTTATGACCGAAGTGTTTCCCACGATCGACCCACTTGTCTTGCCTGAGACATCCAACGTGACGTTTCGGGGGAGTCCTTCAGAACTAAATCCAAGAACCACAATCTCACGGGTGACCGTTTGCCCAGGTTGTAAACCTGGAATTGAGTCTTTGAGTTCGCCGGCCACGTGCTGAACACCAGCGGGAAGTCGCCATTGAAAATCAAGATTGCCGTCGAGCGGATGTTCAAACTGGATGGTCGCACGTAACGTGGCCTCTTGATCATTCGTTGTTGGAAATCCACCAACCACGTCGATCTGGACATCAACCATTTGATTGGGTTTTGCCATTTTGAGTTGGGCCGATTTAAAAAGAGCGGATTTCGTAGGAGGCGCCGCACTCGCAGGAGCTCGCGAGGCACCCAAGCTCATTTGTGAAACTCCGCCTAACACCAAGCCCGCAGCGACGGTCGCAGCCAGAATGAAAGCGAGCTTCGGGGTCGGCTTCAGGTTTAGGGACATAATTGATCTCCCGTCGCGTTTTCGAGATAGTACTGAGCACCCGCTCGGGTGGGTGCTGCTGGCCCGACATAGTGGGCTTTGATGTTGAGATAGTAGAAGCCGGGCGTGAGACCATTAAAATCCACAACTTCGGATCCCGTGTATCCAGGGGGTGTAGGATGCGATGGAATGTTGGCCTCAGGATAATCGCGTTCGCTCATTTTCACGATATCTTCGCCGTTCAAAAATACAAAGTCCTCGCGGTAGACATAAAAATCCAAGTCCCAAGGATTTGCGAATCCCGATAAATCGCCGACCTGTTTTTTGTAGTACAAACGCACATAGCGGCGAGAGCTCGTTCCGTCATAGTAATAGCGGTAAAAGTCGTTGGTGTTGAACATATCAGACCAATCGATGTATCCCTGGCTGTTGACCGTATCTCTTTTCGGATCGGCGCTCGAGATGACCCAGTCTGGTGAAGAGTAGCCCACGAGTGCAGCGTTTACGGGGCAAGCGCCATAAGCAACCGCTCGCGGAAGCAGTGGCAATCCAAAATCACGGATATCACGCGCCTGCTTCTCTAAGACTAAGGGCTTTGATGTCGCCGCGTACGTGTCATCCGCCCAGGCATTCACATACGAAGAACCCATGGTTGTGAGGCTCGTAAAAAGTGAATTGCTAAAGTGGCCCACGTTTCGAGCAGAAATTGCAGACGACGTGAGTGAACGGAAAGAACTCCAGATAACAGCAAACCCCAGATCAGCTGCGGATCCATCTGAATTTTGAGCAGCTCCAAATGGACCTGCTTGATTGGAGCCCGTAAGGGAATCCCACAGCAGGCGGCTAATCGAAATTTCGCGAAAGTTGCCTTCGCCGGTTCGGCTCGGAGTATCTTGTGATCCGAGCTGGGTCTCGATATCGAAATCCGTAAAGCCCAGACGGGCGGTGTAGACCTGACCCGTCGATCCTGTCGCCGGACACTCCGAGTTTCTCTGGGTGTCTCGGTAGGAAGGTCGACCAAGAGCGGCGGCCTGAAAAAAGTTGGCCCAGCCTTCGGACCAAGCAAGACGCGGATCGATAATTTTGTTGCCGTTGTGTGATCCACCAGGTGAATCCGAGATTGCGTAGGTATGCTCTAAGAAGTGTCCGTATTCATGCAAGATGACCGAGTTGTCAAAGTGATCGGTGTCCGCGCACACGCTGCCCTCGAGGCCGCCGAGGATATACAAACCGGGGTACAAGCTACCACCCGAATTCGAGGCAAAGAAGCTGATCGGCGAAGAGGGCGATCCAAAATAAGCTGCTGGCGAGAGGCCTTTTGTCCAGTAGATCTGAACTTTCGGAGCAACGGCAAAATTCTCACTGCAAATCGAAGCTGGGCAATAATCAGCGGAGCCCGCTGTATTGTTGACCTTCACGTGATCGCGCAAATAATCATTGGCAATCAGAATGTTGTCCAAGATATTGAAGGCCCCGCCCTCAGCGGCTCCGTTATAAGGCGCAAGAAGAGAGGCGCCCGCACTAATAGTCGAAGCGTTGGGGGTTCCAGTCGTCACGGTAAAATTACGGTAGATACGGTAATAGTTTTTATCGTAAGGATTATCAAGGACGCTTGCCTTCAGGTACGTATTGTCGGCGCGTGAGCGCACCTCGACTCGGTAGCTGCCAGCAACGTTGGGAATCTGCAAGTCGGCATCGCCCGTCTCAGTTGTGTGACCTGCTTGAACAACAGCTTCGGTGGCATTGTTGATCACAACAATTTCGGCGCGGCGGATGGGTTTTGTTTCAACATTCACAAGACCTTGCCGGTAAGGATTGGCTGGAGTGCCGGCGCCTGTTCTAACGCCGGCATCGCTATAATCATCAAAGCGCGTGAAGTTGGCTTGGGCCAGCACTCGTAGATAAGAACTTCCGACCGCCACTGGTGAGGAATATGGTTTCTCGGATCCTTCTGGGCGGATCGCCGCTCCGCCGCCTGCGGAGTTGGGCGTGAGAAAGTCCGCGGGTCCGCACGCGGCAAGGCCCAGCGCCGCCGTGGCTAAAGCCAAAATAGACAAAGCACGGGACTGCAACGTCATGCTTTCTTTTCGGACTTTTGACAAGGCGTCTGAAGGAGAATCCCTGGCATCTCAAGGCGATGTTTGTGCCGAACTGATCAACAAGGTGACAGCGTCGCTGCCACGCTGTCTCTTGCTGAGTCAGCGTTTCAAGGTGAGACGACACCCCAAAAAAAGTGCGTCATGAGCGTACAAACAAAAACAATATGATAACTAGGCAAGCTGTAAAGGCACGAACACCGCAGATTTTGGACAAAAAAAAGCCCCAGAAAAGCGTGAAACAATAACCCCGTTTCGCTAGGTGGGTGACCATATAACAACTTTAGGCTTCCCAGTACGGGCTGGGCTTGCTCACCATCGTCAGGGACGGCCCCCGAATCTAATGCTTGTCGGGTTATTTTTCTTACACTTTCTGAGACCCAGAGATAGCTTATCAAGGTTCTTTAGATTCGTCACTTTTTCACCGGGTTTTATAGATTTCTTGCCGAGCGTCCAGTTGGGTCAAAACAAAATGATGCCGATGCAAGAATCATGAACTCGGCACAGCTCGACTTTTTCTTCCCTTTTCTGGTTTTTTTGTATGGTTTTCTTATTGTTTTTGTGCTCGAAATTCCGGCGCTCGCCCCCCTCAAAAGCCCCAAGGCTCAGCAGCTCCTCCAACACCTCGAGCCAAAGCGCAAACTTGCCTGGATTTGTCTCTGTGTGGGTGCGGCTTGGAGCCTTCAAAATTTGCTTTTAACTTGATTCGTTCTCTCGAATTGAATACCTCTGACGGTGATGATCGAATCACCTTCTCAGCACCAACCTCAAGACCAATCCGAAAGTGCCGTTCTCACAGTTGAACAACTCAACCGTCACATCCGGCAATTGATTGAAGGTGAACTCGAGCTGGTGTGGGTGCAAGGCGAGATCTCGAATTTTAAGGCTCACACCTCGGGCCATTTTTATTTTTCGCTAAAAGATGCCAAGTCACAAATCAGCGCGGTGATGTTTCGCGGCCATAATTCTCGCCTCAAGTTTAAGCCCACGGATGGCCTGCAGGTCATTGTGCGTGGCCGGGTCACTGTCTATGAGCCTCGCGGGAATTACCAAATCGCCGTCGAGATGATGGACCCTGTCGGTGCAGGGGCTTTGCAAAAAGCTTATGAGCAGCTCAAAGCCAAACTTAAAAGCGAGGGGTTGTTCGAAGGCTCTCGTAAAAAACCATTGCCCTCATTTCCCAAACACATTGCGATCGTGACTTCACCGACAGGCGCGGCCATCCGCGATATGATGAATATTCTCGCACGCCGAAACAAAATGGTGCCGGTCACTCTCGTTCCCACCATCGTTCAAGGTGAGGGCTCGGCCGAAAAAGTTCTTGAGGCCTTGGGTAAGGCTCAGCGTTTGACCGATGTCGATGTGATCATCATCGGTCGTGGTGGTGGCTCGATCGAGGACATGTGGGGCTTTAACGATGAAAAGCTCGCACGCGCGATTGCCGCCAGTCCCATCCCCATTGTTTCAGCGGTTGGCCATGAAATTGATTTTACGATTGCCGATTTTGTCGCCGATGTTCGCGCTCCCACTCCCTCGGCCGCAGCCGAACTCGTGGTGAAGAACACGGCGGATCTGGTGCAAAATCTTTTTTCGCTCAATCGCATGCTCTGGGTTTCAATTGAAAAATTTTTGCGCCACGAAAAGCAAAAAGTGGGTTCACTCTCGATCAGGTTGGTTGATCCCAAGCGCCGCCTGCAAGATTTGATGATTCGCCGAGACGAGCTTTCGACACGTCTTCAGCAAGAGGTGATCAAACTTTTTGAGAAACGCCGGATGCGAGTCCGGTTGCTCGAGAGCAAATTGGTTTCGCCTGATGTCGTCATTCTGCGACTTAAAGCCCGCATCGAAAAAATGCAAATCGTGGGTAAAAATCGGATACAAAGTTTGCTCGACCGTTCGCGATCCCGTCTCTACCAACAAATGTCTGTCCTCGAAACACTGAGCCCGCTCAAAACCGTCGAGCGTGGCTACTCGGTGACTCGCAAGGGTAAGGCGGTCGTGACTTCGATCAAACAAGTTAAAGTCGGAGACGAACTTTTGATCCGTCTCAGTGACGGTGAACTTAAAACTAAAGTAATTGAACAGGGAGAAACCCATGGACTTTGAAAAAAAACTGGGCCGCCTCGAAGAGATCGTCCAAAAAATGGAACGCGGAGATCTGGCACTTGAAGACTCGCTAAAGCTCTTCGAAGAAGGCATTAAACTTTCGCGTGAATGCCAAACTCGCCTGAACGAGGCCGAAGCCCAAGTCAAAAAACTCGTTGGTTTTGATGACCAAGGTAAGCC
>JBKCUU010000050.1:0-32737 GCA_046318155.1 Bdellovibrio sp. | reverse complement strand
GATTGCTGAGCGAAAAATGGCGCACAGAGAAAAAGCCCCGGAGGCGTGGCTAAAGCCACGTCGAGGAGCTTTTTCGAGTACGTCATTTTGTAGCCAGCAAGGACAAGACCAATGCGCCTTTATTTATGCGTTAGTCAATAATCGATCGGGACGGGAGAGCTTGAGGCCATTCCGGCCAAGGTTTGCGCAACTCTTTAGTTGCCCTGACCTCCGCAGCGGAAGCAAGGGCAACCTTTGGGCTGCGTAACATGTTTTCAATAATTTTCTGTGACGGGAATCGGCGGCGCTGTTTAATTGCAGGACGAAATCACAGCCGAAGCAGATTCGCCATTCTTACCTGAAACTGAAGTATCAAGCGGCGGATATACGCTTTCGCCATAAACATCATTTACAGAGATCGTAATCGAACCATGAACGTTCGCTAGAGCATCCTCGAAATCTCCCTCGTAACAAACGCGATGGTTGTCACCATTGAGGATGAGCTCCTTAAGCAAAAGGCTTGCGCCCTTGGCAGTGCTCGCAGACACGCCGTTAACGTAGAATCATGGCCGTCAAGCACCCCGCCTGGAGAATGCGTCCCCATTACTTTCTCGATCTTTTTGAGGATTTTTTACAGCATCAAGTTGCGATGTCGAGGTCGACTTGCCAGAGCCAGGCAGCCGCAAATGAGATGAAGTGTTGGTTGATGAGTCTGGCAATCATTCTAGAATTCGATCTGCAAATTGTATGGAAAGGAATGGATCTTTTCCAGTCTTCCATCAAGACGACGAGATGACTGCACACAAAGAGATGGCTCTGCAAGGCATGGGGATTTCGATACTGCCAGAATTTCTTATCAAAAATGAACTTAAAAATGGAATTAGAGCAGACCTTTATCCCAACAAATCTTCTAGCCCCTGATTTACCGATGACACTATTAAAGGAAGAAGCTCATATCAACCCAAGGAGGTTTCTTTTTTCATTAGTACTGAAACCACAGTTCCGAGGCCTATTTCAGTTTGAAGTTCGATTGAAAAGCCATGTGCATCAATGATGGCTTTACTAATTGAAAGGCCCAACCCGAAGCCAGCTTTGCGATTCGGATTTCGTGCTTGGTCTACACGGAAGAATGGATCAAAGACTTTTTTCTGATTTTCGAAAGAGATACCTGAGCCATAGTCTTTGATGGTGACTGCCCAGTCGTGACCTTGATCCTCAACTTTGAGTTCAATCGGTTTCGAATCAGGCTTTGAATACTTTTGTGCGTTTTCGATGAGATTTCGAAACACGCGCTCCATCATCATGGGGTCAAACTCGGCAGTGGCTAGCCGAGGAGCATCGAGAAGTACGGTTGGTTTTTGTTTGGAGTACTCGTTTTGCAGTGAGGCTAAAAGCTCACAGATATTGGCTGGGACTTTTTTTAAATTCAGCTGACCACTTCGCAAATTGTAGGATTCTAAAATTTGATCAATTAAATGATCGACTCTTTTTACATCTTCTTTTATGGATTGCTTTAAATCGTCTTGAGAAATCATCTCGGCGGCAACTCCAATTCGCGTGAGTGGACTTCGAAGATCATGGCTGACATCGCGAAGCAGAAGCTCCTTACTGGTCACCAGTTTTTCCAATCTTTCGGCAACGCTGTTGAATGTTTGTGATATCCGGTGAAATTCACCGTTTTTACTAAAGGGCATGCGAAACTTTAAGTTTCCACTTGCTAGCTGTTCTGCACCGCTAAGGAGATACTGCACCGGGCGAATGGTCAGACGAATACTTACAAAACTGATGGCAAAAATAAAAACGACAAACCCTAAAACCCAGAAGATTGGAAACGCAAAACGCTTCGGAAAGTTGCTTCCTGAAACTAGCCACACTGTGCGCGGAGTTTGCTGTTTAAGCTCAATGAAATAGTAGCCGTTCACGTGACCAAATTTAAAAAGAGACGGGGCCTCATCGTCCCAATCTTCATCAATGTCTTTGAAAGTGGGAAATTTTACATCGTTTTTGGATAAAGGTATTCCCTCGCGAAGGACTTGAATTAAAAATTTCTCTTCGAAAGCACTCATTTGTTCTGGAGTTGGAGAGTCTCCGAGTTCTTTTAAAAGGTTTTGAAGGTACCAGGCCGCGTGACGCTCGACGATTTCCGGAATTTTTTTAGTGGGCTGCAATAACCTAAAAGTTCCAAAAAGAACTGCTATCACAACAAGTGCCGCGATCAAGTGAGTAAAAAAGATCCTTAAAAGAAGATGATCTGATTTTACTCTCATGCATCCTCTGTAACCGGGTGAATGAAACAATAGCCTTCGCCCCAAACTGTTTTTAAAAATTTTGGATTTTTTGCGGGATCATCTAATTTTTGCCGTAAGCGACTGACCGCCACATCGATTCCGCGCTGGTAGGCTGCCCAGTCAACGCCTTTCAGTGAATCCATAATCTGATCACGGGTCAGATTCTTCCCTGAAGAGCTCATAAACAATTTTAGCAGTTCAAATTCATAAGTGCTGAGCTCTAAGCTTTTTTCTTCAAGAAAGGCTTTCCTTGAAATCAGGTCGAGCTGTAGTGTGCCTGCCGTCAATTTTTTCCGTAATACGTCTTTATGAGTTCGACGCATCAGAGCTTTGACTCGCGCAACGAGTTCGCGGGAATCAAAAGGCTTTGCCAAATAATCGTCGACACCAAGTTCAAGACCTAAAACCTTATCGGCGGCTTCACCACGGGCCGTGAGCATCAAGATAGGGATATCGGAAAAGTTTCGAATTTTTTTGCAGACTTCAAATCCATCCATTTCCGGCATCATGACATCTAGAATAATGACATCAGTTTTTGATTCACGAAGAGTTTCTAAGGCCCGCGTTGGTGAAACCTCGTTTTCAAGGTCTATCCCAAATTGAGAAAAGTACTGCTTCAATAAAGCGGCCAACTTTTCATCATCATCAATAAGCAGAACACGGACCATAAATTTAACTATAGCCTAACGGTTCATACATAAAAACATATACTAGCTTACTATTCTGGACAGTTACAATTCGTAACAATTGGTAAAGTCTTAGTAACCATTTGCTGCCTAAAGCCCGGTATCTTAGCTTTAAAACCACATCTTGGATTTCAAGATGTTTACTTTAGGAGATAAAATGTTCTTTTCAAAACAAACCCGCCTTAGAAAAACCACTGCCCTTGTTGCCGTTTTAGTCGCAGGGGGACTGTTGACAAGCTGCAATCGTTCGCCAGAAGAAAAAATTGAAAAATTCAGCGATAAGATTTCGTCTTACTTGGACTTCACTGAAAATCAAGATCGGATTCTTAAAGAAATTGCATCAGAAGCAAAAAAAGATTACGCGGCTGAACGTGAATTTCGAGAAACCATAGCTTCAGAAATGGAGGCCCTCTTGATGGCCGAGAATTTGGATACTTCACGAGTGAAACAAATCATCGAGGAACGCAGCACTCGCATGAACCAAAAAGTTGATAAATACTTGACAAAGGTAGCGGCGCTGCACAAGACGCTGACACCTGAACAGAAGAAAGAAATCCTAGAAAAATTCAAAAAGCTGCAAAAGCATATGGAGTAAAGAATCTCTTCAAAAGATTAAAAAACGAAAAGCCGAGTCTTTCTTTAAGACTCGGCTTCTGTCTTTTAGGGCCTTTATTTATGCGTTAGTCAATAACTGATAAATCTTTAAGTGAGGTGATTACAATATCAACTCTTCTATTCTGAGCACGTCCCGAATCTGTTTTGTTAGTTCCCAATGGCTTATCATAACCAAATCCCTCAGCCTCGACATACTTAGAACCTATCTCTATCAGCGGCGCTTACAAGCTAGCTTCGGTATCCGGCGTCCCCGCAGGCAAACGGATCGCAACACCCTCAAGACCTGCCGATTGTTCTTTGATCGACTGGTCGGGATTTGAAACCACACGGCCTTGCAGTTTTGCAAAGATGGGCTCACGAATCGCCAGGCTATTGTCTTGCAAAACGCACTGACGGGCCAAGCGCAAACGAGGATTCACAACAATGGGAGCTTTCATATTGGCAGTCATCAACGTCGGATCATCAGGAATGGTGACAATGCAGAACATGCGCTTTGCATCTTCCGGCGTCAGCTTCAAAGTCTCGGTCTCTGATTTTGCCAAAGTGACTCGGTAAGAATCCGAAAAGAGCTCGGGCTCCAAAACCGGAAACGCAATGGCGGGCTCTTCGCAGCTTTGCAGCCAGGCAAAGATTTCGTCATTGGGATCGTCCAAAAGGACGAACTTTCTGAAATCGTTAAATCCCAGAACTCCTTCAGGAAACGTCAGAAGTTCGTCGTCTTGAACTTGAACCTGACCGAATCGAGTCGTTTGAATGATCACGTGAAGACCCCCTCTTCAAGGCTAAAGGATGCCCCTAAGGCTCAGACACAGCAAGACAAAAAATGGGTGAAAAGGAGTGAAAAAATAGCACCAGAGCGGGTCCTGTTGGATTGTAACGCAGGATATAACTAGGGCTTGAGCATCTTGGAGATCGAACGCGTCTTTTCGCTGGAAGTTCCGGCCGACTCTTTGTTCGTATCTTGAATGGCCAAGTAAACTTCTTCGCGGTGGATTTTGGTCTCCTTGGGAGCTTCAATACCCAAGCGCACTTGCTTGCCTTTGATTTGAACCACGCGGATTCTGATATGATCGTCGATGGCGATGCTCTCGCCTAACTTCCGTGTTAATACAAGCATGTAGAACTCCCTTACAGCTTCCGTGCCGCACCCCTGCCATGATCACCCAAGCGGGTGTTTTGAACGGGATGACCTTCAAAAGACTTATCGGACCCTTTTGAAAGGAACTGTAGGTATATTTTCTATTTCAAGAAGTCAAGAAGGCTGGGTTGCACGACACGGCCCGAAGTCTCAAGCGCCGCCTTGAGCGTGCTGTCGGATTTGCTGATATCACTGACAACTTGAAGCAGGTCCGCATCCTCAAGGAGCGAAGCGGTGCCCTTATTGTCAACAATCGCTTTCTGCAGACTGTCGGTCGAATGCGTCAGCACCTGGATCCTGGCCCCGACTTGCGAACGGGCGTGGATAACCTGCGCGAGCGCCTGGTCCATATTGTCGATCGAGTTTTGAATTTGTTCCTTATCATTGACCCTGAGAGCAATCTCAAAGTCCTTCACGGCCTGTAGAACGTTGACTCCTGCAGAGTCCGTTTCGGGAGACTTGGTCTCAACAAATTTGTTTTCAACGGCGCCGGCTGTCGCTGGGATCCGAAGCTGGATGGGCCCTTCTTGGCGGAGTTTGTTGTTTTGTTCTCGAATACGCTCTTCGTGTTGGTACTCAATAAGTTGCTCGGTCGTTTTAGGAGTTTCGGCTTTGGGACGAATCGTGCCGTCGGACCCGATCCCTTTTCCTAAGAAAATCTTATCGCCGGGCAGATTCATGGCCACAAACGCATCCTTGTTGACGTGGATTTTCAAATCTCCGTCATCACCCCTGTAGTCGCCGGCGGATGTAAAGGGAGCCGAAGTCGTCTTGTGACCACCAAAGATATAGCGCTCACCCAATTTACGGTTTCCGATTTGAACAATTTGATTAAAGTTTTGCTGAACTTCTTCAGCCACGACGCGGCGGGTTTCGGGACTGGCGCTGGCATCATTGGCTTGCTGGATCGCAAGATCTTTCAACCGCATCATCGTTTCAGAAAGTTCGCCCAGCGACTGATCCGAAAATTCTAAAAACGAACGCGCGATATTGATATTTTTAACGAACTGAGTGCTCGCACGTTCTTCGAATCGACTCCCCAAAACTCGGGCTGCCGCAATCGGATCATCCGAAGGCTTGTTCACCCTCTTCTGAGTCGCCGCCTGATTTTGCAAATCGACCATCTCAGAGCGATTCTTCTGCAAATTCCGCGTGATCTGGTCATATCCCATTCGGTCTGTTACGCGCATTTACTTACATCCTCTTTAGATTCAGAACAGTATCAAACATCTCATCGGCTGTTCGAATCAGCCTGGCCGAAGCGTCAAAAGTTTTTTGAAACTCTAGCATTTTCGTCGCTTCTTCATCAAGACTGACCCCGCTCACCGACTCACGCAGCTTGGTGACCTGGAGCAAGATATTGTCTTGAGCATCCCTGGCTCTCACGGCCGTCTGGGCCATGACGCCCACTCGTCCCACTTGAGCATTGTAAAAGTCATTCATCGTGGCGGTATCACCGTCCATGACTTCTTTGAACTGAATCATCGAAATCACATTGGCAATCGAACCATCACCGGGAGCATTGGTTTTGGCGGCCGTCGCGATTCGGTTAACGTCATTCGAGATCTCATTAGTGACCGATATCGCTTTGGCCGCACCCTGAACGCCGCCCATGGGATCAAAGAAAAATCCAGTTGGCTTTCCTGTACGGTCAAAGCCTTGGCGGTGGGCATCGTTCACTTCACCCGCCATTTTGTAGGCCAGACTATCAACACGCTCCCGAACGCTATCAATGACCGTATCGCGAACCTTGATGACGCCGCCGAGCGTCCCGCCTTTAATACGGTCGGTGATGAGAAAAGGGGGATGCGCTTCGCTGGGTCGTGCATAGATTTGAACGCGGTTGTCAACACCGCCCGAATAAGTGACAAGCTCGGTATGATCAAGTCCCGAAACCAACAAGGCATTGCCTGCGGTCGAAACCGAAATTGCACCGCGGTCGCCCTCGGCGACTCTGACATCAATTTTTTCGTGCAGTTGTTTGACAAGAAAATCACGGCGGTCACGTTGGTCATTCGCCGGAATCCCCTGCATCTCAACTTGCACGATGTCCTTATTGAGGGTCGCGATTTCTTTTGAAATTGCATTGATCTCGACAATGCCTGCTTGAACCTGAATATCGATATCTTTCTGAACGGTCGTGAGCTGATCATCAACTCGCTTAAAGTCTGCCGTCATAGCCTCGGCGGCTTCTTTCACAGCCGTCCGCGTGGTCGTGCTTTCGGGATTGTTCGAGAGCTCGCGGTACGCATTGAAGAAATCAGAGACGTAGTGACTTAAGCCTTTGTTCAGCTGTTCATTAAAAACTTGCTCAACGCGAGAGAGAGCGTCGGCCTGCCCTTGCAGAAAACCTTTACTGCCGGTTTCATTTTGAATTTGCTTTTCGAGAAATGGATTATTGACGCGAGAAACTTGAGAGGCTCTGGCGCCCATGCCTAGCTGCAACCGACCCTCTTGAATCGGCGGCGCAGTCACGGTGTCCACACGTTGGCGCGAATAACCCTCGGTGGTCTTATTCGCGATATTGTGCGAGACAGTTTGGAGCGCTGTCTGACTGTTCAACATCGAGCGCTTTCCAATGTCCATCATGGCATGGATCTTGGCCATTCTCTTCCCTTGCCGTCAGGCTTCTTTGCTGACGAAGTTGCCGGCCTTTTCAGGTCCGTGAGCCATCTTGCCTTGACTGCCATATGTCTTCTTCGGAGCGAGAGTCTCTTTGATCTCTCCCATGGCTCCATTCAAAGTGTTCAAGGCGCTCTGGGTGTACGTTTCGTTTTCTTTATTAATTTCGGAAACTCGGCGGATGAGGATCTCAAGTGTTGAGTGAATCGCACGGAGACGATCGCCGGCCGCACCTTCAAGGCGCTGGGCGATGTCAAGCAAGCGGGGCTGCTTGACATCGGCGCCAATAAGATTGGCCAGCTCGCGCGCGTAACGCTCGCGGGCCGAGTCTTGCGCTCTGAGCTTGTAGATCAAGGCTTCTTTCGCTTTGTTGTTTTCGCCCAGTGCCTCGAGGTCAGCGGCAATCAAAAGGTCCTTCTCTTTTCGGACTAAATCCAACAAAGTCCGGTAGATCTTTGTGAGGTCCTCGAGGTTGGAGACCAACTTCGCATAGGCCCCTTCGATTTTTTTCTCTTTGGTCTCTTCCATGAGACGCTCCCCTTAAGAGAACTTCGTCTATTTTAAAGACAAGTGAAGAACAGTCCTTATTCCTCAATCGTCTGTGTCTTCAATAATCACTATTCCCAAGAAGCTTGTTCGTCGATCATCTTGCCGGCGATTTCACTGGCGTCCACTTTGTACTTCTTTTCGTCGATCAATTTTTGCAAGCGCGCCACTTTTTCTTCATTCACGTCAGGTGCCTGCCGTGCAATCTCTTGGGCCCGCTTAATATCTTGCGCACGCGATGACAAATTAACTTTGGCCGCATCTAGCGTGCCTAAGTTTTGGAGTGTATCGGTCTTCACGTCTTTGACGTTCACGGCTGCAGAGGCTCCCGCTTTTTCAGACTTTTCCGCTTTACCGGTGTCGCGCAGATTCAGATTCTGTCCAACTTTATTGTGAGTGATCTTCATATCTTAAATCCTCCCTGGGGAACATTCGAGCCTTCTCAAAATGGTATCATAATGGCACACTTTGGACCAAATCATTCTGAGACAGACTTCGGTCCGTTTTCAACGGACCAAAAAAAGCTTTTGGCCTCAGGGCTTAAAACCCCAATTGTTTGGCCTGCTTGCACACTTGTTCCGGTCAGGCCTGGACTCGGAAGCCCTTTGAAAACAAGTTGGCTCTTAAGGCCGTTGGTATGGCTGACCTCAACTAAATGCTCTTCGGAGCCTAACCTTTGTGATCCCGTCAAAACCCCGTCCCATGGGGCTTTCAAGGCGTTCGCTGATAAATTTGAGCCCAGCCCAGGCTGCTGCAACTGCACTTCATTTAACGAGGTTCGATCAAAGCGGTAAGTCACTTTTTGTTTGGACTCAGCTCCGTGTGGCTGAACAAAGGTGCCACTAAAATTCGACTTGTCGCCAAGCGGAATGGGGCCACGAGGTTTTGCAACAGGAGTTTTGATTCCCAGTTGTGTTCCGTATTTGTCCATCAGTTGATCGTAAATGATATCTTGCAGGCCGATGCCGCCCTTGTCGGCCCACTTGTCGACGTGCTCCCCATCGAGCTGATCGCGAAAGATTTTTTCGGCTTGGCTTACTTTAACCAAACCGCCTTCTTGCACTGTCCCGCGCATGGCTTTCAGCATCTCGCCGAGAAACTGCTTCTCGTACTGCTTCGAGACATCTTTGAGCCGCGCTTCTTGTTGCTCGGGCGTGAAGGCTTTGCGCAGGGGCATGGCCCCGCCTTTCAATCCATCAACGGCCATGTTGGACCTGATTTGCGATCGCCTTTTGCAAAAAGGCATGAGAAGAAAAAAAAGGGGAAGTTGAGTCAGAGTTCGTCGTGCATCCTGCACTTAACTCTCTCTGCTTCGGCCTCAGACTGCGAATCCTTCGCAACCGCTGACCTATTGCTTCTGTTTCCTGCGAGAAACTTTTGTGTGAGTGATCAGACCGTCCTTGGTTTGTGATCTCCGACCCACCCTCCCCGAGCATCTTCAACATCCTTGTCGAAGGTGCTATCACTATTGTCATACATTCTGCGTCAAAACGAAAATTTATTTTCATAAAATTTCGAGTTCCCCGTGCAAAGCTCCAGCTGCCTTGATGGACTGAAGTAGAGTAATCAGGTCCTTTGGAGAGACTCCGAGCTTGTTCAAAGCTTGAACCAAATCACCCACCGCAACACCGGGGTCCAAGACCGCGACCTTCTGTTCGATCGGCGTTTTTGAATCCTTCGTCATGACTTTGACCGAGAGACTTCCGTGCGCAATCGCAATGCGCGAGATCTTCACGCGTTCTCCGATGATCACGGTCCCTGTCTTTTCATTGATCACGACCTTGGCTTTTTGGTCGGGATTAATTTCAATCGCTTCGATGGTCGCCAAGAGCTCGACGCCCCGGCCCTCGTAAGAAAAGGGTGTGACGATATCAATAGTTCCGGCATCTTTCGCCGAAGCATACTGGCCACCCAATTCGCGGTTGATCGTCATCACGCTTCGAGAAGCCGTAATGAAATCAGGATTGTGCAAGGTGAGGCGAAACATTTTTCTCGACGAGAAATCACTGGTCACATCTTTTTCGATCAGGCCCCCATTGGGCACACGGCCAACAGTCGTAAACGAATTTTTTCCATCGCCGCCGATCGAAATCGTCCCTTGCGCGACAGCGTAAACTTGCTCGTTTGCAGCTCGCAAAGGCGTTTGTAAAAGTGTTCCACCCTCGAGCGAAGAAGCATCGCCAATCGAGCTGACCGTGACATCCAAAGAATTCCCGGCTTTGCCAAACGCCGGCAGGTTGGCCGTCACGATGACGGCCGCTGCATTCTTAGATTCAAGACTTTGATTTTCAAGCTTCATTCCAAGCTTGTCGAGCATGCGAACCAATGATTTTGAGGTGAACTCAGTCTTACCATCGCCGGTGCCCTTGAGTCCGACAACAATTCCGTAACCGATCAACTGATTCTCACGCACGCCGCGAATGCCGGCAATGTCTTTGAGCCTGGCCGCATCAGCCATCAAACTTGCTGTCAAAAGAGCCAACATCAAGAAGTACTTCATAAGCTCGTTTTCTCTTTCTTGCGAATGCTCACAACGTCGTATTGAGGATCAAGAAGTTTTCCGGATGCAATGCCTTCGTCATTAAAATCTTCAGGCCGAACAAGTCCGGTGACGATCACTTTGTATTCACGTTTGCCGATCATAAAAGGTTGTTGGCCTTTGACACGGTAGTTGCCATCGGGAGTGCGCTCGACAATGCGAGTAGGAATGGCTTCCAGAGACAATGGCTCATCTTTTTCCTCAGGCTTTGCCGCTGCCGCAGGGGCACGCTTGGCCTCTCCGGCTCCACCATCTGCCAATTGCTGCCCGGCTTTTTGACTCTTCAGTTCTTCTTCTTCAAGTTGCTTCAAGAGTTTCTTGATAACGGCGACTTTTGTCTCGATTTGTTTCTGTGCGGCTCCCTCAATTTTAACATTGAGCAAATCCCCTTCGCGGCGTGATTTGTTTTGCGCAAATAGGTATCCCGCTTGTCCATCATTGACCCACATTGAACCGGCTTGAGAATGAATCTCGGCCTCTTCTTCCATACGCTGACGAGTCATGCGTTTGTAGTTGCGGTTCGCCACATTCAGCACACTTGGGTTTTCGGAGAACTTGGTGATATTCTCGCCCTCAGCTGTCGTCGGGATTAGTCCCATGGATTCTTTTGCATCTTGAAAGATCGACGCACAGCCAACCGACAGCACCGCTGCTAGTGTCAGGAAGACCATCAGACCAAGATGACATGCATTCTTCATTACTGAACCCTCACCAAGCCACGTTCAATCACTTGTCCCGACAGCATTTTTTGGGTCTCGGTGTTCTTGAGTTTGACGTAATCACCAACAGCACCCGACTCCTCGGCTTGCATCTGGCTCGACACTTCAAACATTTCGTTGCCCGAAAGCACGCGGATCATTTGCCCGCGGCTCACGACCATTTCTTTTTTAAGATCGGATTTGTAAATGGGGCGCCCCAAGCTAACGCCCTTATTCAAGACGCGCCCGAGAAAGTCTTGTTCGCTTGCAAACGCATCACTGGCATAGCCCAACTCGATCTCCTCGGTTCGAAGTTCGGTCGATTCGAGCCTCTCGCCCATCTGCATATTTTTTGTCGTGACGAAGGCTCTCGATTTGGTCTGCAAAGAACCCGTCACGTAAAGAGTTTTCTGTTGAGACTCAAAGTGAGCTCGAATGGGAAGTAGAAAACTACCCGTAATTTTTAACGCTGAAGTATCGACTTCATAGGCGTACATATCTGCGCGGCTTTCAATACTGGGAATCTTAAGATCTTTAATTTTGAACGAGCAGCTTTCGCATTTTTGAACGAGCGTCGTCAGGATTTCGCTGGCAACCCGCCGGCCAGAGATTAAGTTTTTGACGCCCCGAACTTTTACTTTTTCCGGAACAAAATAAGTAAATTTGTAATTTGCCAGCTCGGGCTGAGTTGCGATTTTTTCTTTTAGCAACCGAACAAAATCAATATTGGTGTAGATTCTTTCTTCACCTGCAAAGAAAGCCTCAAGCAAAACAGTACGGGCGGCTAGGGCTTGCGCCTTGTGATCGATGAAATCGGCGCCGCCAATGTCCTGCAACTGAACGGCGAGACCGGCCGAAACTTCGTGAACAGGATTTGCCATGATCGCAATTTCGGGACGCCTCGTGTTGGCAACAACCGTGGCGACACCAAGCTGCTGGGCCCCAGCGACGTTCACAAATGCACAGATTGTCAAAAGCACGTTCAATCTCATCGCAGCTTACCTCAAGTTGTTGACGGCTTGGAGCATTTGGTCGGCGGCCTGAATGGCTTTACTATTTGTTTCGTAGGCCCGCTGAGCCGAAATCATGTTCACCATCTCATCGACGATGTTCACATTGCTAGATTCGACTTGGCCTTGGGCTAAGTAACCGGTTCCCTGCAATCCAGGTCTTGCAGTAATGGGCTGACCACTCGCAGTCGTCTGCAAGTAGATGTTTTTTCCCATGGCTTTAAGACCCGTCGGATTGACGAAGTTGACCACATCAATTTGACCAATTTGACGAACCTCATTGGTATTGCCAATGGTGACTCGAACTTCGCCAGACGCCGCGATGTCGATGGCCGAGGCTTCAGGCGGAATCGTGATCTCGGGTTGCAAAACGTTGGCATTCTTGTCAGTCAAGCGGCCTTGCGAATCTTTTTTAAACTGACCATCACGCGTGTATCCGACTTGCCCGTCCGGAGTCAGGACTTGAAAAAATCCAGCACCTTCAATTTGAAGATCCAAAGGATTCTTGGTCATGTTTGCATTGCCAGATGCCATGTCACGTTGGATGGCCGCAGTCCGAACACCAAGACCCGTTTGCACGCCCGTCGGAGAAACTGAATTGAGGCCGGTTGCCGCTCCTGGTTCTTTTGTCGTTTGGTACATGAGATCTTCAAATTCGGCACGCGACTTCTTAAAACCAGCCGTCGACACGTTGGCCAGGTTATTGGAAATGACATCCATATTGGTTTGTTGTGCTTGCATCCCGGTCGCAGCCGTATTGAGAGCCTTAATCATTCAGTCTCCTCCTAAGACGTTAAACAACTCACGTCCTTAGGACGTTTTTGGTACAACATTCACAAGCTTTTCAGCCATCGAGTCGTACGCGCTGATCGCTTTTTGCGTGCTTTCAAACACGCGTGTCGTCTGAATCATGTCTGTCATCTCGCGAACGATGTTCACATTACTGGATTCCAAGAAACCTTGCTTGAGCGCGGGGTTCTGGACCACAGTCACTTCAGCTTGGAAGTTGGGCTTGAAGTCATAAAAGCTATTGCCGAGTTTTTGCAGCGAATCTTTGTTCGCAACATCGACCAGGCTTAAACGTCCCACAATGTTGTCGCCGTCATAGACCTCTCCGTTGTCGGCGATATTCAAAGGCCCACCTGTCGATCGAATCACCCGGCTCGCAGGATCAACGCCGCCCTCAGCCGCGCCCAAAACAGGAAACCCGTCTTTCGTCACCAGCGTTCCATTACCGTCGACGGTGAATGAACCATGACGGCTCAAGCGAACGCCGCCGGGAGTTGCGATCTCGAAAAATCCTTTGCCATCAATGGCAACGTCGAGACCGTTTCCTGTGTTTTTCAATCCACCTTGAGTAAAGTCGGTATAGGTTCCGATGGGATCAACAAAGCTATTGTCGCCGCCTTGCATATCGTAAAAGCTCTCGATCGATGCCGGCACACGGGGAACCTGAATGACATCCGACGGTCTCTCGTTGGCCGTAAGGTACTCGCGAAACAGCTGCTGATCTCTTTTAAATGAAGGAGTGTTGACGTTGGCAATGTTATTGGAAATGGTGTCGAGCTTTTGCGATTGTGCCATCGCGCCGCTCAATGCCGTAAAGACGCCCTTCATGCTCATCAGTCCCCCTCAAACAGAAACAAAAGCAATCGCAATGCCGAACGTTCCATCAGGCCAATGGCCTAGGCCAGAACTGGCGGCACGCTATTGAGTTCGCACCCAGATCAACCGATAAGAAAAGGCGGCTGCAAAAGCCGTCAAGATCCTGACAGCACAGTCAAAGAAAATCCTAGGACTTTGGCCCAGATGACATCACCCAATTCCTCCAGGATGATGATTAAATGAAGCGAAAGACGTGTTCCGCAAAACAGATTGTTGCCGGCATAAGCATGATGATTTTTTCCGGCCCGATTTGGTCCGCGCCGATACCCAATAGCACGACTGCGCTCTCCCCATCGGTCCTGGCGATCGAAGCCAAGCCTGCGCTCACGCTCCGCGACCGACTGCTTGCTAAAAAAATTCAGGCCCCTTTGCATTCGGCTTCTCTTGTTTTTGACTTGCCTGTCACCTACAACGCAAAAGTCAGCCATTGGGTAGGTCACTTTCAAAGCAAAGGTAAAAACTGGTTTCGTGGATGGATCGAGAAATCGACCAAGTACATGCCCTTTATTCAGCGCGAGCTCCGCAACGAAGGTCTGCCTCAAGACTTAGCCTTCATGGTGATGATCGAGAGCGGCTTTGATCCTTATGCTACAAGCCACGCTTCTGCCGTTGGTCCTTGGCAATTTATCCAGCCGACAGCTGAGCGTTACGGATTACGCGTTGGCTGGTGGATTGATGAACGCAAGGACTTGCGAAAGGCAACCCGTGCCGCCATCAGGTATATCCGCGACTTGTACACCGAGTTTGGCTCTTGGTATCTGGTCGCTGCCAGCTACAACATGGGCGAAAACGGTTTGCGCCGCCAAATCAAAAAACACAAAACAAAAGACTACTGGGCCCTTGTGCGAGCAGGCGCTTTGCCACTCGAGACACAAGAGTATGTTCCCAAAATCTTAGCGGCCATGCTGATTTCAAAAGCACCTAGCCTTTATGGCTTTCGTGACATGGTGAAGCTTGAACCATTAGACTACGAACTGGTGATGGTCCGCGGTGGTACGGATTTGAATCAATTGGCCGATCACCTTGGCGTGACACGCAAAGCACTTAAAGACCTTAACGCCGAGATCGTCCTCGGCTATATTCCCGTGCAGATTGAAAAACACCCGGTGCGTGTGCCTCGAGGTTCGGTTGCCCTGGTGGCAGATTTTGCCCAGGGGACACCCGCGACTCGAACCGCCAGCACGCCCTGATTTTTTGAGGCCCCCATGTTGATCGTGCAAAAATTCGGCGGCGCCACCCTCTCGGATGCAAAAAAAATCCGGCGCGTGGCAGAACGGATTGCGCAGCAAGCGCGAGCCGGCCATCAAGTTGTTGCGGTCGTCTCGGCCATGGGATCAACCACCAATGAACTGATTTCTCTTGCTGGACAAGTCAGCCCGACTCCCGCACTTCGCGAAATGGATATGCTCTTAAGCGTGGGCGAGCGGATCAGCATGGCACTGCTCTCGATGGCGCTTTTAGATGTGGGGATCAAAGCGGTGAGCCTCACGGGCAGTCAAGCCGGCATTCTGACCGATGATTCGCACTCGAATGCTTTTATTCAGGACATAAAGGCCAGCCGTGTACAAGAAGCCCTCACAAAAAACGCCGTTGTCGTCGTCGCCGGCTTTCAAGGGGTTTCGCCCGTCACCAAAGAAATCACGACGCTAGGACGCGGCGGGACAGATACAACGGCGATTGCAATGACCGCGTTTCTAAAAGCGCACCATTGCGAAATTTTGAAAGATGTTTCGGCGGTCTATTCTGCCGATCCGCGATTGGTTCCCGAGGCAAAGGCCCTCCGCGAACTCACCTATGAGCAAATGGCCGAGATGACATTTTGGGGTGCCAAGGTTTTGCACTACCGCTCAGTCGAGCTGGCGCTGCGCGAGCAGGTCTCGATTTATGTGGGGCCCGCGCAAGAAATTTCTGATGGTACTTGGATTCGCTCGAAAGGATCTCTCATGTACGAAAAAGTTGGTATCTTGTCCCTCAATTCTTTCGAAAAAGTTTTACGCCTTCGCTCCTCGAGAGCCGAACTCACCAGCGCATTTTCGGAATTAGAAAAAAACTGGAGTCAGTCGCAAATCCCGTCACCGCAACTTTTATCAATCGAGCAGATCGGTCAAGCCTGTGAAGTTTGGGTCACCGGACCTCGTGAAATTTTAGCGGCGATCGAAAAATGGGTTACCACCCAAAAAGACTGGGCCCTCGAAACTGGCAACTTGTCCTCTGTCACGGTGACTTGTGCCGGAACCACATCAGCCCCCCTCATCGAGCAAATTCTAAGTCAATTGCGCGACGAAAAAATTAAACCCTTAGTTTGCAGGTGGACCTCCTTGGGTCTCAGCATTTTTGTCCATGCAGACGACCGCGTACGAACAATTCAAACTTTGCATTCCTTGATCAGGTAATTAGGGCTTGAGCGTACCCATGACTTGAATGTAGCGCAAATTCACTTGGCGCCACATATTGACATGCGAAGCATAAATCTCGCTGCGAACATTATTCGAAGAGGGGCCTCGAAAGTTTTTGGGATCTAGGTTTGGACGAAAGCGATCCAAGTTGGGCGATTCTTCGCGGCCCACTTTGGGCGGAATCCACGAACCCGAATTGCTATAGCTGCCGCTATCAGCTGCCGGCTCTCCGGAGGACCGACCAAAGCCGCCGGCACGTCCACCTAAAGTTCCGTTTAACAAATCAGTGTCAATTTTTGAAGGCGCACCGCCTTTTTTAAGGCCCGCTTGATTTGCTCCTTTGGCTGATCCACCGCCAGCACCGCCGCCGCCGCCTCCTGTCACACTCATGTCTTGGCGGTCGCTCTGATAGCCTTGTGCTCGATCAATACCTAGGCCGTTTGAAGCCGTCATATCAGGCGTCGGGCTCTCGTCATATCCAGTCGTTGACTGATCTTCACCTTCAACAGGATTTGTTCGGTTCGTCGCCGAACTGCAATTGCCCGAGGGACATCTACAAATTTCATTGGCAGCCGCGAATTCGGGATTTGAGCAATCTTGCTTGGCCTGAAGACATCCGGGAGCATTCGGAGTTTTGTTACAGTCTAAAGTCTTAGCATCCGCATTTGCATTCATGCCGCCGCCCAGGCCCGCTTCATTGAGGCACTGCTGTGCGCGATCCGCCGATTCTTGCGTTTGATTTTGTTGGTTTTGCAAAGTTGCCAGCGCGTATGAACCCGAGGAACATTGGTTTCGAGCCGATTGCAATTCGGCTTTTTGCTGCGTGTTCAATAAACCTTCTGACACGTCAGAGCACGCAGAAGAACAAGACGAAATCACACCCTCACACTGTTGAATGATCGCTTCGATCGTGGCGTTTGCCTGCTGTGCGTTTTGTCCGGCTTGCCGGCACATGTCCGCCACCTGCGCTTGCTCCTGGGCATTCATCGCCTGTCCGCTTTGGAGAGCACCGCCCGAAAAATTTGATGCATTTGAATTGGCTCCGGACGACGAGCAACTAGTTGAAACGGCCTGCCCCGCTGCCTTGCAGCTCGCGAGTTTCTGATCAAGGCTATTTCCAGCTGTCGTTGCACCCGTGGCGGCTCGGGGCGCCGCTGGAGTTCTGGCAGTCGCATTCGTTCCACCTGCGGGCGGTTGATTCAAGTTTGCAGGTCGGCGAGGAGGAAGGGGAACATTTGAAGCTTCGAACTCCCAGAACCCACTTTCATTACAAACTCGCCGTCCCCCTGGTAACTGCTCTGGATCATCTTTTTCATGATGACATTGTGCAACCGGCGCTCTCGTTGTGACGCCGATGTTCGAGCTGCGCTGAAGTGCTCTGTGCTCTTCTTCAGTTGGCAATCGCGACCAAGAAGACAAGGGCGTCAATGTAGACAAAGTAAAAATTGCAACGAGCAAAAAATAGAATCGCGGCGGTCTCATCGACGTCCTCCCCTTTCTATTATCGGTAAACAAGACCGAAGTCCTAAGGACTAAGATTGAAAATTCTCAATGTGAGACGTGTTTTCATGGCTTCAATGAGCCTCGAACTGAAAGATATCTCAGATTAATTTGCTTCCACATGTTGACATGGGAGCCGTGGATTTGACTTCGGTTGACGACGTCCGCGGGACTGCGGTCTCCAGGCTTGGGACGAAATTTTTCGACATCCAAGCCTTCATTCATTTTAGGTGGGATCCACGATCCTGATGGGCTGTAGCTACCACCTGCTGGGCCTGTTGCCCCAGCAGGTAAAACGAGGCCCGAGCCACTTGCAGCGCCAAGACTGACGTGTTTTGGATCTTCGCCCAAAAATTCTTCCGACCCAGCGTCCGAAGAGCTTCCACGGGCCACGCCAGCACCGCCGCCGCCGCCTTGGCCTTGCAGATTCATCGCGCCCCGCGCGCCTTCATAGACTTGGTCCCCACCGCCGCCGCCGCCCAGAGAATCAGAACCGCTCGCATCGCTAGACAGACCGCCCGCCGAGCTATCGGTGCCCTGATCAGGCTCTGTCAGGACTGCATTTTCTTTTGCACAATTTCCCGAGAGACATTTACAAACTTCGTTGCTCGCCGCGAATTCGGGGTTTGCGCAATCTTCCTTGAGTTTAAAACACTCGGGCGTGTTGGGATCCTCTTGGCAGGTCTTTTTCTTTTCGGGTTCTTGCTGCGGCATTTGCGGCATCTGCGGCATCTGACCCATACCCGAATCTTTTTGGCATTGCTGCGCTCGCTGCTGCGCCTGCTGAGCACTGGTGCGTTCGCCGGAGATTTGCTGCTGAGCGACCGTCGCCGAATCACATTTGCGTTTTGATTGATCCAGCTGACGTTTTTGAGCTGTCGTTAATTGCTGACGGCTACTTTCGGCTTGAGCGCAAGCCGACGTACACGCGGTATAGGCCGCTTGGCATTGCTCACTGATTTGTCCTAACGATGTGTTCGCTGCTTGCGCATTCTGACCAGACTGATTGCAAATGTCGGCCACGTTGCCGCCGTTTTCATTCATTGCCTGACCTACGTCCGTTGAAGTTTCTGCCTGCTGAGCCGCATTTGCATTGTCGGTTCTTGTTGAGCAGGCGGTTGGAACGACGTCGGCTCTTGCCTTACACTGTTGCAGGGGCGTCCCTCCCGTGCGTGCGGTGGGTGGTGCGGCGCCCTGCACGGAATGAACTTGAGCCGCCCAAAGACTGAGAGTTAAAAACAGAGTTGAGTGTAATGTCATTAAGTGGCGCATGAACTTTGTTCCTTAGGGCGTCAGTGTCGACATAATCTTGAGGTACCTTGAGTTCACCTGCTTCCAAATATTCACGTGCGGAGCGAGCAAGCCACTCGGAAGGACATCATTCGATGCCAAGCCTCGATTGCGAAAGTTCGCGTCACTGGGACGAAACTTATCAAAGTTAATGGCGTTTGGATTTGGCGCCACTTTCGGCGGGATCCAGCCCGCATCAGGTCCCACGCTTCCGCCAGCAAGACCGCCCTTGGTTCCAAACCCAGGAGCGCCGCCGCCGATAAAACCTTTGTTAACATCCGCATTGATGCGCGAAGGGCTGTAGCCGGGTTGACGAGGCTTGGGTTCATTCGCCCCGCGTCCACTGATCCCGCCGCCGCCACCACCGCCTTGGCCTTGCAAATTCATTTCACCACGTGCGGTGGGTTTAATTTCTGGAGCGACGTAATCGCTCTTTGTTCCGAACGCATCCAAACTAGGTGCTCCCAAGGTTCCATCATTGACTGAGGCTTGGTCCAAGGTTCCGCCCGAATTCGGAAGCGAACTCGAAAAGTTCGCGCTTCCGCAACGAGGATCACGACCATTCGTTGCTTGGCAAATACAGGCAATATTGGTGGCGGCAATTTGCGCATTCGAACAATCTTGCGGTAAGACAAGATTACAATTGGGTAAACTTGGATTGGCCTGGCACTGCGCCAGGGTTGGCATTGTTGTTCCCACGTCAGCCAGACATGCTTGTGAGCGCTGGTACGCCTGCATGGCAGATGCGATATTTTGATCGATCCCTCGAATGCGCTCTTGAGCGCTGTTGCACTGCCTTTTAAGTGGCGTCAGTTGGCTGGTAAACTCATAACGCTGAGCTGAAGGCAATTGTTTGATCAAATCATCAGCCGTCTTACAAGAATCCGAGCATTGACTAAACGAGGACACGCAGTTGGCCTTGATCGCACCAAGTGCCGTGTTGGCAGCACCTTGATAGTTCGCCATTTGAGCGCAGGTCTCGCCAATCGTAGAACCCGTCATACTTCCCATCGAGCGTGCGATCTGATCACCCGCGGTCATGACTGACCCCATCGTGCTATTTCGATCAGTTGCGCAAGAGCCTTCGGTGCTTTCGGCTGCCGTTTGACAAGCTTGAATGGCTTCGCGAACGGTGTCGGCATGCCCCTCATCGACTCCGGATGGCGCGGGGCTGACGGAGGCATTCACGTTGGTCCCTCGGGGTACTGGGCTTGCTTTGGTTGGTTGCGTCCGCTCGTCAAGCCCTCCTTTCGTTCCGTTCGGTCCACCCAGCGGTACTAACAGCTCAGACGTGCGGTTGGCGGCAGCCGGCAGGGCTGGAGCCATGGGCGTCTGATCATTGTTGCCCAGGTCACATGCTGAAGGATCAGCATCAAAATCATAACTGCACTGCGCGTTAGCCCGAGTTGAGATAAAAAAAACTGCTGTCCAGATTGTGGTGAGAACAAATAGATTTTTCATGCGTCACCATCCCCCTGTGAAACAGACTTCAGAATACACCTCCTTATCGGCGTCGCTCCAGAACTGATGAGCTTTTCTCAAATTGAGACGGTCTTTTTGTTCTCGTCTCCGCGTAAAACAACCACAATTTCCACGAGGAGAGCCACGCTCGGTCGATGAGTTCGCCAGATGTTCACTTGACGTCCACGCACTGACTAAAAGATTCTCACAGTGTTCGTTGATAAAAACGCCCCTCGACCGGAGTTCGCTCCTTCAGAGGAGCTCTACTCAAAATTGATAACCCTGACTGAGGAGATGAGATGTCTAAAAACTTTTTTGATTTCACCGTTCACGATGCCGACGGCAAACCTTTTCCTCTGAAACAATTTGAGGGAAAACCCTGCTTGGTGATTAATGTCGCCAGTAAATGTGGCTACACCCCCCAGTACGCCGGCCTCGAGGCTTTGTATAAAAAGTATTCAGCCCAAGGACTTCAAGTCATCGGGTTTCCATGCAACCAGTTTGGCGGCCAAGAACCCGGAACCAACAGCGACATTCAAAGTTTTTGCCAAATGAATTACGGAGTCTCGTTTCCAGTCTTAGCTAAAGTCGACGTCAATGGTTCAAATGCAGCGCCGGTTTATGACTTTCTAAAATCCGAAGCTCCCGGGTTGCTCGGGACCGAAGCCATCAAGTGGAATTTCACAAAATTTTTGGTCAGCAAAGACGGCAAAGTTCTTGATCGTTTTGCGCCGACGACAAAACCCGAAGATCTTTCTCAAGATATCGAGAAGGCCCTGGCCTCAAGCAGCTCTTAGCCTCACCCGGCCATGGCTTAAGCTTTGGAGCTTAAGTCATGGCTTTTCGGTCAATGTGGCCTTAAGATTGTATGAATTGACTGTCAAAAAAACCGACGCTAACGGTGGACTTTTCTGGTGGGGCACTCATGCCTGACCAGCGCGCCTTTTGCGGGGGCAAAGTGACGAACTTTGCTCCGCTCTTTGGCGCTTTTACCTACCGAATTTGCTCACGTTGTGAGGATTAAATCCGAAGAGTATAAGCATGATAACTATGAAAAAACTCTCAGTGATTCTTTCTTTGTTCGGTGTCATGGCTGTCTTCGGATTTGGCTTTTCAATGCAAAACACACCCGCCTCGAGCGTGGAGCAGATTCACTTGTCGTGCTGGGACGAACAAGGTGCTTCGTCTTTTGAGCGCATTCGCTTGGTCTTAAACACCAGTCTCACCGGCTTAATCTGGTTTTCAAGCTTTCAAGGCGATACTTTAGACCAAGGCACGATCACTCCGCAAATCAGTCAGGACGCGGCCAGCCCCGTACCCTCCGCCTCCACTTTTGCCTTGCACATCCTGTCGGCCTCAGAGGATTTTATCGCTCAGATCCCCAACTTTGTTTTTCAGCCACACATCCGCTCGATCCGCGTGATGGTCGAAAAGAATCAAGTCACGTCCTCGCTTGAATGCAAAAAAATTAATCTGCAAAAGCGTGTGTCGTTTCAGTCAAACGACAAGACCGCCTCAGCTTCTCTCTAAATTTTTCGTAGACTCAAGATATTTCAAGAAAAAAAGACCTGTGATTTCGCACAGGCCTTTTGAAGAAACCTCCTGGCATGGAAACAGGCGATTTATCTAAAATGTTAAAAACGATCTTCTCGAGTTATCGAACAAAGCAAACCGCAATTAATGCTTACGTTTTGTTTCTTTTTCCTCTTTGGCATTTGATTTCTGAGGAAGAGGAGCTTTTGCCGATTTCTCTGTTAACTTATCCGCAGACTTCTCAAAAGTTGCTTTTGCCGCGGCTGCCGCAATCGGAGTTTTCTCGGGATCAACACCTTCGGCATCCTTTTCAGGTGCATCAAGCAAAAGTTTGCCAATGCCATTGGCCGCCAACAACTTTTTTCGAAGCTCCGCCGCAGCAGCTGGATTTTCGCGCAAGAAGTTTTTTGCTTGATCGCGACCTTGCCCCATCCGCTCACCATTATAGCTAAACCATGCACCCGCTTTTTCGACCAAAGAGGCCGTCACCGCAAGATCCAGGATATCGCCTTCAGCCGAAATCCCTTCATTGTACATGAGATCAAATTCAATTTTGGTGAACGGAGGCGCCATTTTATTCTTAACGACCTTAACGGCCGTGCGGTTCCCTTTGACCTCTTCACCATCTTTTATCGCGCCCACACGGCGAACATCCAAACGCACTGACGAGTAAAATTTGAGCGCGTTGCCACCAGTGGTTGTCTCGGGATTGCCGAACATCACACCGATTTTCATCCGGATCTGATTGATGAAGATCACAAGTGTATTGGAACGGTTAATCGCCGCCGTCAACTTGCGCAAAGCTTGCGACATCAGACGGGCTTGCAGACCCATGTGGCTATCACCCATCTCACCTTCGATCTCGGCACGAGGCACAAGCGCTGCAACAGAATCGATGACCAGCACGTCAATGGCGCCCGAACGAACGAGGGTCTCGGTGATCTCAAGAGCTTGCTCACCGGTATCAGGTTGAGAGATCAACATATCTTCAATGCGAACACCTAATTTTTTAGCATAGTTCACATCCAAAGCATGTTCGGCATCCACGTAAGCAACGACGCCACCTTTTTTTTGAGCCTGAGCGCAAACCGAAAGAGCAATTGTTGTTTTACCTGAAGACTCCGGTCCAAAAACTTCGACGATGCGGCCTTTGGGCAATCCGCCAATTCCAAGGGCGATATCCAGAGCGAGCGAACCCGTTCCGATCACTTCGATGTCTTTATAAAGACTTTCGGTGGTGCCCAACTTCATGATGGAGCCCTTGCCGAATTGCTTTTCGATGGTACTTAAAGCGAGATCAAGCGCCTTGATTTTCTCGGCTTGTGCTTTGGTGTCGACTTTATTTTCTTTTGCACTGTCTTTTGCTTCCACGTTGCTTCCTTTTCTGAGAGGTTTCTCTGTTTTATTCCTCTCGGCCACCGGTCCGGGAACCCCCGCTTTCCTTGTTCTCTGAAAGACTCTGGGAATCAATCAGGAACTTGGGAGTCCGAACTTACATATAATTTACTTACACATGATTTACATACGAAGACAACAAAATGAATGATGACTCATTGCGAGTTCAGAACCAAAGGCCAGTCTCCAAGGCCATTCTGCACACTTTATGAGCATCATCCTCGACGTCGGTCCAGGACCGATGGCGTCGATCCGCAAACCAGGGCGCCTGATCAAGGACACCTTATCTAAGAATCTGTTTTCGAAAGTTCACGAAGCAGAAATCCCACTGCGAATTCAACGGACTGCATTTGAATGGCTTCGCGATCTCCCGAAAACACCTTCTTCTCGGCGCTTTCAAATCGCGGTCCACGAACGGCAAACCACACGGTGCCGACAGGCTTATCAGGTGTTCCACCACTCGGACCCGCAACGCCCGTGATCGCAGCTGAGCAATTGACCTTGAGCCGCTCGCACACGCCGCGCGACATCTGACGAGCGACGTCCTCACTGACGGCGCCCTGATTGTTGAGCGTGTCCCAAGAGACGCCGAGCAAATCGACCTTGGCGTTATAAGAGTAACTGACGACAGAGCCCATAAAGACATCGGACACACCAGCAATCCCCGCGACCGTGCCGCTCAGTAGGCCACCCGTGCACGACTCGCCAAATCCCAGAGACAAGCGACGGCGGCGCAGTTCACTCACCAGCTTTTCGATTTGCAATCGCAATTCGGTTTTCACGAAAGTCCTCCGATCATCTGCACCCCCAGCCAACTGGTTTTGCTGTAGATGATTTGCAAAACGAGATTCGCAATGACGCCGGCCAGAACGTCATCAACGATGACGCCCACGCCGCCGCGCACATTGCGATCCAGATACGAGATCGGAAAGGGCTTAAAGATATCGAGCAAGCGAAAGATCACAAAACCAAGAAACAGCGTTTGCCACGTCAGAGGCAACCACGCCAGCGTCACTAAAAATCCAATCACTTCGTCGATGACAATTTCAGAAGCGTCATGCGACTCATGAAACCGTCCATAAGCCTCGGCCGCCAAAATCGAAACGGGCAGCAAAAAAACGCAAACACCCATGTGCCAAAAAGGACCTAACCACATCAGTAAAATTCCGATGGGAAAGGTGGCAAGAGTGCCCCAGGTTCCTGGGGCCTTCGGAAGTTTTCCCACACCAAACAATGTCGCTAGTCCGACTAAAAATTTTGTCATCGCAGCGCCATCTTAGGCTGGGCCTGATCCGCGAGGCAAGCAAAAGCCCGGCGCAAGCCTTGCTCTTTTAAAACAGCAGGACGGATCGCCATGGCTTAAAACCACGAAGGCGCGAATTCACTGGTTAACCTTTAGACAGGTGATGAGCGCTGAACCGCGTTTGGCAATGAATCCGCTACGATCAGGGAGAGACTCATGACTTGGGCCAGACCGCTTTCGAATTCGATTTTGATTCTAAGTTTTTTGGTCGCCAGCTTTGCCAATGCAGAGACGGCGGCTCGAAAAGCAACGCAGGCCCCTGCTGGTTACAACGAATTGCATGACGAACGCGGCCAAGTTCGGCCGCAGTACCGAGAGCTGCATCAAATGTGGTCACGCCTGAGCCCCCAGCAGCGCGAGCAGTATTTAGTGACAAGCCGCCAAGCCTTTAGCGGCGACAATGCTTTAGATTCTTTACCGCGAATTTTAACCGGCGCGGAATATGATCAAGTGGTCAAGCCCGGCGTCGAACAGCGGGCCAAAGCCTTACGCGCTTTTTTGCAAGATCACTATTCAGGACAAAGAAGTTATCTGCGCGCGAACCTTGTCCCAGCGGATGTTCTTGAGCGCATCATCGGACGCAACTATGAACTCGGCTATGACAAACTCGTCAAACCCGATCACATTGCATTTCTCTACGGCCCGGATATCATTCGTGATGCGCGCGGGACTTTTCGCGTCATCGAAGACAATCCAGGCTTTATCGGCGGTCTTGGTGATTTGCGTTTGGCTTACCAAGAAACGCTCAAGCTCTATGCCAAAAATCCGCAAATAGCTCCGTACCGAAGCCCCGAAGAGTTTTACAAAGATCTTGCCACGAAATACAAGGCCGAAGCCGCGCTTAAGGGCGGCAAGGCCGTGGTGTATATGACTCCGCCTTATGCCGACAAAGAAGATTTTCGAATTCAAAAAATCTTTCGCGATTACGGCATCGAGACAGTCACCAACAAAACGAACCGCCGTCTTAAAGTCCAAAACGACGGCGTCTATATAGAAAACGTTCGTGATGCCTCACAGCCGCTCGAAAAAGTCGGATTTGTTGCCATGATTGGCGAACATTGGTGGCTGGATCCTTCGCACCGTGAATCCAAACTCAAGCAAGCTGTGATAGAACTTGAATCGCATCTTGAGGATCCCAAACTCAACCCCAAGGTCGCCGCCCAAATGACAGAAATGCTCGAACGCTTGCAAACCAAGCCCGATAGCGTCCGCATGGTTGATGTGCACAACTTGCTTGACCGCTCGGACTACTCCAACTCACTTCGCTCGGCAGTGGCGCAATCACCCGGCGGCCATGGCTTGATCAAAGCCATTCTTGAGCGCCGTGTGGGATCGAACTATGCACCGGGACTCGATTTTATTGGCGACAAAGAGTTTTATACTTTTGTCGAAGACATGATTCGCTATTACTTACGCGAAGAACCGATTCTAAAAAATATAACGACCGAGCGTTTTGCAGACCCTCGCAGCGGCGGGCTTAATGAAGTCTTGTTTCAAAAGATTTTCTCGAATCTTTCAAAGTACGTGGTCAAAAAAGTGGACGGCCGCGGCGGCGACTCGGTTTGGGTCGGACCCAAAATGACGGCGGCGGAGCTCCCAGCTCTGCGCCAACGCATTCAACGCGACCCCGGGATGTATATCGTTCAAGAGTACATGCCTTTGTCCTACATGAATGATGTGATCGTCGACATGCGAGTCATCAGTGATGTTTCGCCAGGCAAGATTTTGGTCACCGAGACACCGTGGGGCCGTGGACTGCCCATGTCGGGTAACGGCAAAGTGAACTTGAGTGATCAAGGACGCGAAATCACCATCCTCGTGGGTGCCGAGCGCGCACCTTTTTGCAAATCGATGTTTAAAAAATAGAACACAATTCACCTCGCCGAGCCCGTGCCAATCACGGGCCGCCCTCCTAAAGTCCAAAGCGGCCCCAATGCTCCAAATCTCATTCTGAGAAAACTAGACTGTCGAGGCCCCTCTCGACACATGACGTTTTTCCAACACTGTGACAAACTTGAAGAGAACGCTGAGCCTTCGCCAGCCGTGGCCGCTTTTTTGTAAGAAAGCGGTGGGGGACCCTTGATCAAGCAGCTATCTCATTCTGTTACATTCTTGTTCTTTGTCGTTATCACCCTGATTCCGGCCTCTCCCGCCTTCGCAAAAAAAAACACCCCGGCCGAGAGCGCGAATATCGAACCCACTTTGAGCTCGCGCTCAGCCACTTGTGATCTCGCTTTCATGGATGAGTTTTACAATGAGCTGAAAGGCGGCGTTTGCTTGAGCGGCTCGCTGATTGAAGCCGATTGCGTGAAGTTTAGCGCCTCCGAGGCACTGACCTTCTTGCCGTTCTTGTTGGGGCTAGGCCGCGTGCTTGGGATCACGGGCGGCGTGACCAGCGGGCTGACGGCCCGTGAAGGTTACATGGAAGAAGAAACTCCCGCTCAAAAACTGGGACGCAACCGCTTGACTCAGGCGGGCATTCGCTGCGAACAGCCCTACCAAAAGTACATGACCAATCAACTCGATCATCAAGTCCACGAAGAAGAATACGAACGCCCAGCTCCCGAGGATGAAAACGGGGACGACGGAGAAGAAACTCCCGCCTCCCGCCGCCGGCAAACCGCGGCTCAGCGTGCCCAAGCCGAGCGCGCTCGTGAAGAAACGGCGCGCGCGCGCCGGCAGACGGCCGTTGATCGCCAAAAGGATTTAGGCTGGTGGTGCGCCCCCTACTATGGAGCTCACAACATGGTGCTCTCAAAGAAGAACATCGAATTCTTGCAACTCCCCGAGGCCAAGCGCCGCAAGCTTCTCTGCGAACACCCTGAGCTTCGCGATTATTATCAACGTCTTATGGAGCCCTACACGGCTCGTCTTCGGGCAAAAACTCAAATCGTCGGTCTGGCTTGCGATGGGGACTCGGGCTTTAAATTCATAACTGAACATGACGGCAAGAAAACCGTCTTCGACGTGAAGCTCTCGCCTCTTGGAAATTACCTCGAGGCGATGTCAAGCCCCTCAAAAGCCGAAGACAGCCCCGCGTATGTCAGCTGGCGCCAAAGCTTAGCCAACGCCGAGCGCTCAGGCCGCCCCATGCCTGACACCTTTCAAATCAACAACCGCCCCACAACGCTGGTGCCGGGCCGCTTTCTTTTTAATTTTCGAGATACCAATGCCGGCGCTCAGCTGACATCCGTCAATTTGATCAATGGCTCATTTACACCGATGTCTTCTCAAGTGGTTGCGACCATCGAAGCGGCACGGCTTGAATCCGTTGTTCGCGGAATGGCAAATGCCAATCCCCACGCCGAACTGCCCACGATGGCTAAGAACTACCAAATGTTTAACTTGCGCGCGGACGAAGCCAAAGCTTGTTGCCAAGAACGCAACCCGACCAAAAAACAAACCTGCATGAAAGAACTCGATGGCGGCCGACTGTCTCCGCCCCTGCCCGTCGCAAGACCCAGTACTCCTGCGACTCCTCGCCCACCGCCCACTCGCAACGGCACTCAGCGGTAAATCTCGCTTACCGCAGCAGGCCACTTGCCCTTGGCGCGTCACCAGACTAAAACGGTCCCGGACACCGTCGAAGCCCTTGCTCCTAGACTTGAATAAAGAGGACCTTATGCAAAAGATGACTCACTTCGAAGTTCGCAACAAATTCATCGATTACTTCAAACGCAATGGTCACGCAATCGTGAGCAGCTCCTCACTCATTCCTGAGAATGATCCCAGCCTCATGTTTGCCAATGCGGGCATGAATCAGTTTAAAAATTTATTCTTGGGTCTGGAGCAACGCGATTTCAAACGCGCCGTCAGCGTGCAAAAATGTGTGCGCGCCGGCGGAAAGCACAACGATCTTGAAAACGTCGGCTTCACAGCTCGTCACCACACTTTTTTTGAAATGCTCGGAAATTTCTCGTTCGGTGATTACTTCAAAAAAGAAGCGATTCACTTTGCGTGGGAGCTTTTGACCAAAGATCTCGCCATTCCAAAAGAAAAACTCTACGTCACTGTTTTTGAAACGGATGATGAGGCCGCGGACATTTGGCACAAACAAGAGGGCGTGCCTCGCGAGCGCATTTTTCGCCTGGGAGAAAAAGACAATTTCTGGCGCATGGGCGATACCGGTCCCTGCGGTCCTTGCACCGAAATTTTTTACGACCACGGCCCCAAAGCCGGGCGCATTGCCGATCCCTTTGAAGGCATCAAAGCTGGTGAAGACCGTTTTGTTGAGATTTGGAATTTGGTCTTCATGCAGTTTTTCGAAAAATCTCCAGGCGTGATGGATCCTCTCCCCAAGCCCTCTGTCGACACGGGGTCGGGGCTTGAACGCGTGACCGCCGCGCTTCAAGGCAAGATGAACAATTATGATACTGATCTTTTTATGCCGATGATCGAGAAGGCTTGCCAACTTGGCGGCTGGAACATTCAAAAGCTTTTGGAGCTCGAGAGCAAATCTCGCGATGATCGCAGCAAAGCCGAGATCGATGGTCACCGGGCGGCGCAGGTGCAAGAAGACCTGGCGGCCTTGCGAGTTTTGGCCGATCACACGCGCTCGGGATCATTTTTAATTGCAGACGGCGCCCTTCCTTCGAATGAAGGCCGCGGGTACGTGTTGCGGCGGATTTTGCGCCGAGCGATTCGCTACGGCCGTAAAATTTCTGAGAAGCATTCGTTCTTGCCCGAGATGAGTCTGGTTTTGATCGAGACGATGGGTTCGGTGTACCCTGAGCTCAAAGCTCGCAAAGATTTGATTTTGTCGATACTCAAGGATGAAGAATCACGTTTCTTGCAAACTTTAGATCAAGGGACACAAATTCTTGAAGAAGAAATGAGACGACTCAAATCCCAAGGTCAAAAACAGATCTCGGGCGAATTCTTGTTTAGACTTTACGACACCTACGGCTTTCCTTCGGATTTAACTCAGTTGATGGCGGCCGAAAAAAACTTTACCGTTGATGAAAGTTCATTTGAAACTCATATGCAGGCGGCCCGCGAAAAAGCAAAAGCCTCTTGGAAGGGGAAGGGCTTGTCGACCGACGAAGGTCATTTGGTTGCGCTTGCTCAGAAAGTTTTGGACCAGCACAAGGCTTCAAGCTTTAGCGGTTATGATGGCACCACCGGTAACGGCGAAATCATCGCACTCTCAAATGGTTCAGCTGAAGCCGCAACCTTGAGCGTAGGACAAGCCGGCGTCATCGTCACAAATTCGACACCCTTTTACGCCGAAGGCGGCGGACAGGTGGGCGATCAAGGCGATATCAAAACGACTTCGGGTCACGCCAAGGTTTTGAACACCGTCAAGGTCAACAGCATAGTCATGCACCAGGTCGAAGTCCTGTCTGGTCAAATCAAGTCGGGCGAAAAAGCGAGCCTTGCGGTTTCGAGCAGCGAAAGGCGTCTGACCGCCAGCAACCACTCGGCCACACATCTTTTGCATGCCGCCCTTCGCCTCGTCTTAGGGACGCACGTCACTCAGGCCGGGTCTTTAGTTGATTCGCAAAAACTGCGCTTTGATTTTACCCATAACAAATCACTCACGGCTGACGAGATCGCCAAGATCGAACGGCTTGTGAATGCCGAAGTTTCAAACGCCGTGCCGGTTCAGGCAACGACGATGAAGCACAAAGAGGCGATCGCAGCGGGGGCACTGGCTTTGTTTGGCGAGAAATACGGCGATGAGGTTCGCGTTCTTAAAATGGGTGATTTCTCAACCGAACTCTGCGGCGGAACGCATGTGAACAATACGGCCCAGATCCGATTGTTCAAACTTGTATCCGAGACAGGCGTGAGCGCCGGGGTTCGCCGGATTGAGGCCCTCACAAGTGACGGCGCTTTCAACTACTTGATGAAGCATGCCAGCGAAAACTTGCGCGCGCGGAGCGCAACTGGCCTTAATGAATCCTGGTCGACATTTCTTGAAAGCAAAGCTGAATCCAGTGATTGGATCGAGAGCGCCAAAAACGAAATCAAAGCTCTCGAAAAAGAGGTTCGCAAAGCTCAGAGCGGTTCGATCAGTGTTGAGACCCTCTTGCAGGGCGCAAGGACGTTTAGTGCCAAAGGTGCGCAAGCGCAGTTGGTGATGGCGGATTTAGCCGTTGAAGACCGCGACGTGCTTGCTCAGGTGACGGACCAGCTAAAAAATAAAATCCCCAGCGGCGTCATCGTCGTTGTCGGCCAAGGCTCGGGCTCGCATCCAGTGATCGTCTCGGTGACCAAGAACCTGAACCCCGAAATTTCTGCTGGCAATATCCTTAAGGAGGTGGCTGCAGCAATGGGCGGTAAAGGCGGCGGTCGCCCTGACTTTGCCCAAGGAGCGGCTCCCGATCGCAGCAAGATTAAACAAGCCTTCGCGAAGGCCTCGAGCCTGCTCGGTAGCAATTAGGTTTTATCGATTTTAAAAGTGAATCGCTGATCTCATTGAAGGCGCGCTTAGTTGCAAGCGCGCTGCTCGACACTTTGTAATATACGTCCAACAAATTTCTGCAAATCCTGAGCTTTGCTTCCGCAAAGATCAATCGGAACATCACAGCCATTTGTTTTTTCACCTAAGCGAACTTCAATCGAACCATCAACGAGAACCGCGTAAGGATAGCGGTAACTCATCGTACACTGCTTATTCAAAAACTGTTCGGCAGGCAGAACAGGCGCGCAAATTTCGGCTTGTTGCATGAGACCTTGAATTTCGGTTTTTTCGGCATCACTCAAACAGAGGTCCTGACCGCGATCAGAGCCAAAATCAAGAAACACGGCGATGCGGCCTGTCGCCACATCAAGATCCATCGTTTTTCCGTTTTCGTAATCCCATAGTTGCACGACCGGAAAGTCGGCGGCCGAGGACTTGTTAAACTCTGTCGGGGTATTTGCTTCAGGGTTACCTGAGGGAGAATCAAGATTGGACTTTGAGCAGTTCTGAAAGAACACGATCATCGCCAAGCCCGAACAAATGTAAAACCACTTCTTGCGCATAAGAAGCTCCCCTGTTGCCTTCTTATCGGCGAGCCTCGACAAAAGATGAGCTCTTTCTCAAGATGAGACAAAATCAACTCGACTTGAGCTTATCGAAGGCAAGGAGCACCCTCTCAAACACAAGTTTGGACTAGCGCGCGGCAGGCGCCGTTTCGGCGCGGGTGAGATCTTGAAAACTCTTGAGCAAACATAATCCAGGGACGACCGGCAAGTTCTGCGGGCCCGCTCCCAAAATACTTCGAAGATGCGCCTCGAGTGCTTTTTTCCCGGTATGTCGTTGAAATCCCAAAAGGCCCCAAGCTTGGTGTTCGCCAGCAACTTCTGCCTGCGTACACTTCTCGGCAATCTGCCAACTGTTCCCGCTCTGCTGAATCACTCCCCAAGTCGACGGGTCACGTACAGGGAACGTGGCGTAAACCAAATCATGATCCAAAAGTGAGGCGGCCATTTGATCCAAAATTTCGGTGGGTTCAAATCGCGTATCAGGCAAAAGCACAATCATACGCTCACGCCAAAAAAGTTCACTTTGCAACAACGTGTCCGCGCACTCGAGTGACGATTCAATTTCATTCCAAGTCAGTTCGGGCTGCGCTTGAGATCGCAAAAACTCCGCGAGCACCTGCTTACCTTTGCGTGAGACCACATGCACATGCCAGCCTCGCAAAAATGCTTGCTCAAGACCCCATTGGATGAGAGGACGACCGTCCGGCCCTGGGAGCATCTCTTTGGCCTCGGGGCTCCCCATGCGGCGGCCAAAGCCCGCAGCGGGGATGAGCAAGAGAGGAATGTCTGGCTTGAGATTTTGCATTGTGGTTCTGAGTTACAATCATCCTGAACTGACGGCAAGGGCTGTGCAAAGCGCCCGCGCCTTTTTAAAAGAGGATGTGATTCTTGTGCACAATGGCTCTGAAAAAAAGCACCTCGAACTGCTTCAGCAAATGTTCACCGAGGTGCACCACGAGGTTTTAGCCGTTAATCAGGGCTACGCGGGCGGAGTCAATGCGGGCTTTCACGCCGCGATTAACCGTGGCTATGACTGGATTTTTTTGCTGACCAATGATTGCGAAATCAAGCGTCTTGAAGTCCCGTCGAAGTTGTCTCCCT
>JBKCUU010000049.1:0-15353 GCA_046318155.1 Bdellovibrio sp. | reverse complement strand
CTTGCTGGCTACAAAATGACGTACTCGAAAAAGCTCCTCGACGTGGCTTTAGCCACGCCTCCGGGGCTTTTTCTCTGTGCGCCATTTTTCGCTCAGCAATCCCATCGCCCACTGCGCCTTTATTTATGCGTTAGTCAATAGTTGGGGGAGCCCCGTTTTCTCATACATTCGAAAATTTCGCGCTGTTTGGTTTTTAGCCAGTAATTTGGTTCAAGATCGCTTGTCTTGCCAGAGAGGTCTGGCTGATCTCTTCATTGCGGGATATGAGCCGAGCTTTCAGTTTTATTTAGGAGAGAGGCATGATCTGTCCCATCGAGTTGTTGATCGTTTTGAGGCCCGGGTCATCTGTTGGTACCATCGTGTGGGCGCTGAGAACCACCAGGGTCATCAATTGCTCGGGTGGGAGCGCTTTTTCTTCGTAATTTGAGAGCTTCTCGAGATGCCGCAAATTCTTTTCTTGTTCCTCTGCCCACTGCCGGTAAGAAATCTTCGACAACTGCAAGCTTAAGATTCCGAATTTTTTACCGTTGGCCAGGTCAGTTGGTTGTTCGGCTTTTGAAAAGCTCTCGTGAATACTGTTGATAAAAAATTGGGCGGCAGCCCGAATCATGGACTCGAAAAAAGTTTTAGCCAATGGCCCTCGTCCTAAGGTGGGGATGCGGCGGAATGCTGGTTTCACTTTTTGTCTCGCACTCACGCGAATCAAGCCCTGTTTTTCGAGAGCAATGAGGTACTTGTCGGTCGACCTGGGAGTTAGTCCGCTTTGTTCGGCAATTTTTTTTGGACTTTCGCCGCTAAAAAGTTTCATCAAATAGGCAAACATGTGAGGATTCTTGGCCAAGAATTGATCCTGCGCTGGCGAAAATTTTTCTTCGCGGTCATTTGTTTCTGTCGTCAAAGCTTCGAGATCAGCAAGATCGATTTCTAAGATCTCGCACAATTGCAAAAGCCGGGTCAGAGTCAACTCTTCGGGACCTAAGATGCGCTTCACCGTGGGGAGTGAGCACTCCAGATCGGCGGCTAAATCTTGGTAGGTGAGCCCTCGCGTTTTTAGCAGATTCTTAAGGACGTCTTTAATTTTCTTGGCTTTGAATTGATCCATAAAGTTCCTCTCGTTACATCCAGCAAGATCGAGGTGCGCGAACCGAATGGTCGTGCAGTCCCGAGGAGCGCAGGGCTTCGCCCACAGACGCGGGGCCATTCAATAACCGGCTAAACAGCATCTTCACATTTTTGAGTTGTTTCAATATTTGGTTCATCTTCAGTCCCTTTCTTCAGGTTCATGGCGTTGTCTTGAAGCGAAGATGTCTGAGCTTTGGACTGGTCGCAACCTTGAAGTTAAAGGTATCAAAATATGATCTTTTTATTCAAGTTTTGGCTCAAAAAATGAAAATAATCTCAAAATATGATCTCGCCTATGAGTGGTCATCCGAATTAGCAATCAAAGCGGAGCTGCGGCCCGTTCGTCTCTTGAGCCTCGCTGGTCAGGCGAACGCCCAAACCCAAAAGGCGCACGGGCTTGGCCCGCTTTTGCCAGATACGTTTTAAAAGAGTTTCGAATTGGTCTAAGGTGGGCCACGAGCTTGAGCTCATTTGGTGAGTGGTGTCCTTAAAATCATGGTACTTCACTTTAACCACAAGGCCGCGAATCCGCTCGGCCACGTGGGCTCGCTGCATGCGCCGTTTCCAATCTTGATAAAGTTCGGGTAAATGTTTTTGGCATTCTTCCAAGGACTTGAGATCCACGGCAAAAGTCTCTTCGACGGTCAGAGACTTTCGTTCGCTGGAGGTTTCAACTTTTCGGTGGTCAACTCCTTGTGCGAGTTCAAGCAAGTCTGCGCCCCTGCAGCCAAACCATTTGGTCATTTGGTGCAAATTTTGTCGTCTGAGATCCGCGCAGGTGTAAAGACCAAGTTCGTGCATCCGCTTGGCCGTAACTTTACCAACACCGTAGAGTTTTTCGATTTTGAGATTTTGAACAAACTCAAGGACGTCTTCGGGCCGAATGACAAATTGACCGTTGGGCTTTTTCCAGTCGCTTGCGACTTTTGCTAAAAACTTATTTGGCGCGATGCCGGCCGATGCGGTCAGCCCGGTTTCGACCTGAATCAAGCGCCTGATTTCTTGTGCGATCAAAGTGGCGCTGCCCTGGAAGGCACTTGCCTCGCTGACGTCAAGATAGGCCTCGTCTAAGGAGAGGGGCTCGATCTTCGAGGTGAATCGCTCCAGAATCTGGCGCACGGCACGGCTTTCTTTTTTGTAAAGCTCCATGTTGGGAGGCACCAAAATGATCTGAGGGCATAAGCGCACAGCTTGTGATGAGGGCATGGCGGATTTCACACCAAACTTGCGAGCCTCATAGCTGGCCGTTGTCAGGACACTGCGCGTGTTGGGCAGTCCACCGACGCCGAGGGGTTTGCCTTTAAGTTCGGGCCGGTATTTGACCTCAACCGCCGCATAGAAGCAGTCCATGTCGATGTGGATAATCTTGCGAAAGGTTTTGCCTGCAACTGCCATGTTTTGACGATATGTAAATAATATGTAAATAGCAAGGCAATTTTTGCCTTTGAGCCATTGACCCAGCTAACTCTTGCCGGGGTCTCGGCGAAAGATTTGTTTCAACTTGAGTCTGCGGCTGTGGGTAGATTTTTCGGCCCAGTGGCGGGCATTGGGCAAACAATAAAACAACAAGGGCATCAGCCAACGCCTTGGAATCAAGCGGCGCAGATAGTAAAACACCCAAGCATCTAAGGTCGCAGGGATCCACAAGGGAGGATTTGGCTCCTGGATGGTGCGGATAACAATTTTCGAAATATCATCGGGAGTCGAGCGTGAGCGGCCCATCATTTTCTGAATAAACGGGGACATGTTTTTATAGTAATCCGAGTAAGCACTGCGGTTCCACTTCTCGGGATTTGATTTTTCCGTGTAAGCCACCTTTTCAAAACTATTTGAGCGTATAAAGCCAGGCTGGATCAGGCACACATCGATTCCAAAAGGTTTGGTCTCATACCAAAGAGCCTCACTCGCGCCTTCAAGGGCGTGCTTCGAAGCGCTGTACGAGGCCATCGTCGGCATCGCGAGCATCCCGCTCACCGACGAGACGTTGATGATCTTGCCGCGTCCGCAATCGCGCATCGTCGGCAGAATCAGGCGGATTAAAGCCATCGGTCCAAAATAGTTGATCGCCATTTGCTGCAGCTCAGACTCATTGCTCATGTGTTCAACGACGGCACGGTAACTCACACCTGCGTTGTTGACTAAAACATTGACGCCGCCCCATTTGCGGTTGATCTCAAGAATCAAGGCTTCACGCTGCTCGGCCGAGGTGACGTCGAGGGGCCTGATCCAAAGCCTTGAGTCCTCAACGAACCTTTCACGCAAATGGTGAAGTGAATTTTCGCGTGCGGTGAGAACAATTCGGTATTGCGTGAGCTTGCTGAGGCTGCGCGCCAGTGACAGGCCAATACCCGAAGCGCACCCCGTGACCAAGATCACTGGCTTAAATTGCTGCGGCTGGCGCCGGAAGAAATGGACGTAGAGCCAATTTTTTAACATGGGCTTATTGTCGCAAAATCGAGGCGCCCCTCCAAGTTCGGCGAGAAAGAAGGTCGTGCTCGACAGGAAAAATGACAAGACGCTTTGGATTTCATGCGAAGTCAGGCGGGAAGTCTCAAGAATTCTTGACTTGCGGTGTCTAAAGCACTCATTAACAAGAGATGGTTAGGGTCCCCTATTTTTGCTACCTTTTTGGTTTTGGCTCGGGCTACAAAGTCGAGAGTTCTTAATCAGTTCTTGTTCAGTGATTGTTAAAAGTTCGAAAACAGGCTCGATAGACGGCTGGAGGGCGCCCGATGTCAAAGTGGTTCAGTGGATTTCTCATACTCGTCGCATTTACTCAAATTTCTTGGGCTCGCACAGCACCAAGCAAGCTCAAAGATCAGCTGTATGCGGACATGACGGCAAATCACCGTTCACTCGGTTACCGACAAGCCCGTGAAGTTCTGATGGGTAAAATCCATCTGCAAAGTTCCAATGGTCAGTACTTCATCAAAGATGTCTACTGTGAAAAAGAATTCGGCCACCGTGATTTTTCGTCGAATCCTCCTGGTCCCGGTCAAATTCCGAAAGAGACGATTTTGAACACTGAGCACACCTGGCCCCAAAGCCGATTCGGCGGGGGAGCTAAAGATTTTCAAAAATCAGACATGCACCACTTGTATCCCAGCGACAATCAGATGAACTCGGTTCGCGGCAATAACAAGTTTGGTGAAGTGAATGATCCAGAACGCAACTTGAAATGCCCCCAGTCGCGCATCGGCCGTGACCCCATGGGCAACTGGATTTTTGAGCCACCCAAATCTCACCGCGGAAACGTTGCGCGCGCTCTGTTCTACTTTTCGATTCGCTACCGGTTGGCTATTCAGCCTGATGAAGAAGCGACTTTGCGCAAATGGAACATGGATGACCCCGTGGATGATTTTGATCGGTATCGCAATGATGAGATCGAAAAAGCCCAAGGGAATCGTAATCCTTTTGTGGATAACTCAGCTCTCGCAGACCAGATCGCGGACTTCTAGACTGCCGCGAGCGCTCATGACGCCAGCTCCTTCGTTCTCGGTCTGACCTCTCCCTGCGACATGGCTGAAGCCATGCCTCAGTCGGGTCAGCCCTGCGGCCTCGGATCTGACGCCATGAGCGCTCGCTCTTCCCCCTTCTTGTTGGCTGGCCTTCGGCGCCGCGCTTGGGCCCGCCTTTCGGCGTCGGCCAGTTCAATGACGGATTGTTTCTTTTCTTTGTTGGGCTTTTATGGATTTGGTGGATTGATTTTTAGGGATTGGGTTTTGTGAGAAAGATTTTATTTGGTTTTGTGTTTTTCTTTGGGGGCTTTGCCGGGGCGCAGAGTTTGAATGATTATTCGATTTTGTTGCCCTTGCCTTCGGCGGGGGAGATGGCTGAGACGCTTGGGGTTTTGAGTGAAGGGGCTTCGCTTGGAGTCTTGATGCCGCCGAATTTGATCAAAGATTTGCCGACGATTGTTGTTGGGGACGATTGGACCGATCTTTATGAGAATCGGCTCAAGGTTGTCAGTGTTCGGATTGATCCCTGTTTTTTTGAAGGAACCGGGCCGCTACTTTGTCGGCCTCAGATTCGGATGGTGTGGCAACCACTTCTGACAGATCGACGTGTGTCGATGGCTCAGGATGCTGCTCTTCACTCGTTTTATGATCTGATGGATGCACAATTTCAAAATTTGCTTCAGGACTTAAAACCTTATTCGGTGGGGGACAGGTCGCAGGCGATGAGCATTCACCCCGGTGTGGTCAGACATGGCTATGCCTCGGATTACTGGCGCGGCTTGCGTTCGGTCTTGCTGAAATATGCGGGCGAAAAAAATCTAAAGCGCATCACTTTTATGACCGTCAATCCTATTGGGACGGTTTGGGTGTTTGGAGCGTTTGATGTCGTTGACGGACAAATGGTGCGTTTGATGGTTCCGCGTGTGAACTTCGGGGCGCAGGCGTTTTTTGTCGATAACCACACGCTTCGAGAGTTTCGCGCGCAGATGAATCCCGTGCCCGCGGAAGAAACGGCGTTGCTCAATTTTTTAAGTGACTCGTCTGCCATGAAATCTCAAGCAAGCGAGTCTGAATTGCAGGCCGTGATCAAGCGTGCTTACGAATTCGAAAATCCGGATCGGCACAACCCCGGAACAGTCGATTGCGTGAGCTGCCATATTGCTCAAACCGTAAGGCTTTGGGGGCAATTTTACTTTCCAGTTTGGAAGACCGAGACGCTCTTTGCAGACGTTCAATACCAAAGTGCTTTGAATCTTAAAAACCAATCCCCGGATCCCTTTCGAGTGGATAGCCTGCGTGCGTTTGGTTACTTTGGGTCGAACCCGGTGATTTCAAACCGCACGATCAACGAGACGGCGGCTGTTTTTCAAGCGTTGCAACCAAGGCACGAAGATCCGTTTTTAGAACCAACAGATCCAGCCAAGATTGAACGCCGCAAAGATCCTCTTCACTGAAGCGAAGCAAGCTGGGCGAATCTAAATCCAAGACGCCCACGCAGCGTTCATGCTGAATCACCGGTAAAACCATTTCAGAATTTGAATTGGCGTCACAAGCGATGTGACCTGGATAAGCATGCACATCAGCCACGATCAAGGGCTCCTGACGTGTGAAGCTCGCGCCGCAGACCCCGCGCGCGAAGTCGATTTCGGTGCAGGCGGGTTTTCCCATAAATGGACCCAAGATCAGTCTGGTGGTGTCGCTAAAATAAAAGCCCGCCCAGTTCAAATCTGGAATTTCATGAAATAAAAAAGCGCTAAAATTCGGCAAATCGGTGAACCAATGACCCACTAAAAGTGCTGCGAGTTCCGGAGACTTAGCTTGATAATTTAACTTGATTGGTGCGCCGGCTTTAGGTTTCGGGGTCTGGTTCAATGCGTTCATCGCTTTTTCGTACTTGAAAAGACACGGCTTGTCGTTTAGTTTGTTGTTGTCGCGCGGTGATGAATAAAACTGATTCTAACAAATCAGTCCTCGCGATCTCTGATTGAAAGGAGGTACCCATGATCTTGAAGAAAACTGCAAAGATGATTCAAACCAGTCATGCCGTCCTTCTTTCACCTTCCGTCGGGTCCTAAAGACTGTCTTTTAGAGACGCTCTCATAACGGGCGCAAAGATCCTGAAGGTTCAAAAAAGCAAGGTCACGGCGAGTCCCTCGAGATTCAAGTTTTCCCATTTGGGATCTGATTTTTAAGGCTTTCGGGCTTTGATGGCAGACGACAAAAATAGAGCAATTCGTTTTGAAGAATAAAGAACGCGGTGAAAGGATATTCTCCGCACAGTAAGGGCACAAGGCCCGTGAATGGACACGGCAATGGAATTTAAATTTATCAAACATCTGTTTTTTCAGACAATCGATCCCGTCGTTAAACTGGGGAGCAAAAAAAGTCTTGAGGCTGGGGATTTGCCCGAGCTGCCGGCGGACTTGCATCCCCGAAACGTGGCTTTTGATGAGAGTCTGATTGATTGGACCAGTGAAAAATCAATCCTGAAAACCATGTTTCGCTCTTCGCGCAAATTATGGCTGCCGGGATTTTCGCTGATGGCTCTTTGCGGAGCCTTCAACTTGATGAGCCCTTATTTGGTTCACGAATTCGTGGGAGCACTCGAACAGGGGCGTGCCACCGATTCAAGGACGTGGGTGATCGCGGTCCTCATCGGCGTGACGGGCATGTTTTCGGGACTCGCGGTTCAGCATTATTTTTACCGTATTTTGCGGTTGTACCAAGTGTATACGAATGTTCTGAACAAGAAGCTTTTTGGCCATGCGCTGCGCTTGTCAAAAGAGTCGCGCGAGAAAACTCCGATCGGGGACATCGTCAATCATATGAGTTCCGATTCGGACTCGGTGGCCAATGTCGGTTCGGTCTTTGGCGAGCTGCTCTACAACTTTGTGGTGTTGATCGGTGTTGCCGTCATGATGGCGAACTTTTTAGGTGCGACTTCGGTGGTGGCCTGGGTCCTGCTTTTAGCGTTGATCCCGCTGACTAAAAAAGTGGGAGCCGATTTCTCAAGGCTCGATGAGCGGCTCATGAAAGAGCGCGATGAGCGGGTGACATTGATGTCACAAATTCTATCCGCCATCCGGGTCGTCAAATTCTTTGCTTGGGAGCAAAGTGTGACCAAAGAGGTAGAGGTTGTCCGAAACCGCGAACTCGAGGCTCGAAAGAAGTTAGCCTTTGCCGAGCTGCTGGCCACGATGAGCTATGTTGCCGTGAGCACCTTGGTTCTTTTTGTCGTGCTGTTTGTGCATTCATGGCGTGGGTTTGAACTGTCTGCGGCTCTTATTTTCACCTGCGTGAGTTTGTTCACTTTGCTGGAAGATCCGTTTTCAAGCTTGAGTCGGCAGATCTCGGCTTTTGCCAATGCGCGAGTCGGGGCTCGTCGGATCGCGGCGTTCTTGGCCAAAGAGGTTCGCCAGGAATTGCCGCAGGCTTCAAGTTTGAAGGCGACCACCACCACTATCGAGTTCCGCGACTGGAGTATGACCTACGCGGGGGCCGAATCGGCGACGTTAAAAAACCTGTCTTTCGAGATTGGGCCGCAAGAGCTGGTTGCCGTCGTCGGACCCGTGGGTTCCGGAAAGAGCACACTGATGCTGGCGCTCTTAGGTGAGCTTCGTGGGGTCGGCACTTTGAAGGTGCCGGCGTTAAGCAAAGCTTTTGTTTCGCAAGAGGCCTACTTGGTGAACGGGACCTTGCGAGAGAATTTGCTGTTGGGCCGGTCTGCGACCGATGCACGGCTTCAGCTTGCGCTCGAGCGGAGCTGCTTGATTGAAGATATGCGTTTATGGGACTCGGGTCTTAATACTGAGATCGGTGAAAAAGGGGTGAATCTCTCGGGTGGGCAAAAGCAGCGTCTGAGTTTAGCTCGTGCTGACTTGCAAGAAGCCGAACTTTACTTGCTCGATGATCCTTTATCAGCTGTGGACCCCTCAACCGAAGCAAAGATTGTTGAGCGATTGATTCTGAAGTCCTGGGCTGGAAAGACTCGGGTGGTGATCACGCACCGGCTTGAGCACTTGAGCGAATTTGACCGCGTTTTGTTTGTGAAAGACGGCGGCGTCAAAGGTTTTGCATCGCATGGAGACTTGATGCGAACCAATGACGAGTACCGTGATTTTTTACAAGAACACGAAAAAACGCAAAACGCCGAATTCGGAAACGACACAAAGACCGAGGACTCGGGTGCCGCGCTCTCGGGATCTGCCTTGCAGATTACCCAAGAAGAGGACCGCGAGATGGGCGCCGTTCAAGGATCGGTTTATGCGGACTACCTGCGCTCTCTTGGTGGCAAAAACTTGGCGGCGCGTCCGTGGATCTGGTTGGGTCTGGCGCTGGCGGCTTGTGCTTCGACCGCGTTTCCGCTGATGCAAAAGTCTTGGCTCGGATTTGTTTCAAACGTGCAGTCAAACGTATCGCCTTTGCCCGGAATTTTCTCTGCAGTGGGTGTTCAAGACTGGGTGCTCAAACCCACGCACGCGGTTTTGGTTTACGGCGTGCTTGGTTTGTTCACCCTCGGCGGGATATTGGCAGCCGATTTGTTTTGGCTTAGGCGTGGATTGGGTGCGGGACGCGACATGCATGACTCGATGTTAAAATCAGTCTTGGGTGCGCCGGTTCGATTTTTTGATTCGACGCCGGTCGGGCGTGTCCTTCAGCGCTTTTCGAGAGACCTTGAGTCCATCGACATTCAACTGCAGTGGACGTTTGAGCATTCGATGAAGTGTTTTGCGCAAATTTTGGTGACGTTGTTTCTGATCCTGTCGGTTCTTCCGATTGTGCTCGTTGGCATCGTGCCAATTCTGTTTGTGTACTGGCGGTTTCAGAAGATGTACCGCGTGGCTGCGCGTGAAGCCAAACGCCTCGACAGCGTTTCGCGTTCACCCAGGTACGTGCATTTTAAAGAGACGCTTCAAGGTTTAGTCGTGATCCGCGCCTTCGATCGCACGGAGTGGTTCATGCGAGGGTTCTATGACCTCTTGGCGCACAATCAACGAATGTTCTATGGGCATTACATGATCAACCGTTGGTTCTCCACTCGGATCCCTGTTGTTGGTGCACTGGTGGCGATGTCCACGTCGCTGGCGATTGTGCACGCCGTTTCGATCGGTGCGCTCACTCCCGGAGTGGCGGGTTTGCTCACGCTCTACTCGCTCAATTTTTGGGGCGTTCTGAATTGGGGTGTTCGCATTTGGGCGGACGTTGAGGCGCGCATGACATCGGTTGAGCGCGTGCGTTTTATGTCCGAGCTCGAGCAAGAAAAGTCAACCCTCTTGCCCAGGTCGCCGACTTTACAAGGTTGGCCCAGCAGAGGCGAGATCGAGTTCGTGAATGTCAAAGCCAGATACGCGCGGGATCTCCCGCAAGTCTTAAAAGGATTAAACTTTAAGATCGACGGTCAGACGCGGGTGGGATTGATCGGACGCACGGGTTCTGGAAAGAGTACCATTTTTCAAACGATGTTTCGCTTTCTGGAGCTTGAAGAGGGACAGATCTTGATCGACGGGGTCGACATTGCGAGCGTTCCGCTGCCCAAATTGCGAACCGTGCTGGCGGTAATTCCGCAAGATCCGTCGTTATTCTTGGGCACACTCAAGACAAACCTTGATCGCTTCAATCAATTTGAAGAGGCCGAAGTTTGGCGGGTGCTGGAGCGGACGCAGCTGGCCACTTGGATTCGGTCCTTGCCGAAAGGGCTCGAGACAGAAGTCGTCGAGAACGGCCACAACTTGAGTCAAGGTCAGCGCCAGCTCATGTGCTTGGCGCGAGCACTTTTGCTCAAGGCCAAAATTTTGATCATGGATGAAGCGACGGCCAGCGTGGATGTGCAGACAGATGCCCTCATTCAAACGCTGGTTCGCGAAGAGTGTCTGAACATGACGATCGTGATGATCGCGCATCGATTAGGAACGGTTCGCGACTGCAATCAGGTGATTGAACTTGCTGACGGCAAAGTGAAACGGATTTTGTACCCGCAAAGTCACCTCGGTGTGAAAGCGGCAACTCACGCAGTGGCGCCGTAAAACAACGCGGCGCCACATATTTTGATATGCTTAATTTTTAAGCATCTTCTCTGGTTCCAATATGGGTACGTATAAGCATTTCTTATGCAAAGGCTTGGTGAGGCTCTGCTTTATCGCTGAGCCGTTTTTCTTCACACATTTTGAATTTCACAGAAGTTTTCATTTTTATTCTATTTTGGGGACATCCAAAAAAAGTGCAAAAAAATGAAAGCGCCAAAGAATTCATGCTTGAAATAGCCCCCCTCACTGTTGATCATCCTTCTGCAAGAGAAACTTTGTTCCAGGGGGGGACATGAACACATTGACTCAATCTGCACTTATCTTGATCTCGGCACTGATGCTTTCTGGTCAAGCTCACGCAGCTCGCTACATGGTTGTCTTCAAAGATAAAGACGTTTTTCAACAGACTCACGTTCAGTTGCTGATGAAGCAATTGCCTCTAGACTCGGTCCGCATTCAAAAGGGAACGACTTACTCCATGCCTTTCGCGCAAGCGCAAGTGGAGGTTGAAGAGAGCTTTCAGAACTTGAATACGCTGGTTGTTGAGGCCACGGATGAACGCGCTCTACAAGCGTTGCAAGCAAGCGGCGCGGTCGCGTTTGTCGAAAAAGAAATGTTTCATCCAGCTCCTAAACCTGTTCAAGGGTTTGTCCGCACTCAAGCGTGGGACTACTCCTTGGCTTACGCCACTGTTGGAAGTTCGGGGTCAACAGGTCCTAAAACTCCTTGGGGTATTTACTCGGTGAAAGCTCCCGGCGTTTGGGCACAAGGCAACCTCGGCCAAGGGTCTCGCGTCATGGTTCTTGATACTGGTATCGATAAAGAGCACCCCGCTTTGAAGCCTAACTTTGAAAAGGCTCGAGACTTCTCGGGCAGCGGTGCGGGTCTTCCCTACCCCGAGGCTGATGTGGTTGGTCACGGCACTCATTGCGCGGGCACCATTGCCGCGGCTCTCAGTGCTGACGGTTTTGCCGGTGTTGCGCCTTCGGCAAAGCTTTTGGCTGGTAAAGTGTGCTCGGAGCAAGGTTGCTCGAACATTGCGGTCACAGCTGGTATCAACTGGGGTATCCAAGAGAAAGTGGATGTCATCAGTATGTCACTGGGCGGACCTTTCGCAACGGCGGCTGAAAAGCGCGCGGCTGAAGCCGCTGAGCGTGCTGGCATCACGATCGTTGCTGCCTCAGGCAATGATGGCCAAGGCCGCGTGAGTTTTCCGGCTGCTTTCCCCACAGTTTTGGCAGTGGGCGCGATCAATGATAAAATTGTAAAAACAGATTTTTCAAACTGGGGTCCTGAACTTGATATCGTTGCACCTGGTGCGGGCGTCATCTCTTCGGTTCCTGTTGGTTCAGGCCGAGAGTCTCGAGTTTTGGCGGGTCTTGCTGGTCAAGAAGGTTTGGTCAAATCAACCAGCTTCTCTGGAGCACCTGACATTGTAAATCCGATGACGAACGACCTGGTCTTTGCTGGTCTTGGTAAACCCGGAGATTTCGCAGCGGCAAACGTTCGCGGTAAATTTGCTTTGATCAGCCGCGGAGAGATCGCGTTTACTGATAAAGTCACAAACGCAATCGCAGCCGGTGCTGCGGGTGTTGTGATCTTCAACAACGCTCCCGGTTTGATCCAAGGCGCACTGACTCAGGATGGTTCAACGGTCGCGATTCCTGTCGTGATGATTGAGCAGACTGTTGGTGAAGAGCTCAAAAGTGCCGGCGCGCGTGGCCAAGTCGCTCGTGCGGTCATCCAAACAATGAAAACAGATTATGCCGCGTTCGATGGAACTTCAATGGCAACCCCCCACGTCGCGGGTGTTGTGGCTTTGATGAAGTCGGCAAAACGCACAGCGACTCCTGTTCAGATCCGTGATGCAATTAAAGCAACGGCTCAGGCGATGACTCCCAATGACCAAAATCAGCACGGCGCTGGTTTGATCAATGCAGAAGCCGCAGTTGCTGCCATCGTTCGATAGTCTCAAAAGCAAAGCGCGGTTGTTCTTTCGCTTAAAGTAATGCAAAATCAGAAGGCTGCCCCGGTGGGGTGGCCTTCTTGTTTTTAGTGAGGACATTAAGCCGTGCGAAATCTGTTTGATCCCGTTCGAGCCGCGATTGCTGAGCAACTGCATTCGATTTTGCCCGTTGCAGAGGAGCAGAAACCCTCTCTGCAGGAGCTTCATGATGCCCTGGTTGAGCCTCCCAATCCCGAGATGGGTGATCTGGCCTTTGGCTGCTTTCAGTTGGCTAAAGCCCTGCGCAAAGGTCCCCCGCAAATTTCGGGTGAAGTTGCCAAGGCCGTAGTCCCCAATGATTTGATCGAGAGCGCTGTCGCGGCGGGTCCTTACGTGAACTTTAGGCTTAAGCCGGCCGGCGTGGGCAAATGGGCGCTCGATTCTATCCTCAATGGATCGTACTTTAAAACTCCGCTGTTCAGCCGAATGCCTAAAACGATGATCGAGTACTCGCAGCCCAACACGCACAAAGAGTTGCACGTGGGGCACATGCGAAATGCGTGTTTGGGTGATGCGCTGATCCGCACGCTTCGCTACTCAGGAACCGAAATCATCAGCTCGACGTTTCCAGGCGACGTGGGCACGCACGTGGCCAAGTGTCTTTGGTATATGAAGTTTCACAACACCGATCCCGTTCCGGTGACAAAAAAAGGGGAGTGGCTCGGGCACATGTATTCAAAGGCCCACCTCAAACTTGAAGATGAGCTTGGAACCGCCAAAGAAGCTGAAAATCGTGAAAAGCTGACCGAGATCCTCAAACAACTCGAACTTAAAAAGGGCGAGTACTATGATCTTTGGTCCGAGACCCGCGAATGGTCGATCGAGCTGATGAAGTCGGTCTATGGCTGGATGGAAATTGTTTTTGATCACTGGTACTGGGAGTCTGAAGTGGATTCACCCAGTCTTGAGTACGTCAAAAAACTTTTCGAAGAAGGTAAACTGATTCGGTCCGAAGGGGCCGTCGGGATGGATCTCGCCGATGTGAATCTGGGGTTTTGTCTGCTTCTTAAGTCTGACGGCACCGGTTTGTACGCCACCAAGGATCTTGAGCTCGCGCGGCGGAAATTTCAAGATCACAAAATTCAAAAAAATGTCGTCGTTGTTGATCAGCGACAAGCTTTGCACTTTAGCCAAGTCTTTGAAGTTTTGAAGCGCTTGGGTTTTGAACAAGCGAAGGATTGTTTTCACTTGCAGTACAACTTTGTCGAGCTCCCAGATGGTGCGATGAGTTCGCGCAAAGGCAATATCGTGCCGATCATGGCTTTGATCGAAAGTATGCAAAAGATGGTCAAGGACAACTATCTTGAGCGCTACAAAGGTGAATGGTCCGAAGACGAAATCAATCTCGTTGCCTCGCAAGTGGCCAAAGGCGCGATCAAGTACGGCATGGTTAAAATCGACAATAACAAAAAGATCGTTTTTGATATGGCCGAGTGGCTCAAACTCGATGGTGACTCGGGTCCTTTTATTCAGTACTCGACCGCCAGAATCTCAAGCCTGCTTAAAAAGTTAGGCCCCTTGAATAAGAAGATTGATTGGTCGCTGCTGTCGCATCCCGCCGAGCGTAAATTGATGTCGCATTTGATTCACTTTAATCAGGTGGTGGCTCAAGCCGCCGAAAACTACCGCCCCTCGGTTATTTGTACGTATTTGCTCGAGACCGCCAAAAAGTTTAACCACTTTTATCACGAGTGCTCGATCGGCCAGGCCCAAACTTCAGAGCTCAAGAACTCGCGCTTAGCCTTGGCTCTGGCCACACGCGAGGTTCTCAAAAATGGGCTGGGTCTTCTAGGAATCCCGGCTCCCGAGCGCATGTAAAAATGGAGGATGCACTCTTCGCGCGTCACCATTGCGGTTTTCGCGCAGACTGGTTGCCAGTCGGTCAGGTGTTGTTGTTCTACCGGCGATCGGGGATCGAAGTCCAATAAATCTCATCAATCCTGGCGATCGACCTGACCACAACCTAACCCAGAACAGAATTCTTGGCGACAAGGGTCACCTCGCGAAAATGGTATGATTTGGTAGGAAAGTGGGGAGTCACAAAGCACGACAGTGGGCGAAACTAAAGTGACGGGTGGATCCGAGCACCCAGCTTCAGAAAAATCGGCTTCAGAATAAAATAAAGAGCGAATCCGATGAGGGGCGCGATCAGGCCCCAAGCAAAGACGGCATGCACGGCAGCCCAGCTATAATCTTGTATGAACGCCAGTGGATCCTGGCCGAAATCGGTCCCCATTTTTTCGACTGAAAACGAAATGGGCCGGACGCCCAGTAGGGACTCACCGGTTCGCAAAAAAACCGGTATCATCAGCAAATGCAAGGGCGTCATACTGTAATTGACGACCTGAAGAATGGGCTGATTGAGTCGCAAAACGGCGGCAACCAGGAGGCAAAAAATGGTGGTCACGCCAAACATCGGAAGCAAGCCAAGGCTTGCCCCCAAAGCTACGGTCAAGGCCAGTTCATGCGCAGACACTCCCTGCCTGAGCTGGTCATAGACGAGTTGAAGAGGTTTTTTCATCTTGGCTCCAGGGTTGAACATTACCGTATTTTCGCCAATCAGCGCAGCAATTTGATCTCGATGGGCGTCTTCGCTCCCCTTCCGTGGTCCTTAGCAACGTGTCTCTTTCGCGACACTAAAGAATTTTCCAAAGAAAGAAGGGTCTGCAAAAAATGGGGTCAGTTTTGCCCTAAACGGTGGTACGACTCGGGGGCTCTCATCCTCTAAAATAAAGCGAGACCACC
>JBKCUU010000048.1:0-7321 GCA_046318155.1 Bdellovibrio sp. | reverse complement strand
AACCAATCTTCGCGGCACGTTCATCGTCACGCGCGGGGTTTTAAAGCCGATGCTAAAAGCTCGCACCGGCTCGATCGTGAACATTACCAGCGTCATCGGCCAAACCGGCAATGCCGGCCAAGCGAACTACGCTGCCAGTAAAGCGGGCCTTGAAGCCTTCTCAAAATCGGTGGCTCAAGAAGTGGCGTCGCGCTCGATTCGCGTCAACTGCATCGCGCCTGGATTTATCGCGACCGAGATGACCGACACCTTGACCGAAGACCAAAAGAAAGGGATTTTGGCGCAGATCCCGATGAGCCGCATCGCTGACCCCAGCGAAATTGCGTCTTGCGTGAGTTTTTTGTTAAGTGATGATTCGAAATATATCACCGGCCACACACTGAGTGTGAACGGTGGTTTGTATATGAACTAGAGATCGAACTAGAACACGAAATGTAAAGAGGTTTTAAATGGAAACAACCGGAGGAAAAATGGCTCTTAACCCTAAAATCAAAGACATCATCGTCGAACAACTTGGCGTTGATCCCGAGAAAGTCAAAACGGAAGCTTCGTTCATTGACGACTTGGGCGCAGACAGCCTTGATATCGTTGAACTCGTGATGGCCATGGAAGAGGAATTTGACCTCGAAATCCCTGATGAGGACGCTGAAAAGCTCCGCACGGTTGGTGACGTGGCGTCGTACCTCGAGAAAAAAGGCAAAGCGTAATTACGCGCCCCTTGTTTTCTGATCTTGCTAGTTAAGCCGAGTCTGGGCACTGGCCCGGACTCGTGTTTTCACGGAGGAAGTCATGAGCCGCTACACCAAACCAGCTCGCGAACCAAAACGTGTTGTTGTCACCGGCGTTGGCGCCATGACTCCTTTGGGACTCAATCTTGACGAGTCTTGGAAAGCCGCCATCGCAGGCAAGTCGGGCATCGCCTCCATTACCAAGTTTGATACAACCGGCTTCGATGTCACCTTTGCCGGTGAAATCAAAAATTTCAATGCCGATGCTTTTGTTCCCAAAAAAGAGCAAAAGAAAATGGACCTTTTTATTCAATACGCCATTGCCTGTACGCAGATGGCGCTTGAAAACGCCAAGCTGCAAATGACGCCCGAGATTGGCGAGCGCACGGGATGCTTGATTGGTGTCGGCATGGGTGGACTGCCCATGATCGAAGAGCAAATGCGCAAGTTTTTTGAAAAAGGCCCTTCGCGCCTTTCGCCTTTTTTTATTCCGGCCGTCATTACGAATTTAGCCTCGGGCCAAGTAAGCATCCTATTTGGCCTAAAGGGTCCCAACTATTCAATCACCTCGGCTTGTGCTTCTGGCGCGCACTCGATTGGTGATTCAGCAAAATACATTGCCAATGGTCACTGTGACGTCATGATCGCGGGCGGCTCTGAAAGCACGGTTTGCGCCTTGGGCGTTGGCGGCTTTGCAGCGATGCGTGCTCTTTCTAATCGAAATGATTCTCCCGAAAAAGCCTCTCGTCCTTTTGACAAAGACCGCGATGGTTTTGTTCTTGCTGAAGGTGCCGCGATTCTCGTTTTAGAATCTTTGGAACACGCCGAAAAGCGCGGAGCTCCCATTTTGTGTGAAGTATCGGGTTACGGTGTGTCTTCAGATGCTTATCACATGACAAGCCCGGCTCCCGAGCACGCCGGCGCACAAAAAGCGATTCGGATGGCTCTGCAGGACTCGGGCCTTAAACTTGAAGACATCGCCTACGTCAACGCCCACGGAACCAGTACTCCCGTTGGAGATCAGCTCGAGTCGATTGCGATTGAACGTGTCTTTGGCGATCACGCCAAAAAAATGTGGGTCTCTTCGACCAAATCAATGATGGGTCACGCCCTAGGGGCGGCCGGCGCCATTGAATCAGCATTTTGCATCATGGCTCTGAGAGACCAAGTCGTTCCGCCGACCATCAATCTGGACAATCCAGATCCCGATTGCCGCCTGGACTTTGTTCCGTTTGAAGCACGCAGTGGCAAATTGAGCCACGTCTTGAACAACTCCTTTGGTTTTGGCGGGACCAACGCCTGCGTGATCTTTTCGAAGTTATGATAAAAATTTGGCTGGGTTCTGATCATGCCGGTTTCGATCTCAAAAAAAAAAATTGCCCACCATTTGCAAAAATTGGCGGTCGAAAAACACTATCAAATTCATGACCTCGGAACGGACTCGCCCACCACATCCGTCGATTACCCTGATTTTGCTGACGCCGTCGCGGCAAAAATCCACGACTTTACTTTGATCGACACAAAGAACCCACAGAACACGCATCTGGTTGAAATTGGCATTTTGGTCTGCGGATCGGCTCAAGGTATGGCGATGCGAGCAAACAAGTACCCTCACATTCGCGCGGCGATCGCTTGGAGCTTAGAATCTGCAAGCTTGTCTCGCGAACACAATGACGCAAACATTTTGTGCCTGGGTTGCCGTCTTCTTGATCATGATCTTGCTTTGCAAATGGTCGACTTGTTTCTTTCGACGCCTTTTGCAGGCGGTCGACATCAGCCCCGAGTTGCCAAGATCAGCGCTCCCATTGCATGATTGAGCATCCGATCACATTTTAAGATGATCGGCCACCTTGCCCGGAGGCCGCATGAATCTCGAGAATCTTCGCAAAGCTGATCCCGAACTTTTTAGCATTATCGGCCATGAAACCGCTCGCCAAAAAGACGGTCTCGAAATGATTGCCTCTGAAAACTACGCGTCTCTCGCGGTCATGGAAGCGCAAGGTTCGGTTCTGACCAATAAATATGCCGAAGGTTACCCCGGAAAACGCTATTACGGCGGTTGCCATTACGTTGATCAGGCCGAGACGCTGGCCCTTGCGCGGGTCAAAAAACTATTCGGCTGCAACTTTGCCAATGTCCAGCCGCACTCAGGTTCGGGCGCAAACATGGCCGTCTACCTGGCTGCCTGCACGGCCGGCGACACGATTTTAGGAATGGATTTGTCACACGGGGGTCACCTCACCCACGGCAGCCCCGTGAACTTTAGCGGCATTTTGTTTAAAGCGGCTTCTTACGGACTTGATCCCGAAACTGGCCGAATCAATTACGACTTGATTCGCTCAAAGGCGATCGAGGTCAAACCCAAACTTTTGATCGCCGGTTACAGCGCGTATCCTCGCCTCTTGGATTTTGCAAAATTCAAAGATATTGCTGATGAAGTGGGTGCGACACTTTTGGTTGATATGGCCCATTTTGCCGGCTTAGTTGCGGGCGGCGCTCATCCCTCGCCGTTTCCGTACGCTGATTATGTCACGTCCACCACGCATAAAACTTTGCGCGGTCCTCGTGGCGGAATTATTTTGACCAACTCCGAAGAGAACTTTAAAAAAATGAACTCCAAAATTTTTCCTGGGATTCAAGGCGGCCCCCTCGAGCACGTCATTGCGGCCAAAGCCGTGGCCTTTGCCGAAGCCCTCAAACCCGATTTCAAAGTGTACGCGCAAAAAATTGTCGACAATGCCAAGGCTCTAGCGGATCAGCTTTTGCGCGAGCAAATCAAGCTCGTCACCGGCGGCACGGACAATCATTTATTGCTCTTGGATTTGTCGGACTCATCTGTCACAGGTAAAGTCGCTGAAACGATCTTGGATGAAGCGGGCATCACGGTAAATAAAAATACCGTCCCTCATGAGAAGCGCTCACCCTTTGTGACGAGCGGAATTCGCATTGGCACGCCGGCGCTCACCACCCGCGGCATGGGCGAAAAAGAGATGCGCCAAATCGGCACCTGGATTGCGCAAATTTTGAAAGACGCCGAAAACACCCAACTCCGCGCAAAAATCCGTGCAGACGTGAAGCAAGTTTGTGATCAATTTCCGCTCTACCGGTCGTGAGTAAAAATCGTTCTTCTCTTGGTGGTGCTGGTCCAAATCTTCATTCGAGTCTTTTTTGGCGGCAGGACCGAAGTAAGGCTTTTCTTTCAGAGATTCGGGCGCTAATCTAATTCGGATGCGTTGTCAAAATGGCCTTTTTTTTAGCTGGATTTGCATCGGTCTTTTGCTCACCTCTTGTGTCAGTTCTTCGCACAAGAATGCGGAACTTCGATTTCGTGGGCCCAATGGTGGTGTCGAAACGGCTTGGGCCGATGTTCCCGAAGCCGAAACTCCGAACAAGGGGACAATGCCAGCCCCCTACTTTGACTGGCCCGTGGATCAAGCAAGACTGACTCGCGGCTTTTTTATCAAGCCCCCTCGCGGAAAATCAAAACGACCTCACCTCGGCATTGATTTGGCCGCCCCTAAGGGCACCTCCATCTATGCGGCCCATGACGGGACCGTCATCTACGTCGGCCGCGAATTTAAAGGCTTTGGCCGCATGATCATGATCGAGGGCAAGGCCGGCTGGGCCACCTTGTACGCTCATTTGACCAAGGCCCGGGTCAAAGAAGGTTATCAAGTGCGGCAGGGCGACTTGATTGGCGATATGGGCAAAACAGGCCGCGCCACGGGTGTGCATTTGCACTTCGAAATCCGCAAACAATCAGGCCCCGTGGACCCGCTGAAGTTCTTACCGAAAGCCCCTCGCTTCGCCGGTCTACCGATGAAGCTTGAAGAAATGGACGAGGCCACCATGGCCGAAGTTCTTTAGGGCTGGGACTTTCACGCACAAGCACCGTACTGCGCCTCTTTTTATCAAAGACTCTTTTCGTAAAAAGTAATTATCTTGTGCATCGCATAAATGGTGTTGAAATAGGACCAAAGGCGTGGCACTTTCTTTGCTCAATAAGGGGGTCTGGATCCCATTTTGGAACCAGACGGATTTTGGGGATATTAAAAAAACAACCAAATCAGAACCAAGAACAGATTAAAAACAAAAAAGTTTCTCACCAAAAAGGTGACCAAAGAAACTGAACGAGAAAGGGAAACCCGTGAAAAAAATCGCAATCTTGCTTGCCTTGTCGATGACCGGAGCCTCTGTGGCGATGGCTCAATCGACAACAGCAACAGCACCAACTGACGTCGCCGCCGGTGCGAACACAACGACTGGCAGCGCCTCGGACCTTCAAAAGCCTGACGAGACCATGAAGGACCAAAGCCAGGAGATTACCAATGCGCGCATGCGTGCTGAAGCAGGATCTCGTTCGAAGTACTCGGTCAAAGCCAACCTTTCTTACTCTGGTGGCTCGGTTGAAAGACCACTTGAGCGCGTACGTCCAAACTACCGCGCTGGAGTTGCAGCCGACGCGGCAACGACTTTGGGTGGGACGATGGCGGTTGCTTACCGTGCTTCTGATAAATTAACGGCTCGGTTTGGAACTGGCCTCTCGATGCGCACGCCTTTCCACAACAAAGATAAGGAAGTGGCGAGCAATCAGTACGAAAAAACTGGCGCCAAAGTCATCGATGTCGCGACTCCGTACTTGGAAGCATCTTCGGCTTTCCGCCTTGGCAACTTGATGCTCATGCCTTCAGCAACCGTGAGCTACTTCTCAAAACAAATCGACCGTGATGTTTACAAGAAAGATGCCGGCGTTGACGCTGACCTGACAGCTGTTTATGAAATCACGGGCTCTGGATGGCAGCCTGGCCTCACCACGGCCGTCTACAACACGTTCTACCAAGATGCGAAGCAAGACTTCGATCGTATTGGTGATAAGAACGCTCGTGATGATTATGGTATCGGCTTCTACCCCTTCGTCGAATACCAATTCAACGACCGTTACTCGTTCCGCACCTTGATCGGCATCTCGTACACTCACGTTCGTAGCGAAGATGCAGATACTTTCATTAAAGACAAGGTTTACCAATCAGCAGGGATCGGTATCGCCTTAACAAAGGAAGTTTACATTTATCCAAACGTTCAGTTCTTGCCTGATGAAATGCGCCCTGCTCAGACAAATGTTGGTCTTTCAACAACTATGAGCGTGTTCTAACTTTGAGTTAGACCTTGCTTCAAAACTGAAGAAACAAAAAGGCACCGCAAGGTGCCTTTTTGTTTTGTGGTTAGTGAACGCCAGAGTAATCAGTTTTGATTCTAAATAATGTTATTTTTGCTGGTAAATTGCAGACAGCGCCAAGCCTATTCCAGCACCAGCACAAAGCTCGCCGATCCCGGTTGGAATTCCGCTTAAGCCCGCCATAGGTGAAGGCACGTCGCCTGCAATCATATAAAGAGCTGGCATCTTTTCCCATGCATAGTAGTAACAGCTGCCAATTTGCGAACCCGCATAAGTTAAATTGATCGACTGATATCCAGAAAAACTCAAATAGGCTTTGGCAGCTTTTGTAATACCGCGACCTAACTTTTCCATGGTGACAAAATCTGAATATTTGTCGCCTTGGTTGCGTCCCAAATCATAGTACTCACCCCATGAAGTGGTCTGCACAAATACGCGCCCATATATAAAGACAGTAGTCTTCTTTGATCCCTGTTTAACATTGAAAAAGCCAGCGAGGGTTGTTGTCGAGACTCAACCTGGGCTTGATGAGCAATCTCTTTGAGCATTTTCAAATTTTCTTCAGTTTCTGTTGTTAATTTTTTGGATTCTTCCAGATTTTGTAGTTTCACACAGCCCGCATTGGCCAAGCTCAATAATTCTTTTCTTGTCTCCAAAGCTTTTTGTCCCGAATAAATCAGCTGATCAGAATAAATCAATCGCAAAACCTGAGCAAAGCGATTTCTCGAAACACTTGAAGCCACTTTCATTTTTGGAAAATCAACTTTAGAAATATAATTTAACACAACCGCCAAGGTGCTTTCTGGATTTGCAAAATTTCGATCAGTTGGAGTTTCAAATTTGACTTTTCGATAGAGGAGCTCTGGTCTTTCAATTAAAGCTTCAAAATCTTTAGTGCGCGTCAAATTAGCCTTTAAGGCTTCAACTCTATCAGGTGAAGTACAAGCCGAATCTGTTTTGATATCAGCGATTGCAAAAGCAGAAAGTCTCGAATTTTCTGGCATTTCAAGTTGAACTTTTTGATTAAGCTTATCTTGAAAATCCACTTGCACAAATTGTACTAAAAACTCTTCGACCGCTTTAAATAAAAAGATTTGCTGCCGATCAAGAGTCATTTGATTTAAATCAAGATCATGTGAAACATCGAATTGACTTAAAGATTGAATTTGCTGCTTCAAAGTTTCGGCATTGGCTGCCAAAGAAACCGCTGTAAAGACCGCCGAAGATATCAATAACTGCAAACGTTTCATTTGAAACCTTGTGGAATAAAGCTCAGTTCAAACGAATACCAACTACAAATCCAAGGCCAACTGCCTTGGATTAAAACGAACTTCCAGCAGGGTTGAACTCTCAATCTCTTAGATAGTCAGATCATTTTTGACAAAAAAAAGATCCAAAGAGCTCAAGACTCTTTGGA
>JBKCUU010000047.1:0-75478 GCA_046318155.1 Bdellovibrio sp. | reverse complement strand
GAAATGGTCTGCGTGCGCAGGGGCTGTGAGGCGAGCAAAACTTCGGATGGCAACGGGAGCGTGAAAAAATCTTTGACGAAGCTTCCACCCAAGATACAAACGGTGAGCTTCACCAAAGTTGGCGTCACTTGACGCGAAGATGAGACCGTGTCGTCAAAGTACAAACGGATCTGACTCAGCTCGGGTTCGCCTTGAGCTTCGCAAGTGGATTTAACCCCAAAAGTGGGCTGAATTTGGTACTTGTAAGCCCACTTCTTGGCAGACGCGGGGAGTGCAAAGCTCAAAGCAATTGCTCCTAAAACTAGTGACCGAACCATTTGTCCCTCTCTTCTAGAAGTTCAAAAGTTGGCGTGACCTGAACTTCCCCTAGTTTAAATTCTTGAAACAAAAGTCGATTTTCGTCGGCGCCAGCCGTCCAGCGTTTAATTTCAATCTGATGATTCTGGCTGCGACTTAAAAAGGCTTTTAAAAACAGATCTCGCGGGCCACTTTGCGAGATCCAGTTAAAAAAAATTTCAAGACGTTTTGCCGCGCTTTTGGTTCTAAAAAGTTCAGTCGCCATGAATTTTAAGAGCCATCTTTCTTGGCTCTGCTCGTGACTCGGGCTGACTGGGTTTGCCTTGCTCGATTCGAGCTCTTGCGCCAGAGCCAAAAGCCAGCCCGTGGGTTTATCGGCAAAAAGCGGCGTCAAATCGCGTTGATCGATCACAAGGCTCCATTGCAAGTCGGTGTTTTTGCGAGCGATCTGTGAATTCCAAATTTGCGAGAGCATCGCCGTATCAAGGTTGAGTTTTTGAATCAATCGGTGCGCAAGGACCTCTTCAAACATTTGCCGGCCTTCAAACCGCTCGGCACACGAAATTTTGAATGTACTGTCAGTAATATCAGCACTTTGAATTTGATCGCGCTCTTTGGGTTCGCGAATCGCAAGCGCCGCCCAGTAGGAGCAGCGCTCGGACTGCGATCCCGGGCCGATTGAAAATCGGGTTTGGTCTGTTTCGGTTCTTTCGAGCAAAAAGAAATTTTGCCCATCGCTGAGCCAGCTGGTGCCTGTGCTTGGCGGCGTCGCTTGCAGCACTCCAGACCACTGAGTGCGATCGTAATTGCCTAAGCCCCAATCCAGCCACAGCTCGCTCGCCTGGTAGGTCGCCTGGGCCTGCACACGAGGCGGCTGGGGGTTCAGAGCTGACAGATCTCCCGACTCGATGGCTTCTTTGAGCAAGATGGCCTTTTCATCTTGGCGACTTAAGGTCGCCGCATCGACTTTGTAAACAGCATTCGTCGCGGACATCCACGCTTTGCGAAAGTTGAGAACCGGAATGCGCGCGATTTTGCTAATCACCCGCCAGAACGCCTGCGAACTGACTTCAAAACCTTTTGAGTTGCCGTGTCCAAAGTAAAGATCGCCGTCGTGGGCTCGGTACACGTGACTGAGCGAAAGCCACTGGTGATTTCCCATCACCCAAGCTTGAGGACGGACCTTGGACTGCCCCAGAATCCGAATATTGCCATTCAAGCTCGCATTGGCCAACCAACCACTTTGAATGGTGAGGCGCTCGCGCGGTTCAAGATCGACATACTTTTTACGCAAGATCAGATCTTTTGGGATCTTCCAGTAACCCTTGCGCGCGTCTTCTTCGCTGGCTGCCATGTGAACGCGCGTGTATCGGCGCAAGTAGGCCGGGCCCACGCCGGCCGAGGCACTCAGAATCCCGCGCTCAAAATGGGGTCCGACCGTTACCGATGCAAAGACTTCGAGTGAGTCTTCGATGCGAAATTGCTCCAGCACGCTTCGAGCGTGGACATTTTTTTCGATGCGGCGGTTGACCCGAATCATGAACCCTGGTGATACCGACCAACCGCCGATGGATTTTTCAGTCTCTAGGGTCATGTACGGAAAATTTCTCAGCACGAACTCAGCTAGTTTTTGAACATCATCGAGACGGCTCAAGAGGAAGGCGTTCAGACGTGCTTCGAGATGGTGCAAGGTCAAATCCGTCTCAAACCCTTCGGGCGCGGACATCAATTGCCCGTTTTTAATGAGTGGCAAAGACGAGTACGCCTGGAGTTGATTCAGAACGCGGTCACGTTCGGAATCAAGCACGAGGGCATGGCGCCGAGCCAACAGCTTGAGCCCCATCCATTCGGCCATAGCGTTGGGAAATCCGTTTTTGAGAAAAACGGATTTCAGCGATTCGAGATTGAGACCGGCTGTTCGTGCTTGCAGGTCTTTGATCTCATCAGCGTTGAGCAGATTAAGCTCAAGTGCCGTCGGAACGGCATTGAGGAGATTGGGGTTTGAAATAGTATCGGTCATCCCCAAGCATTGAGTTGTATCGCGAGCGCAGCCCAGCCACACGGCGATTGATCGAGGGACTTCGATTGAAGATTGCGTTCGCATGAGGCCTTTGCGCACGAGTACGGTCACAGAATCGCCAGCGGCCTTTAAAATCTGAAGCCGCGAGGTCCAGGACGCTTTGAGCGGCATTTCGGGCCAGACGTGCATCATTTTCTGAAAATCCGATTTGTTGAGAACGAAATTCTCATTGATCACAAGGCGGCTGCGACTTTCTAACCCGAGAGCTTGCGTGGTGAGCTCATCACTGGCGGCCTGAAAGTGCAAAGAAGGGTCAAAGGTCAGACGTGCGCCATCACCAAGATCAAAGTAAATCCGCTGCGTGTCGGTCAGAACTCCGCGAACGACGGCAGGTTTCGCCGGCATGTCTGCGGCGGCGAAGGGGGTCCCTAAAATAAGAAAAAAGCAGGCGAGTAATTTCATTTATTTTTTGTTAAAATCCCATTCTAAAAGTTCGTTCTCTTTGACTTTGGATTTCAACGTTTCGGCAAGGGGCTTGTCAGTCCAATAAACCAAAAAAGGCACGCGCTCGCTGGGAGCACTTGCTGTCAGCCAGGACGTCAGCCAGCCTGGATTTTGCGCAATCCAAGGAACCGCGCCTTCGGCGTTCAGCAAGTTCAAGAGCGACTCATTTTTTGCGCCGATGGGAGAAGTTGCGATCCAGGTCGTGCAGTTGTGACCGCAGCCAAGGCTGCGATTGTCAGTCAGTGTCCCGCGCGTTTCGGGGGCGCCTCGGTAGGCAAATGCTCCCAAAACTTTTGAACGGCTTTCCTGAACATTTTCAATATACTGCTTCAGACGCGATTCTTCGACGCGCGAGAGCAGGACAACAGATTCAAGACGAGGACCACGCGGAAGTTGGTAGTCCTTCACTCGAAACCGTGGAAAGTGAGGAGTGGGCCAAAAGCCCAAGTCGTAGATCATTTCGTTCACTCGGACTAAGAGATGTGTTGCTCGCTCTTTCAGAGGGAATGAAACCGTTCCGCCAATCAAAAGATTGAGGTAATCGGTCTTGAGATTTTCTTTTTGACCCCCTGAAAGTCCATGTGTCGAAACCACCAAAATTCGGCGGTCCGCTGCATTTTTTTGATTTTCGTCTTTGTGTCTGAACCGAACGTTTGAAACCATTTGCACGTTTTCTTGCCAACGATCGGTCAGCAAGATCAGACGTGCTTCGAGGGCGCGCGCCGGCTGATCCAAAGTTTGGGTCGTCGAGCGCTCTCTTGAAGCTTTGCGAAGGAATTCAGCCTCATAATTTTTGAAGGCGTCGCTCAGTTTACTTTCGACTGCGAATTGAGCCAAGGCACCTTGAGCGAGGCGACTGGCGTCTTCTTTGGTGACAGAGCCCGCTTCGAGTTGTTCCGCCAGGCTCTCGAGCTTTTCGCGGTAACGATTTTGCGCCTGTTCAACCGTTTTCACGAGGTCCATGCGGTTCATAAAGGCCAACCAAGGCCGAAACTGATGTAAGGGGTACGCAAAATTGCGGTACGTCTCGTGAACAAACAAAGCATTTTCGAACTCTTGAACGCGTGCAGGAGCCTTGTGCGGGAAAACTGTTTTCAAGAAGTTTTGCACCTGAGGCGTCAGATTGTTGAACTGAACTTCACTGTCGAACGGCTTAATGTCCGCCGCACGTAAAAAGTGGGACCGGCCTTCTTGCATGTAAACCATTGATCTTTTCACACGCTCGATCAGAACATCCTCATCTTTGTGGGCATCGCGGACTTCTTGCGAGATGCGCGTGGGAGCGCCAATGTCAGGGCGATAAGCGGTCGAGCCAATGTACTTAAAGGACTGTTCGCGCCGAACGATGGCTTCGAGAGTGGCCTGTTCGAGGTCTTTGCCTTGCGCGTGTTCGAACATGGCTTTACGCATTCGTTTGTGGCGAAACTCAATCATCGGTCCCAAGTAAGGATGCAGAAACGGCCGCATCACCTCTTTAGAGGGATCTGCTTGGTATTTTTCGGCTCCGCGGGCCATGCGATCAAGGGCATCGCTTTCATGGACAAAGTTAAAGAAACCCTTATTCTCTTTATAAATGACTGTCGCCATGGGCCCATCGGCCTGGGGAAAAAAAGTGCCGCGAGGCTGACTGATCATCGCTTGCATGGAGCCCACACCCAAATTGCGATTGATCCATTGCATTTGGTTTTTCCAAACCTCAAAGCTCGAGACTGGCGACAGAATAACTTCAACGTTGCCGGTATCGTCCTTAATCAGCGTTTCCGGCAAAAAAGCCAAGGATGGGTCTTTATCAAGGCGAACAAGAACTGTTTCTTTTGCCCCATAGGGAATGGTCTTCAACTTGGCGAGGACCCAAGCGAGGCGGCCCTCGATCGGGGTCGCCTTCCAAGCCTGTGCGGAGATGCCGGAGGAAACAGGGTCTGGTCCATAAAATTTTGTCATCGGCCCTAGTTCGTGAGCGGTGTACTCGGATTCAAAGCCAAACTGCACCTCTTGATCTTTGCCTTTAGCGCCGCGGGCAAAGACAAAACCGTTTTCGTCAAACCGAAGGACAGATGTAAAATCTGGGGCCGTCTTGGCGGGGCCTTGAGTCTCGATGGAGCGGAAAACTTGTCCGCAAAAGGGGGCGGCCACCGTGAGAGAGGGAGCAACCAAAAATCCAATGACGGAGAAAAGAAAAAAGAGTGGGCTAGATTTCATTTTCAACCTCACGGGCAAGTTCGGGATCATTGATACGAAGATCTTGAATCACGGCGTCTCGGCCTTCTTTGCGGATCCAGCTTTCGAGATTGGCGCGGTTTCGACGAAAGGGTTCAGCCGTAGGACCGTTCAATTTTAAAACTCCAACCGCTTCCCAGTGGCGAACATGAGCACCCAATTGCAAGCCCGAGAGCAAGTAACCACTCCATTGAATGGGTTGGCCGCGATTGGTGTTGATTTCGATAATGCGAAATTCACCAGGACCGAGCTGCACCACATCCAGACCCCAAGCTTGTTTTGCCAAGTGCGCGTCTGGAATACGGTCCAAAAACTTTTGCACGTAAGCGTTTACTTCTGGAAAATTTTTTTCGCCAGCAACCAGCCATCGGGATTCGGTTGCCTGGGGAACCACGTGCTTTTGATACGTGTGAACCCGGTATTCAGGTGGTTTTCCGGAAATGGGGAGACCCTTGACTTTAGCTTGGAGCAATTGCTGCACAAGCCAACCCTCACCAGAGGCAAGTCCAAGCTCGGGACTAGAAAATAAAAAACTGCTGTCAGATCCTAAAAACTTATTGGGATCTTTTAGAAGATCTTGGACCAGGACTCGAGCTTCATTGATGTAAAAACCCTTGCCGGCTGTGTTGTACCCAGCGACCGGCTTGACGACAAAACCTTCAGGAAACTCTCGTTGAAATGCTTGAAAAATTTGAGTTTCATTTCCAGAGAGCTGCCCTCGTGAAGTCAAAAGACCGTGGCGTCCAAGAAACTCACGGAAGCCAAATGTTCGAGGAAAATAAGCGGCAACGTCGGGGGTTACTTGAGACAGATATTTCACCTGAAACAGCTTGTCGCTCATCAAGCGTGAGTAGGTGGAGGCTTCAACCAAGCCCGTCCCGTAGATCGCTTCAGCCAAAAGTGCATTGCGTGTCGCCTCGGTGACATTGACTTCTGCCGGGCGGCTGCCGGCCTTCGATAGGCTCGGAGTTTTTGGGTTCAAAAGTTGGCTCGTGATCACTTGGACAATTCGCTCCTCGAGCCAGGCCTTTGCTGGAGTTGTCGAATACAGGGATGAACAGGCGGCCGTTTGGGCGAAAGCCTGCGGTAGGAACAACCAAAAGCTAAAAATGACGACGATGAGGCGCATGGATCTCCTAAGGAACTCCTCTTCAAAAGAAATGCCATAAAATGACAAGGATGCTGGGCAAGAGACGGCAGTTTTTCTGCCATCTCGGCTGTAACTAAAAAGGATTGAGGTGACAAATTATGGTTTGCGCCTGCCCACGATTTGATCAGGCGATCAAGGGTCTTGCAGTCCACCGGACGGTCACTGATTTTTTTTGTGTTTAAGGCGAATTGTTTCGATCACTTGGGGTCTGATCAAGGCCCAAAGTTCCTGCGACTTTTCAGAAGCCTAGTCAGATCAAACAATATCAAAAGAATAAAGCCTTGCCAGGTGTTCATAGTTAGAATTTGTGAATCCTTCCCAGGCGGGCCTGTTTGCAAACGGCATCTTTATGCTTTAAAAACAAAACTGATTGGCCTCAAAGGCGTACTGATCTTCGCTGTAGTTGTTGTTCCAGAGGTAAGCTAAGGGGTGCAGATCAAGCAAGGCCTTTGGGTGGTCCTTGGCGTACTCTCGAGGATTGGCCTTAAACTGGGGAATCAAAGTGGTGACTTCGGGCGACGTTGCACTCATATAAACTTTGGTCGTCAAAACTTTGGCGACGTTTAAGTCACCCAGTTCAGCGAGCAAAACCACAGAATTTAAAAACTCAGTTGCCGTTTTGGCAGGAACTCCAAAATAAGTTCCAAGCTGTTGCATTTGTGCCCAAGTTAAATCCATGTATTTGTAAGGTGAGCGCACAATGCCACTTGTTGTGTAACGCTCGACATAAAACGAAACCGCGTGCCAAGTGCCCCATGTTCCATTGCCATCAACGGTGCGAGTCCAAAGTTTGATGGCATCCGCTGCATTGGTAAATTCAGTCGGAAAGCGATTGAATTTAACGCGAATCAAATCGTTTCGAATTCCAGAGGTGCCATCTTCATAAACTTTAAGTCGAGTACTGAGGTTCGTTAAGTTATCGATATCATGACTGCACTTTGCCGCCGCCGCGCTGGTCGATCCCAGCGTCAGGCTTCCCGAGGTGGGGCCGCTCGAGTTGGTTTGAAATTTCTGAGCTCCGCACCCCGAGAGAAGCAACACAGACAGGCTCGCGAAAAAAGCAATTTTGATCGACTTGCGTTTCATACATCCCCCGATGCTTGTCTAAGGGAGCAAGGGGAGTGCCATGTCTCACCCTGAAATTTTACTAAAAGCAAATGATTTCAGGTGTTTGCGTATCTCATTATGAAACGAAACTAACGGCAAGGTCCTGCGTACTGAAGGGAGTGCCTGATGTATAGACAGGCGACCAGTGAAAACGAACACCCGATTTTCTTCGACACTTTCCAGCTCTCAGCTTCGTCAAGCGTCGCCAAGTTCAGCCCAAGTGACGCCGTCGCCGCCTTGCTCGGGCGAGCCCGCTTTCCATTTTTTAACGTAAACGCTACGAGACAAGTAAGTGCGAACCGCTTTTTTGAGAGCCTCGGTTCCGTGACCATGGACAATTTTTATTCGGTCTTCTTGAGATGCTGACGCTTGATCAAGACTCATTTCAAGTTGCTCAATCGATTCTTCAACGGTCATGCCGCGCAAGTCGATGACTCGGTCCGAATCATGAAGGGCGACCGTGACGGGGCCTGAGCGGCGCAAAATTTCGGCGGTGGGATTGCTTGCCACCATCGGCGGTTTGAGTTCGCTCCACGGGAGCGAAAGGCGGATCGAATTGGACATGACCAAGATCTCGCCTTTGCCGTTGGGTGTACTTTGAATCACGCCGTCTTGCCCAAGGCTGGGAATATAAACTTTGGTGCCGGGCGGGAAGCGTTTGCCAAACTCTTCAGAGGTGGTGACGGCGGTCACTTGTTGGGTCACGCCCGCCCGAGATTTGACGATCTCGGGGAGCTGGTGCTTGATCTCTTGCAAGCTGCGGTGCTTTTTGAAGGTCTCATCCGCGCGGGCCTGGCTGATCAGTTCATCGACTTTTTTCTGCGCTTCGCGCACAGCCTTGGCCAGCAGATTTTCTTTGTCTTTTTCGTGCTCGGCTAAAAGTTTTTGGTATTTCTCTTTTTCGGCAAAGGTCTTTGATTTCTCGCGTTTCAACGAGTCTTGCAGCAAATGCAGATCACTCTTAATTTGTTCAATTTGCTCAAGCCCCGCGAGCCGAGAGCGCGTCACGGGTGACAAAAGTGTCATCGCCCGTTCGATCAAATCTTGCGGCACGCCGACGCGCTTGGCCGTTTGGATCGCAAGAGAGTCGCCGGGGATCCCTTGAATAAATTGATAGGTGGGCCGGCCCGACTTGCTGTCATACTCGAGGCTGCCATTCAAAACGCGGTCATCCTCGGTCCAACCAGATTTGAGCGGCCCTAAGTGTGACGTCACGACGGCAAAAGTTTTGTTTTTTGAGAATTTTTCGATGAAAGCCCGGGCCAGGGCACTGCCTTCTTCGGGATCGGTGGCGCCGCAAATCTCGTCGACCAAAATCAGATTTTGAAAACCTTTCAGCTCAGAAGCCGAATGTAAAACTTTAAGGTGAGCGGCAAAGGTCGAAAGCTCGGCGCCGATGTTTTGCGAATCGCCAATTCCCACCAAAATCTTTTCAAAGAACGGAAGCCGTGATCCTTCGCCCGCGCAAATTGGAAGACCCGCGCGCGCCATCTGCGCGGCAAGGCCAATTGATTTCATCAGCACTGTTTTGCCGCCGGCGTTTGGTCCCGAAAGCAGCAAGATCGATTTTTGCTGCGGCATTTGCACCGTGTTGGCCACCGGATTTTTTTGAGCGATGACTAAGAGCGGATGCTTCACCTCATTGAGAAGAATCTCTTCATCGCTAAACTCAAAGCCCTTGCCTTCGATCAAAACCGAAAACTGGGCCTGCGCCAAGAGTGAATCCGCTTCGCTTAAAAGTGAACGCGATTCGGTAAAGCCCAGAGTTTTTGTGGCCAGGTATTCGGATAGTTGGGTTAAGAGACGTTCGATCTCGTCTTCAATTTCGACTTCAACTTGGCGAAGACGATTGTTGAGCGGAATGACGCCGGCCGGCTCCATAAAGACGGTTTGCTTGGTGTGGCTCGAACCGTGAATGACACCCTCAACCGAATGACGTGAGCCACTTCGAATTGGCAAAACCCAGCGGCCATCGCGGGTGGTGACGTACTTGTCTTGCAAATACGTTTGCATGTCGTTGTCTTTCACTAACCGGTCAAGTGTGTGCTCCACTTGCCGGGCGAGATTTTCTTTTTCGCGAAACAGGTTGTACAGTTTTTCGCTGGCATCGCTGCGGATCTCTCCGCGAGGTGTGAGGATCTGATCAATGGCTGACAAGGGCTCTTCGGCGGCCATCAACTGGCTTTGAGTGCGGCGGGCCCAGGCGGTGTTTGAAAGTTTTAAGACCTCATCGAGCGCAATGACTTCAAGGCAAAAACTGCGCACATCTTTGATCTCGAGCGCTTTGAGAACCGCATTGCGTTTGATGCGCGAGTGCCAGGGTTCAAACAAATCCAGGCTTTCCATGAAGGGGCGCGGGCCATGCGAAAGCAAGGTCATCGCATCAAAAACATCGTTGAGGTGAAGCCGCGCTTCGTCGGCATTGCTTTTGGGCGGCAGCTCTTGCAAAGTAAGACGAGCAGTTCCGCTGGTCGCGAAGCTTTGGATTTTTTTAAGTACTTCGTTCCAGTCGAGATGTTCCACGGGCTCCGATTCCTAACACCAGTCCTACCACGAGCAAGGGGAGCAAGGAAAGAAAAGCTCCGAAGCGGGTGTAGAATGTCAGGTCGGCACTTTTCAGGTATTTCACGTCGTAAGTATGAAACCACTCTTCGAACTTGGGTGATTGAACATGAATCTGCCCAGTTGCCTCGATCACGGTTGAAATTCCGGTATTGGTGCTGCGCAAAAGTGGCCGGCGAACTTCGATGGCGCGGGCCAGCGTCATGTAAAGATGCTGTTCAGGTTCAAAGCTAGGTCCAAACCAAGAGTCGTTGGTCAGGTTGATTAAAAAATCGGCACCAAGCAAAGCCAAATTTCGAGAAAAATGTGGGTAGAGGCTGTCATAACAAATTTGCGGTCCAATCTTAAGTCCCCGCCACGGAAAAATCGTGGGGCCGGTGCCCTGACCAAAACCTTCTCCTCCCGGGTTCCATTTTCGTAAAATCGGAAACACGTGGCCGAGCGGTGCGTACTCGCCAAAAATCAGCAGATTGGTTTTGTGGTAGCCCGGCGCTAGCGGAGTTCCGACTTCATCAAACAAGAACAGGCCATTGTAATCCTCACGGGGGCGGGTCTCGGGGGGGTCGTTCGAGTAGGCGCCGGTAAAAAGACTACGGCCCAATTCGCGTTGTGAATCAAAAAACAGGCGGGCATAGCGGCGCTCGCTGTTATGGGGATTCAAAAACTCAGGGACCGCGGACTCGGGCCAAACCAGCAAGGTGGTCTCGGGGTTCTGAGCGACGGCACGTTTTGATAAACCAAAATACCGTTCTAAAATTTCGCGTTGGTAACCCACCCCGCGCTCGGCATAAATCTTTTCGAGATTTCCGATGTTGGCCTGGACCAGAGTGGCTTTAAAGCTTTCGGTGCCTTGCCATTTTTCGCTGCGCCAGACGCCAGTAAAGCCCGTGATCACCAGCAAAAGGGCGGTGACCCCAAGCGAGATCCAAGCGGGCTTGGTTTTTCGACGAATCCAAACCCAGGTGAGCTGCGAATTGATGAGGTGCACAACGAAGGAGAGGCCCAAAAATCCAATCGCGTCGGCCCATTGGGCCCAGCCCGAATGGATCCACAGGAGTGGGTATCCTAAATTCCAAGAAAAGATGGAGGGCCAAAAAGCCTCGCCTAAGTTTTGAAAGCAGGCCAGTAGAAGCACCGTCGACAGGGCTCCTAGACCAAAGCGATGGCGAAGCCATACGGCAAGAACGGCGGCGACGGCGATGTACAAGTGGGCGAGGGCCGCGAACAAAATTAAAATTCCGATGGCGAGCGGCCACGGAAAAAATCCAAAAACGTGCGCGACGTAAGCGATCCAGTGAAACCCGATGAGCGTCAGCAAAAACTGCGTCCACCAACCCTTGATGAAAGCTTCTTTCAGTGAACGGGTGTTGGTCACAAGGTCATACCAAAGTGGCACCCAGCAAAACAACAAAGCCCATGGTGGGAGTGGAATGTAGCTCGTACCCATGAGAACTCCGGAGAGGAGCGCCCAGCGATATTTCTTGAAAAACAAAAACGTCCGGTTCATGATGGCCTTAAGAGTACATCGCCCTGTGAAAAAGTGGAAGCTACCTTCTCAATCGCAAGACCCTCTATTTCAGAGAACTTATCTGAGGCCCTTGTCTGTTCAAATGCGATGCCCCGGCTGCAACAAACTTTATAAAATCGACACGCGAGATTTAAAGTCTCAAACTCCCCACTTTGACTGTTCGTCTTGTCAAACAATGTTTACGATCGAAGCGGATGCCAAGCACCCGCGCAAGTTTGTGACTCGCAGTTTGGGCCGCCTGACCTCATCGCTCAAGGCGGGTGTTCAGCGTGTCGAGAGTCCGCATGCGGGTGGTGCCGAAAAGGCTGAAGGTCTTCGCAAGTGTCCCAAGTGTGAGGGCTTTAGTCCTCGCTTAAGTGAGGAGTGCCACAAGTGCGGGGTGATCTTTGCCAAGATCGAAAATCTTCCGTTGGACGCAAAAATGGGCGCGCTTCCCAGTTTGATGCGCGCTTGGCAAGAGCTGATGAGTGATTATTCGAACTTTACGAAGCACTTGGCTTTTGTCGACCGCTGCGACGATTTGCAGGCCGTGCCTTTTGCACTCAAAAAGTATCAAGATCTCAAAGAAGCGCAGCCGCATGATGAAATTGCGCAAAAAATGTTTCGTCACACGTTGTTTAAGTCTTTTGCGAAACCCGCAGAACTCATGGGCCAGCACATGGCCAAGGTGCAAAAGTGGACCGACAAGGTGAATTGGGGCCGAGTGATTCGCCTCTCGCCTTTGTTTTTGGCCGCGGTTTTAGTCATGATCGGAGCTTCTCACGGGAGCCTCCGCAATCTGATTGGGATCGGCACATCGATTGTTTTTATGTCGCTGGGGATGGCGCTTTTTCTGAAGGGCCGCATCCACTGGCAAGACTTCTGGAAATAACGTCTATTGGTAAATCTGCTTGTGCAGACTCCGCATGCCTCTCGGCGTCCTATTTATTTAGAGGCCGTGGTAGTAGTGGAGGCTGACCGAGGCGAAGGAGTCGGTGCGGGTGTTTTCGGTGAACTCAGGGGTTCGGGTGACGTAGCGCCAGATGAGGGACATGCGGCCCAAATGAGCGCCCCAGCCGAGTTCGTTTTCGGCGACCCAGGGGTTGCGCTCGACACGATGGCTTTCGACGAAGGTGTTGCCATCTAAGAAGATGTTGCGAGCAACGGCGTTTCCGCGCAAGCCACCAAACGCATAAAAGCCCCAGCCTTTGAGTTTGGACTCTTCTTTTGGAACGGTAAAAATGTCGCCGTCGGTGGCGGATGGTCTTGAAGGGCCAAAATCATCGGGGATGTTGACGCCCACTCTTGCGATGAGCCCGGTATGGGCCGAGACCACCACGTTTCCGAGGGCCACACCGACAAATGGAATCACGTCGAAATTTTTTGATGACCTTACAAAAAGTTGAGCGGTTCGAAATCGACGTTGGTAAGCCAGCTGGATCGTGGGCTCATTCTCAAGTTGGTTGTCCCAGCCCTCGGCGTCTGCGATGCCGATCATTCGGTGAAAGCCATTTTGTACCTCTTCGCCGCGCGCGTCGGGGCCGATTGTCCCCAGCTCAAGCGAGAACAATTCGCACACATCATCGATCTGCACGGTCGCATTAAACCCCACTGATAAATAGCCCGCGTAAGGGCGGTCCTTTTTGATCAGTCCCGGGGCCCGGGTGTCGTCCGGAGTAAACACTTGCTGGCCAAATGAAAAGCCAAAGTTGGAGGGCGCTTTCTCAAGCTTTTCGCGAAGCGATTTGTTCGCGCGCTTAATGATCGGCGCCCAGTTGGGAACTCGGTCTTGCGCAAATACGTAAGCAAAGCGAAAGCCGTTCGAGTACGACTCATCTGTTCCGGGTCCGCCAATTTTGCGCGTGTCATTTTCGAGATAGAACGAAAAAGCTTCGCCCGTCAAAGGCTCAGCAAAAGCAGGAAAACAAAGAATCGACAAGAGGATGCTGCCCTGAATGAGGAATATTTTGGCCACTCCTCATGTCATCAGCGGGTTCATCAGAAGTCAAACAAGCGAGAAGAAATCAGGAGCGTTAGTTTCGCTGTTCATCGGCTTTTAAAGAATCCATGATCGTACGGCCAAAGCTCGTGATGCGTCGGTTGTCAGCATCCAGTGCTTGAGAATCATCTATGTTGATTCCACCACTTGACGTTACGGGGCCAGCTCCGCCCATATCGCGAGATCCGTTCGCGGTGATTTGTGAATCGATCATGGTTAGGGCCTTGTAAAGATTCAGCTGACGAGAGGTGCGTGTTTTAGCAAGCAAACTTTGCTGACTGTCGCCCGTCGCTAAAATGTACTTCTTGGTTTCTTCGGCCGAGAAGCCCTTGTGATGAGCCATTACCAAAACTGCAGCGCCGGTCACAAACGCAGTTGCTTGCGAAGTTCCGGTCATGTAACCGTAGGCGCTGTTCGGAAGCGTACTTAAGATATTCTGTCCAGGGGCTGCGATATCAACGGTTTCAACACCGTAGTTTGACGAAGCCAAAACTTCAGTCGATGGATCAATTGCCGTCACCGAGATAATGTTGCTAAGACCATAATCAGCAGGGTAGTACTTGTGGTGATCCGAGTTTGAACGCTCGTTGCCCGCCGCCGCGACAAACAAGATACCGGCTTTGCGTGCTTCTTCGATCGCGTCTTTTTCCTCTTGAGAGAATTCGGTCCCGCCGCCCGAGTAATTGATGATCTTAGCTCCGTTCTTGACGGCATACTTGATCGCGTTGACGGTGTTTTTCAAGTTGTCCGTGCTTGGAACCTTGGGATCAAAGTACTTCAAGATCATGAGGCTAACTTTAGGAGAGATGCCGGCGATGCCTTTGTTGTTGCCCGCTTCAGCACCAATGATGCCGCCAATGTGGCTGCCATGACCATGATTGTCGACAAGGCTTGCGTTGCCAGAAACAAAGTTCCAGCCATTGATGTCGTCAACAAAACCGTTGCCATCGTCGTCGATCCCGTTGGTCGCCTTGTCGCGGCCTTTCGAGTCTTTGCCGGTTTCACCCGCGTTGAACCAGATGTTGGCTTTTAAGTCTTCGTGATCAATGTCTGCACCCGTGTCGATCACGGCCACAATAATTTCGCGCGAACCCTGCGATACTTCCCAGGCGCGCTGAGCATCGGATTTTTTTATTCCCCAGGCTTGTGAAATGGCAGGGTCATTCAAAAGAACCTTCGCCTCTTCTTTTGTTTGCGAAGTCGTGTTCGAGGCCTTGCTGAGATCCAGAGGGCGCTGTGACTTCTTCTTCGCCATTTTAGAAGCGAGCTCAACCTCACCCGCGCGGTCTAAGTGAGAGGCCCAATACGCGCCCGCACCAACAACCGAAACTGTGAATCCCATAATGAGAACGATGCGCTTCTTTGAAGTCATAAACATCTCTGCCTCCCCTTGATACGTGGAAGAAGAGCAAGAGAAGGGCCACTCTTTTGATGGCAATTTTGATCCTAAACCATTGAAATGATTTAGGGATCAAGATGAGACAAGGGGGCCCAAGTGTTCACGGTGACGGTGACTGCCAAACTTCCAGACAGGCCGCCGGAAACGGCGTGGCTTTCCCGCTCTTGAGAAGGCGCGTGTAAAAGGCATAGTTGCGCGTGATGAGCTTCACGTATGTTCGAGTTTCTTCGTAAGGGATCTCTTCGATGAATTCAACGACGTCGCCGGTCCATCTCATCTTGAGCCACGTGCGCAGGGCCTTTTCGCTCGCGTTGTAGGCCGCTGCGGCCAGATAGATTTTTCCGTCGTATCGATTCAGTAAATCCCTGAGCAAGGCGGCGCCAAAGGGAACGTTCATTTCGGGCTTATACAGATCTTCAAAATGGTCGAGCGAAAATCCGACCTGCTTTTCATAATGACTGGCGATCGAGGGTAACAGCTGCATCAGCCCCAAAGCATCGGCGGGACTTCGGGCAAAAGTGTCAAAAGCCGACTCTTGCCGAATGATCGAAAAAATCAATTCGGGCGACACTTTAAATTTTTGTGAAGCAGCATGGATCACGTCTTTGTGATCCAGCGGAAATAAAAGTTCAGGATCTCGGGTCAGCAGCTGATTGCGATTCTCGGGCGTCAGGAGCGAGATTTGCGAAAACAACGGCAGATACGAATTGGCCTTGGCCGCCGCTAAAAACACGGGGAGCCACTGTTCTGGCGGCGCTTCGGGCTTTACTTTTTTGACAGCGTCGGCAACGACCGCTTGTAAAATTTCGAGCTCGCCGACGTCGTAAAGAGCCTGGAGGTAATCGGCATTAAAGAGTGGTGATTTTTGGAACTCGCTCGGTGTTTTTGGAACGGTAAGGGGAGGAAAGTTCTGATTGAGGGCATGGTAAGAAATCGTCCCATAAAATCCAACCGGGTCTAGAAGCTGCAATTGCTGAAGAGCCGCGTTCGCGGCTTGATCTTGATTTTGTCGCTTGAGCGCACGCGACTTCCAGTAAAGGCCGCGGGCGCTTTCGAACGGATCGTCTTGGCCGAGGGCGATCAAAGGCTCGAGCGATTCGATCACTTTGGCATCGTCCTTGGCCTTCCATGCGCTCCACGCTTTGGCGAATTGAATTTTTTTATCCAAGGTGATCTTTAAATCCAGCGTTGCCTTTTGATATTCGGCGACGGCTTGGGCCCACTGCTTGCCTTCTTCGAACATTTTACCGCGAACAAAATAAATTTCATTCAGGCGACCCGAAGCTTGATGCTTTTTTTCAAGCTGGGTCAGAATACTCTTTGCGGTTCCGAGATTGTCTGCAGTCCAAAGTGCCCTGACGTAGAGCAAGCCCAGCTCGATGGCCAGACGGGGGCGAGATTGCTTTTCAGCCCATTGCCAATCGCCTTGAAGAGCTTTTAAAAAAGCAGGGGTTTTTTGCTCAAGCTTGTGGCTGGATCGACGAATTTTGCGTGCCACCAAGAGTTCGTCCAGAGTTGATTTTTTGCGGTCGATCACTTTTTGCGCCCAAAGGCGAGCTTTGGCAAACTCACGCGCCCCCAGGTAATCTTGTGCGACTCGTGTAAAATCCTCGGGCGCGGGCGCTATTTTGAAACGCGGGGCCATCTCTTGCTTGATGACCAGTAAGCGTTCACGCGCTTTTTTAAGATCTTTTTCAGGCGTCGAAAATTTTTGAATGTCTTTTTCGGTGTCGCTCAAAACCGCGAGCCCCAGTTTTTGGCCCTTTTGCAGGCGTGCTAGACGGCCCCGAACTTCGACAAAGCCAAGGGCATCCGAAGTCAGGCGAGCTCTTTTCTCTTCGGTCGCTAAGATCAGATTGCTCAGCCAAGGTTTATCTGAAAAATCCAAAACAGGCTCGGTGAGAGGACTCGTGCAGGACAAGGTTTGTTTGAGCATCGCCAAGTCTTGTAAAACAAACTTTTCGTTTTTTGCGAGCTCTTGATAAAGGACGCAAGATTTATCCGGCTGAATTTTCTCAAGATTTTTGGCCTCGATAAAAGCCTGCATGGACGAGCTGAGGGTTCGTGCAAAAACCAAGGAGGGACACAGCAGTAAGAATCCAAAAATGATATTTTTCACTCTGATAGACTACGTGCGCTTGAGAGTGAACACAACCCCTGTCAGCACAAATCCGGCACCGACCCAGCCTGTCCAAGCCACTTGATCATGGTCGATGGCCAGCGAGACCAGGGGATTGCACGCGATGATCAAATTAACCAAGGAGGATGGCGCTTTTTCAAGCGCGAGCGCGAGTGCCCCGTAAGCAACGAGAGTGTTTATCGCCAAAAGTAAAAGCAAGACCCAGGGCCAGAGTCCCAGACCTTGAAGTGTTGTGAGCTGGGCAAAAGAAAACAAAAACACCGCGCTCCAGCCGTAGACAAAAAAGTTGAGCAGGCGAGGTGTATGCCCCAGCCTTGTGGCGCGCTTTTGCATCAAGGCCCACGTCGCCCACGACACACTTCCGACAAGGATCCAGAGATTGCCGCGCTTATACTCTTCGCGTGAAGCGACAAAAAACTGCAACTGGTCCAAATAAAAAAGAGCAAAACCCGTCAAAGCCACAAGAACGCCAGCCCACTGCCTCGGGCTCAAGCGCTCGTGCAAAATAAAGATCCCGCCAACGACTGCCAGCAACGGGCCCAGCTGGCTCAGCATTTGGGCGTTTCCGGGTGTTGTGAACTGTACGCCTTTGGCGTAGCCCAAATAGTTGAGCGCAAGGCCCAAGGCCGCAAGGATCATCCACCACGGGATGCGGCGAGTGTGAGGGAGAGATTCTGGTTGCCTGATAAAGATGATCAGACTCAAAGACAAAAACGAAAAAGTAAATCGAAACCAAGAGACTGTGGCAGGATCACTAAATCGAAAGGCCTCGCGCAGACCAAAACCAAGAACGCCCCAAAGCAAAGCAACAAGGGCTGCGAGAAGCAGCCCTTGGTTTCGATCTGTAAAGAATTTGGTTCGCTTTGAAAGCCGAGCGGGGGTTTTGATCGCGCCGCTCGCTTTAGAAAGTCTCTTGCAGGCGGCGGATCCGTTCTTCAAGAGGCGGGTGCGTCGAGAAGAAAGCCATAAATCCACCAGGACGGCTCGAGATTTTCATTGTGGCCATCGAACCGTTGTCGGGCTCCAGTTGGTCATACATGGATTGCAAGCGCTTAAGACCCGCAATCATTTTAGGTTTGCCGGCATACATCGCTCCGCCCGCATCCGCTCGGTACTCTCGCAAGCGCGAGAAGTAAGCGACCAGAATAGAACCCAAAAGTCCAAACACGATATCAAAGAGCAACGACAGGCCAAAGTAGACCGCCCCTTGCGATCGCTCATCTGTTTGAGAGGCTATCGCTTTGGCGGCAAGACGTGCAAAGAACATCACAAAGGCATTCACAACACCTTGGATGAGTGTCATGGTGACCATGTCACCGTTGGCGATGTGAGCCACTTCGTGACCGATGACACCTTCGACTTCATCTTTAGACATTTTGCTGAGCAAGCCTGTGCTCACGGCGACCAGTGAGTTTTTCTTGCTGGGGCCTGTCGCAAAAGCATTCACCTCGGGTGACTCGTAGATACCGACCTCGGGCATCTTTTCGAGGCCCGCGCGTGTTGCCATGTTGTAAACCATTTGCACGATCTCGCGCTCTCGGGGGTTGACTGTGGCTGGGTCTATAATCTGGACACCCATCATGCGTTTGGCCATGAACTTTGAAATCAGTAGCGAGATAAAGGCGCCGCCCATCCCCCAGACTGCACACAAAACCATCAGTCCAGACATTTGACCGCCATGAAGGTTTATGCCAAAGACCGATTGAATCACCGCCAGCGCGATGCTGATGGTCACCAAGACCAGCATGTTTGTCAGAAGAAACAAAGAGATGCGTTTGAACCATTTCATATAAAGAGTCCTCCTAAAAGAACAGCTTCAATTTGGGACGTGATACCTTGCTGTCAAGGTAGCAGATTGTGTGCACACCGTCTATTAAAACAGGATGCATCAATGCAGGCGAAGAATTTGTTCACTTTTCAAAATGAAAGTCGAAGGCGTCTTGCTTGAGATCGATCGTGACCTTGCCGCCATCCACCAAGCGACCAAAGAGCAGCTCGTCAACGAGTGGTTTTTTCAGATGCTCATCGATAGCCCGACCTAAGGGACGGGCGCCGTAGACGGGGTCGTACCCTTTTTTGAGCAGCTGTTTTTTGGCCGCGTCGGTCACCGTGAGGACGACGCCTTTTTTCTGCAATTGCATTTGCAGTTCTTCAACAAACTTGCGCACGACTTGCAGCAAAATACCTTCGTTCAAGTCACGGAAGGTGACGACAGCATCTAACCGGTTGATGAACTCAGGTGCAAACGCCTTTTTAATTGCGTCGAGCGAGAGATTGCGAGTAGGTGCGTTGGTGAGACCGATCGTTCCGCGAGCCACATCGACAGCGCCCGCGTTTGAAGTCATCACCAAAATCACATTGCGAAAGTCAGTGGTTCGGCCCGTTGAATCGGTCAAGCGGCCCGCATCCATCACTTGCAACAAAACGTTAAAGACATCGGGATGGGCTTTTTCCATCTCATCCAAAAGTAAAACGCAGTGACCCGTGCGGTTGACCTGTTCGGTCAGCTGGCCGCCCTCGTCGTGGCCCACGTACCCGGGAGGCGCGCCGATCAAACGAGCCACTGTGTGCTTCTCCATGTACTCCGACATATCGAAGCGCACCAGCGGGATGCCTAAGATTTGCGCCAGCTGTTTGCACACTTCGGTTTTGCCGACGCCGGTGGGGCCAGCAAATAAGAAGCTGCCAACGGGTTTGTTGTCCCGCGAAAGACCGCTGCGCGAAAACTTGATCGCCGCGACAAGGCGTTCAATCGCCTCATCCTGTCCAAAGATCGCGGATTTGAGTTGCAGATCCAGCGATTTGAGCTGATCTTTTTCATTGGTTCCGATGCTGGCCACCGGGACCTGCGCCATTTTGGCGATGATGCGCTCGATGTCTTTATCACTGATGTTCATGCCTTTTTTATCATTGAGCTTGGCCCACGCACCGGCTTCATCCATCACGTCGATGGCTTTATCGGGGAGCAACTTGCCGTGCAGATACTTCGATGACAACTCGACCGAAGCTTTAATGGCTTCGTCGGTGTAGGTCACATCGTGATGCTCTTCAAAGCGTGACTTCAAGCCGCGTAAAATCTCGGTCGCATCAGCACTCGAAGGTTCGTTGACATCAATGCGCTGAAAGCGGCGGGCCAAGGCTCGGTCTTTTTCAAAGTGCTGACGGTACTCTTGGTGTGTGGTCGAACCAATGCAGCTCATGTCACCACTGGCAAGCGCAGGCTTCAGTAAGTTCGACGCATCCATTGAGCCTCCGCTGGTCGCGCCGGCGCCGACGATCGTGTGGATCTCATCGATAAACAAAATGACGTTTTTGCGTTTTCTGACTTCTTTCATCACTCCTTTGAGGCGGCCCTCAAAATCCCCGCGAAATTTAGTTCCCGCGAGCAGCGAACCTAAATCGAGCGAGTAGATGAGTTTATCTTTTAGAGCCTCGGGCGTCTTGCCTTGAACAATTTTGGCCGCTAGCCCCTCAGCGATGGCGGTTTTGCCGACACCGGGCTCACCAATGAGCAAGGGGTTGTTTTTCGTGCGGCGGCAAAGGACCTGCATCACGCGGTCCACGACATCATCGCGGCCGATCAAAGGATCGATGCGACCATCGATGGCGCGTTCATTTAAGTTGACGCAAAAAGATTCGAGCGGAGATTTTTTTTCTTCTTTCTCGGCCTCAAACTCGCCGCCCGAGTGGGGGAGCGCTTTGGGCTCTGAAGATTCTTTGTCGTCGTCTGGACCGAGATCTTTTTCGAGTCCGTGCGAGACGTAATTGATCACGTCAAACTGCGTGATCCCTTGCTGGGTCAGAGCAAAAACAGAGTGTGAGTCTTGCTCATAAAAGAGTGCAACCAGCAAATGGCCTTCTGAAATTTCGTCTCGCCCTGCGCTGCGGACTTGCAGGGCCGCGCGCTGGATCCAGCGGTGGCAAGCTAAGGTAAACTCGGGTTGCCACACGTCAAAGCCGCCGTAAGCACCCAGCTGTTCGGTCGTGATCTGTGGACAGTGCGCTTTGACGTAGCCCTTAAGCGCCTTTCGCAGTTCAGGCACGTTGGCGCCTATGCTGCGCAAGATTTCGCTCATCGGTGCGGCTTCGGTCAGCGCCAGGAGGACATGTTCGACCGTGACAAACTCGTGCTTGGATTTTTTGGCGTTTTCCGCGGCCTCTGCCATACGGCGTTCGATTTCACGGTTAAGCATCGATCCTCCTTAGGGTGAGATCACTCGGGCTCGAGAACACTTTTGAGGGGGTGCTGATTCATGCGGCCAAACTGATTGACTTGCATGACTTTCATTTCGGCCATTTCTAGCGTGTAAACGCCGGCGGTGCCCGCGCCCTTTTTGTGCACGTCGAGCATCACGGCGGTGGCCTCATCTTCGTTCTTGCCAAAAAAGCGGCGCAAAACCAAAACAACAAAATCCATCGGTGTAAAATCATCATTGAGTAGCATCACGCGGTACATCTTGGGATGGTCGACCCGGTGATCCAATTCGACGACGCCCTGACGGTCTTCCCCTGAATCGTTTTGATTGCCCGAGTCACTGTTGGCTTTTGGAATTGGAATGAGGCGTTTCTCGGATTTGAGAGTCTTCATCTTCATAGTTTATGTTCTCTTCTTAGGTTCACGCAAATGCTTGGGACCAAGGTCGAGCGCCGAGGGAACGACCCATCGTTAGCTTAAGTTTGGGGAGTCTTTGTGGGAAGTCAAGATGGGTGCGGTTGACCGCCTGGGGGAACGACGCTCCAAAATGGGACCGCCTCCGTTGCCCCAAGGCCTCTGCAAAAGAAGCCTTGGAGTCTTGACAAGTCTTTGGCAAACTATGGGTGCCAACTAGGAGGACTACTCATGATGAATAAATCCAACCAACGCGGATTCTCGCTTGTCGAATTAATGGTGGTCGTTGCGATCATCGGAATTTTGGCGACGATCGCCATCCCCCGTGTCAATAAGTTTATCGCGAAAGCGCGGCAATCAGAAGCGCAAGTGAATCTATCGTCTCTGTATACTTTCAATAAAAATTTCTTTGTTGAGTTTCAAGGCTACAGCTCCTCTTTCGATGCGCTTGGTTTTGTTCCCGAGGGAAACCTTCGGTACAACATCGGCTGGGTCAGCGGTACGGGCGCATGTCCTACAAACTTCACAACCTTAAAAGGGGCGGCTGCGTGCACGACCCCTTCGAGCACAAAAGCCGTCTGTACGGGTGGCCGATGCACGACTTTGAATGGTGCAAACAACGCGGCTCCGACTGATATCGCAGCCGGCACCTGCCCCGTGAACACGCCTCGGACGGCGACTTTAGGTACAGCCTGTGTTGCGACGGACTTCAGTACTTTTGCGGCCGGGGCTCGTGCTCAGCTCGTGTCTGGTGCGCTGGAGGATTCTTGGATTATCAACCAAGATAAAGGCTTAGCGAATAACAGCGATGGCACTCTCTGATTCGAAAGTTCAAAGTTTGAACGTCAGCAAAAGCCCCGCCTTAACGGTGGGGCTTTTGTTTTTGGGGTTGGCGCTCGGCTTGGGCTTCTGGGCCAGCGGCCACCGCGCGCAGCTAGAACAAAAAGCCCGCGGCCGCGAACTCGTGGCGCCGCCGCTAGCACTTGAGCACTTTCATTTTGGGTTTCGTTTGCCAATGGCTGATCTGCTTTGGATTCGAACCCTGCAGGATTTTGATTACTGTGAAAAGGCGCTGGGCAAAAATCTTTGCCAAGGCCGTGGGTGGTTGTTCCAGACTTTGGATCTCACCACGCAACTCGACCCGGAGTTTCGCATGGCCTATTCGGCCGGAGGCGCGGCCTTATCGGTGATCGTCTCAGATGTCCCCGGCGCTTCGCAAATTTTTGACAAGGGCACGCGCGCGTTTCCCCAGGATTGGGTGCTTGCTTACAAAGCTGCTTACCACGCGCTGTATGAAGAACAGGACACGCTCAAAGCCGCTAATCTGATGAAAAAAGCAGCAGAGCGCGGGGCGCCGGACTGGGTTTACATTCTCTCGGGAAGGCTCTACACTGACGCGGGAAAACGCGAGTTGGCCGAGCGCGTCTTGAGTGAAATGCGGGCTCTTGGCTTGGACGAAAAGGTGCAGGATCGTTTGCGTCAAAAAATTCAGAGTACAGTCCCCTCTTCCGACTGAATGAGGCCCCAATTTCCGGGTCTTGGGAGCTTGACAGAAACGGCCTCATTCCTCACATTGCGTGCATGAGTCAAATGCGCGATTTTTACGAGGTTCTGGGCGTCAGCCGGGATGCCGATGCGGATACCATTAAGAAGGCCTATCGCAAGCTCGCGATGAAGCTTCATCCTGATAAGAATCCGGGTGATCAAGACGCCGAAGAGAAGTTTAAAGAAGCCGCGAGCGCCTATGAGGTTTTATCGGATGCCGATAAACGTGCCCGCTACGACAGATTTGGCCACAAAGCTTTTCAAGGCGGTGGAAATGGTGCGGGCTTTCAGGACGTCGACGATATTTTCTCTTCGTTCTCTGATATTTTTGGCGACTTCTTTGGCGGCGCACAATCCGGTGGTGGTCGTTCGCAAAAACAAAACCGCACCTCGCCTCGCCGAGGGGCTGATCTACGTTATGTGACTGAAGTGTCATTCAAAGAAGTCATCGAAGGCATCGACCGTGAAATCAAATTTGACGTCGATGAAAACTGCAATACCTGCAACGGATCGGGCGCCGAAAAGGGCACGGTTCCGCAAACCTGCACGACTTGCAGTGGCCGCGGCCAAGTCGTGCGTCAGCAGGGCTTTTTCTCGATGGCAACAACGTGCCCCACTTGCCAAGGTGAAGGCGTCATGATCAAGAGCCCCTGCACGGATTGCAAAGGCCGAGGACGGCAAAAAAAGAACCGCCGCATTCGCGTCTCGATTCCTCCTGGTGTTGATACTGGGACACGTCTTCGCGTCTCAAATGAGGGTGAAGGTGGTTACCGCGGCGGCCCGAATGGTGATTTGTACGTCGAAGTTCAAGTTGAGCAAGACGAGCGCTTTCAACGTCAGGGCGATCATCTTTTGTCGTCATTAAAAGTCGATTATTTGCAGCTCCTCCTCGGCGCAGAGATCGTTGTTGAGACGGTGACGGGGAGCAAGAATCTTCAGATTCCTAAAGGCTTGCAAATGGGAGACACGGTGAAGCTCGTGGGCGAAGGTTTGCCTTCGCTGCGCGGCAGCCGGCGCGGCGACATTTACTATCATCTCGATGTCGAGTTCCCCAAAAAAATCGAGAAAGACGAAGAGAAGCTTCTGAGAGAAATCGCGTCTCACCGCGGGATTCCGCTGGACGCTAAATCCGCGAAACCAGGCTTCTGGGGACGAAAAAAGTAGGCCCTGACCTTGACGGGAGGCTCAGCGCCCCCACATTAAACTTGTTAAGAAGACTCGATTTTTGAAACAGATTTGAAAGGAAATGACCATGGGAAAAATTATCGGAATCGACTTAGGGACGACGAACTCTTGTGTTGCCATTATGGAGGGCGGCGAGCCCAAAGTTTTGGTCAACGAAGAAGGCGCGCGCACAACACCTTCGGTGGTGGCGTTTACAAAAGACGGCGAGCGTCTGGTCGGTCAAATCGCAAAACGCCAAGCGGTGACCAACCCCGAAAATACAATTTACTCGGCCAAACGTTTCATTGGCCGTCGTTACTCCGAGACCGCTGAAGAAACAAAACTTGTGCCTTATACCGTGATCGAAAAAGGCAACGACACCGCTTTTAAAATTCAGGGCGGCAAAACCGTTTCTCCCGAAGAGATCGCGGCCGCTGTTTTGGGTAAACTCAAAAAAGTAGCCGAAGACTATCTGGGTGAGCCCGTAACTGAAGCGGTCATTACCGTTCCTGCTTATTTTAACGATTCGCAGCGCCAGGCAACAAAAGATGCCGGCCGCATTGCCGGTCTTGATGTAAAACGTATTATCAATGAGCCAACGGCGGCAGCGCTGGCTTACGGCTTGGACAAAAAGAAAGAACAAAAAATCGTGATTTACGATTTCGGTGGAGGAACGTTTGACGTGTCGATCCTCGAAGTGGGTGACGGCGTTGTCGAAGTCAAATCAACCAATGGCGATACGCATTTGGGTGGTGACAATTTGGATACGCGCATCCTTGAGTGGTTGATCGCTGAGTTTAAAAAAGATCAAGCCATTGATTTGAAAAATGACAAAATGGCTTTACAGCGTTTGAAAGAAGCGGCTGAGAAAGCAAAAATTGAGCTCTCAACAGCTCAAGAAACCGAAATCAATTTGCCGTTCATCACGGCAGATCAAAGCGGTCCTAAGCACTTACAGATTAAACTTTCTCGCGCCAAATTCGAGCAAATGATCGAAGACTTGGTGAAGCGTTCAATTGAGCCTTGCAAAAAAGCCTTGGCCGATTCGGGTTGGAAAACGTCGGATATCGATGAAGTCGTTTTGGTCGGCGGATCGACTCGCGTTCCCGCGATTCAAAAAGCCGTGAAAGACTTTTTCGGTAAAGAGCCGAACCGCACGGTGAATCCTGATGAAGTGGTTGCCGTGGGCGCCGCGATTCAGGGTGGTGTCTTGGCGGGCGACGTGAAAGACGTTTTGCTCTTGGACGTGACGCCTTTGTCTTTGGGTATCGAAACGATGGGCGGCGTCATGACAGTTCTGATCGAACGCAACACGACCATTCCTTCAAAAAAATCTCAGGTTTTTTCGACGGCTGCCGACAATCAACCTGCAGTCGACATCCATGTCTTGCAGGGTGAGCGTAAGATGTCGTCAGACAACAAAACTTTGGGACGCTTTGAGCTGGTGGGTTTGCCGCCTGCGCCCCGCGGAGTACCTCAGGTTGAAGTGACTTTTGATATTGATGCCAACGGGATCTTGAACGTTTCGGCGAAGGATTTGTCTTCTGGTAAACAGCAGCAAATCAAGATCACAGCACAGAGTGGTTTGTCTGAAGAAGATATCAAGCGTGCCGTGGCTGATGCCGAAGCTCACAAGGCGGAGGATGAAGAAAAACAAAAGGCTGTCGCGGCTCGAAATGGCTTGGATAACTTGATCTATCAAACCGAGAAATTGGTTGCCGATAACAAAGATCTCGCTGAAGTCGACAAGAAAGCGGCGACCGACGCGGTTGCCGATGCTCGCAAAGTCTTCGATAACAAAGCGTCAACAGGGGAAGAACTCAAAAAAGCGCAAGACGCTTTGCAAGCAATCTCTCACCGCATCTCGGCTGAGCTTTACAAGAAAGCATCGGCAGGAGCTGCGGGCGGTGCTGAATCCAACGCAGGCGGCGAAGCCGGTGGAGCCGAGGCCGGTGCTGATAAAAAGAATGATGACGTTATCGACGCGGACTACAAAGACGTGAACTAAGAGCGTCTGACGGCATCGATTGTAAACTATCTTACTTATGCAGTGATTTTTGAAAAACCCGTCTCGGCTGCCGAGACGGGTTTTTTTTGGTGCTTTTTTGGCGGTGGTGGCTTGTACTTCGGGTGAAGCTTGTGAAGGTCCCCTTGATTGTCGGGGTCTGCATCCGCTTTTGGAGGACAGATGGACTTGATTCCCGTTAAGCCCGAGTTCGAAAAAAATGCCCATATCAAGAAAGTCGAGTATCCAGCTCTCTATCAGGGTTCGATTCAAAACTCAGACAAGTTCTGGGCGGCCGAGGGTGAAGCGCTTCATTGGTTTGAAAGATGGACCCAAGTCAAAAAAACGTCTTTTAAAAAACCGGTTTCGATTGAGTGGTATTTGGGTGGTAAACTCAATGTCTCTTATAACTGTCTCGACCGGCACTTACCTCTGCACCAAAATCGTACGGCCTTTATTTTTGAAGGCGACAGCATCGAGGCCCCTTCAAGAAGAATCACCTTTGGTGAGTTGCGTGGGGAAGTCTGCCGCTTGGCCAACGTCCTCAAAAAGTCTGGCGTCAAAAAAGGCGACCGAGTGACCATCTATATGCCAATGGTTCCCGAGACGGCAATGGCCATGCTGGCGTGCGCGCGCATTGGCGCTGTTCACTCTGTTGTCTTTGGCGGCTTCAGCGCTGAATCGGTTGCGGACCGGATCAAAGACTGCGAAAGCAGCTTTGTCATCACGGCCGATGAAGGTCGCCGCGGAGGCCGCAAAGTTGCGCTCAAAAATACGATCGATGCAGCACTCGAGAAAACAGATTTAGTTAAAAACGTGCTGGTCGTCAGAGTGACGGGGGCCGATGTCAATTTTGTCGAGGGACGAGATCTTTGGTGGCATGAGGAGCGCGAGAAGGTAGGGGCCACGTGCGCACCCGAAATCATGGACGCCGAAGATCCTTTGTTTATTTTGTACACCTCCGGTTCAACCGGAAAGCCCAAAGGAGTGTTGCACACGACCGGCGGCGATTTGGTTTATGCCGCCTCGACATTTAAAAAAGTTTTCGATTACAAACTTGAAGACGTTTACTGGTGCACGGCCGACGTGGGCTGGGTCACAGGTCACAGTTACATTGTCTATGGCCCGCTGGCGAATGCGGCCACGAGCGTGATTTTTGAAGGTCTGCCAACTTATCCGGACGTCTCCAGGTTTTGGCAGGTCATCGATAAACACCAGGTTTCGATTTTCTATACCGCACCGACGGCGATTCGCTCACTGATGCGTGAGGGCGAGGAGCCGGTGCGCAAGACCTCGCGAAAGTCACTGCGTCTCTTGGGGAGCGTCGGTGAGCCGATCAATCCCGAAGCTTGGCTCTGGTATTATAAGATCGTTGGTGATGAGCGCTGTCCGATCGTGGATACGTGGTGGCAAACCGAAACAGGTGGGATTTTGATCAGTCCCGTTCCTGGCGCCATCGATCTCAAACCCGGATCGGCGACGAAGCCGCTGCCAGGCATTTTGCCCAAGCTCCTCACGCCCGAAGGCAACATCATTGAAGGAGCAGGCGAGGGCGTTTTGGTTTTGGACGATTCGTGGCCAGGCCAGATGCGAACGGTCTATAAGGATCACGCGCGTTTCGAAGAAACTTATTTTTCATCTTTCCCCGGCTATTACTTTTCGGGAGACGGTTGCCGCCGTGATAAAGATGGGTATTGGTGGATCACGGGCCGGGTCGACGACGTCTTGAATGTCTCGGGACACCGCTTGGGCACCGCCGAAATTGAAAGCGCACTGGTCGCCCATCACGAAGTCGCCGAAGCCGCAGTTGTGGGATATCCACATGATATAAAAGGACAAGGCATCTACGTGTTTGTGACCTTAAAGACGGGCATCCGGCCCACTGAAGAGCTGCGCAAAACACTGATTCAGTTTGTGGCTCAAGCAATTTCGCCGATTGCAAAACCCGATTTGCTTCAATGGGCACCCGCTTTGCCAAAGACCCGCTCTGGAAAAATCATGCGCCGAATCCTGCGCAAAATAGCCGAAAACCAAATCGACACCTTAGGCGACACCAGCACTCTCGCCGACCCCAGCGTCGTCCAAGACCTAATCAACAACCGCCTCTAGGTGCCTGCTTCCCTTTGCAGAAGCGCTGCGCCACAAAGTGGCGCAGCACTTCTGCAAAGGGAAGCAGGCACCTATTTGGGTTTGTTGCAGGTGGGGCGGCCGTCGGTGCGTTTGGCGGCTTTAAGGGCGCCGCTGAAGGTTGGGAATTGGAAGCGGCCTTCAATCGCCGAGTTCACAAAGGTGCCAGCAAATGAGATTTTGAGCCCGTTTGTTCCAGAGTCCGTCACGAATGAAATCTCGGGTGGCACCATCTCTGGACGGAATGTCACTGTCGAGCGAATGGGAACCAAGGCGCCGCATTTGTGATTGTAGAAGGCGATCAAGCGCGGAAATGTGTCGGTCTCTTCGACCAGCAATCGCAGCTCTGAGCGGATCACGTCTTCGGGTTCATCTGGAATTGTCACATCAGGTCTAATCACGGCCGCATAAGTGCCAGCCAGTCGGTTCATGCGATCGCGAATGCGGTCACGCTGTTCGGCATCGTCGTTTTCTTCGGTGCGAATTTCACGCGAGAGCAAAGCGACGCGCAAGAGGCCGTAATAGCCCAAGTTCGCATTTGATAGTGTTGCTTGGTAGTTGCCGCCCAAGATGCTGCCTCGGCCTTGCAAAAATTCGCCGCCGTTTTCACTCGTCGAAAGAGTCAGATCACCCGTACGCGAAATGTATTTGCCGTCCATGCGGATATCCAGAGCAAAAAGCTCAGGCCGGCTCAGGCGGGCGACCAGTACAGGGCGGTACCTTGGCTGTCCGTCTGAGTCTTTACCGACGACGATTTCTCGGTAAGTGATCGTGAGCTTCGCGGGCATGGTCTTGTACTGAGTTTCGATGGTTCCCGTGTAGATCCCTTGAATCTGCGAAAAAGTTCGCAAGAGTTCTTCGCGGTCTTCGAGGTCGCGTTGATCGGTGTCATCTTTACCATCAAAGGCACAGGCCGACAGGATTAGCGACAAAATCATCATGAGAGAGAGAGCAAATCTTTTCATCGTGCGCCTCCAGGCGTGGGAGCTTCTTCGGAAACCGGCATCCCAGTTTGTACGTTGGCATTTGGAACAGAAGGATCTGGGATCAATTCATCGCGAAGAGCCGCAAAGCGGTTGAGCGCAATTTGGTAATTTCCAATCGAGCGGATCAAATCAATTTCAGAATTAAAATACTTGTTCATCGCCTCGATCAAGATCGCGATATCGGTGCGCCCTTGCGCGTAGGTGCGGTTCAATTCGTTGATCGCTTTTTCGCGCAACACGCGTTGATTTTTCGAACTGACGGCGACGTTGTAATTGGCCTGAATTTGGCGTTCAAGATTGAGCAACTGATCGCTCGTTTCAAGTCGCATGCGCTCAAATCTGGTGGCCTCAAGATCCTTCGTCAGCTTTTTGTTCAAGATATCTTCTTCACGCAAACCGCTGCCAAACGTATATTGGTAACGAATGCCGACGTAGGAGCGAGGCCGAGTACCCGCTAAGAACTCATTGTCGGCACCGCTATCAGTTTCGTCCAAACCAGAGGTGTAGACCTTGCCGACGAGCGAGAGGTCCGCACGGTTGCGTGATTTGCTGCCGTCATAAGATGACTCCGCGGCCTCTTTTCGAAGGCGGGCGGACTTAACAGCGCGAAGTTTATCAATCTCAACGGGACCGAGCTTGGGCGGCGGCGGCAACTCTTCGCTGGACTGAAACTGAATTTCGGTTCCAGGAGGAATGCGAAGCAAGGTGGCCAAAGAGTCAAGCGCTTGCAGATAATTCGCAGACGCCGTCTTGACCGTTTGCTGGCGGATTTCGAACTCAGCTTGGATTTGCGGCAGTTCTCCGGGGCTTGAGTAACCGAACGAAGATTTGCGGCGGATTGAACTCACCAGCTTTTCGTACCGATCACGCGAGCTCAAAGACTCTTGAAATGTTTCTTGAGCGACGTACGCCGTCCAATAGGCTTCGAGGGCTTCAAGAACAAGCGTCTGCAAATCATTGGCGCGAGTCACGCGCGAAGCCATGTAATACTTCTCGGCCGACGAGACCTCGGCGCGATCGGCCATCCCGAAAAAATTGCCCCACAAGTTTTGTGTCAACGTGAGGCCTGCAATATTTTGCGTGTAGCGGTCAACAAAAGTGACGGGCGCCGTCGCAAGCAAGTCGTAACGAGTCTGATTTCGAGTAAACTCAATGTGCGCAGTCGTTCCAGTGCTGAAGGATTTTTGCAAGGTGAACGTTGTCAAATTGCTCTGATCCATATCTGACGAGGCGTTGCCGCCTACGGATTCAACTTTTGAACGCTGATAGCCGGTTTCAAAGTAAACCGAAAAATCATACTTCGACAAAACCTGAGCGTACGGTAGGCGAATGAGGTCGGCGTTGTAATTGACCTCTTTGGCTCGGTCACTGTCGTTCAAAATACGGTGAGCGACGTCCCGGGGAGTCAGTATCAAGACAGGGCGACCAGGCGCAGGAGCTGGGGGTTGAGCCGCTCGGAGATTGGAATCGGCCGGAGTTGGCGATGTCCGCGCGTGGCCGCCGGCTGCAACTAAGAGAAGAAGAACGCTGACGATCAAAGCTGTTTGAGTCACTACCACTTCACTCCTGTGGAGATCGACCATTGATTCAAATCTACCTCAAAGGCACTGGCAAGCAAGGTGCGTTGTTGGACGTGTCCCGCGAGCTCCCAGCCGTTTGTAAAAATATAACCAACACCCAGCTTAGAAGCCTGCGTGCGAGCATCATCGCTCCATTGCGCCAGTGTACTTTCGTTTGACGACTGACGAATGCCGAGCTGGCCCTGCTCATAAGCAAACTCAGAAAAAAGATGGGGCTTGAAAGCATAGCGTGCCTGAGCACTGATTCCGTACATGACCACATTTAAGCGGGGCTTCAGCGATGAGCCATCAGGCGAGACCAAGTTGTACTCCCGCAATCCGTAGGCGCCAAAAGCCGAGAGACCTGCCGAGAAAGCGCCTTTGATCGGTGCTAAGAAACCAAAATGCAAGGCGACCAGCGGAATCGCGCCGGCGTCTTGAGCATTGTACGCGCCCAAGTAAGAATTCGGCGCTTCGCCTTTTAGGCGCAGGCTTTCAAAGGTCAAATCTGCGCGAAAATCGTAGGTGCGTGTGCGCGGGGTTTGGTATTTGTCTTCAAGTCGAAGAATCGAAATTTGCTCGGTGTTGAGAGATCCAGAGATATCGGGTACCAAGCGGCTCTTTTGATTTGCTGGCTTTTTAGTGGTTTTCGTCTCGATCTTTTCTTCAAGCGAAGACGTCGCCTCGATTTGAGCGGTGTCGATCAAATTCGAGTTCGCGGACCAAGCAAAAGAGGTGAGCAAGAAGAGTGTCGAAAGCATTGACCAAGCTCCTATGTATTTGGGTGCAAGTTAGGGATTGACGCCATGGTAAGCAGCCACCTGTCCTTGCCAAATCTCTGAGGTCTTTAAAGACTAAGGGATTAACGAGAAGGGGTCTTAAAGTCAAAGCTGCAGATGCTTTTTTGCTGGGGGGCTCAGGGCCCTTGACATCTGACAATTCTAAAGTAAAAACAAGGCCTTCGGTGTTAAGCTAAGCGACTCCCGGGAGGCGAATGATGTCGAAGCGAGTTGGATTTTTTATAGCCGTTGGATTCGTTTTGCTCGGTGTCCTGACCCGATTGATGCCGCACCCAGCGAACTTTACAGCCGTGGGTGCTCTGGCCTTGTGGGCGACCACTCTGTTTCAAGACCGGCGGGCCGCCTTTGCCATTCCAATCATCATCCTGATCCTGAGTGATTTCATTTTGGGTTTTCACTCCACCCTGTTTTGGGTGTACGGCGCTTTCATGCTGATCACGGCCTTGTCGCTTTGGATTCAGCCACGAGCCTCTTGGATGCGCACAGTGGCCGGCAGCTTGACCGCGAGTCTTTTATTTTTTTTCATCACGAACTTTGGCGTTTGGATGTCAGGTCAAATGTACCCGATGAACGTCAGGGGGCTGTCGGAATGTTTCGTAATGGCTTTGCCATTTTTGAAAAATCAAATGGCAGGTGATCTGGTGTTCTCAGGTGCCATTGGCTTGGCGGCTCGGGCTTTGGCCGAGCGCCGCGAGCAGGCCGTTACCGCGCGAGCCTAATCTCGCGGTTCATTTGCGCAACTTTCTTTTTTTGCGATGACTGGTACTTTTGCAGCTTCTTTTGGATCTTTTCGTCATTCATTCCCACAAAACGGGCGGCTAAAAGTCCCGCGTTGGCGGCGTTGTCGATGGCAACTGTTGCAACCGGAATCCCTTTTGGCATTTGCACAACTGACAACAAGGCATCCATCCCTTTGAGCGACCCCAATTGGACAGGAACGCCAATAACCGGCAAGGTCGTCAAGCATGCCACCATTCCAGGCAGATGGGCTGCGCCGCCAGCCCCCGCAATAATCAAGCTAAAACGTTCGTGCGCAAGGCGGGCAAACTCAAACATTTTTTCGGGAGTTCGGTGGGCCGATACCACCTCGAGGTGGTAGGGAATGCCAAATTCTTTTAACACATCGGCCGCGGCCTGCATGACCTTCAAATCGGTTTTGCTTCCCATAATGATGGCGACTTTTTTCTTCGGCGGAGCTTTTGGCTTTTTCATTTGCGGATCCTTGCGCGCTCATTGAGAGCGTTTTTAAAAAGCGGCACGAGTCGCGCGCCGACCCAGTTGAGGTGTCCCATTTTGCGACCTGGGCGGTTCGAGGCTTTGCCGTACCAGTGAAGGTTTCCTTCTAAAACATCCGGAAAAACAAAAGACGAGTAGCTCTCGCCAACCAGATTCATCATGACAAAACATTTTGTTTTGAGTTCCAGGCGTGGAAGCTTGGCGCCTGTGCCAGCTAGGAGGTGCAAAGCAAATTGCGAAAAATTAAGCGCGTCTTGTGTGTAGTGAGCTGAGTTGTGCACCCGCGGGGCGATTTCATTGACCAGGAGATTCGTGCCAGTATCAAAAAGCTCAAAGGCGATCACGCCTTGATAGCCAATTTTGAGCAGCATCTTTTCGATTTTCAACGAGAGCTTGTTCCAGGCGCGGTGTTTAACGGGCCCGCGAACCCAGTCGCAACGTGAATCCGTTTGATGAGATTCGACAAGTGGAAGAAAGTGCACTTTCTTGCCATCGCAAACGACCGAAGTAGCAAGTTCGCGTTTAAATTTGACAAAACTCTCGGCAATTGAAATCCCCGGAAAGGCGACCTGAAGCTTTTCGAGCTCTTGAAGACTCTTGACGTAAAACGTGCCGGTGCCGTCGTAGCCCCCACGCACTTTTTTAACGACATAACCTTTTTTGAATTTTTCAAACGCAGTTTTCAGATCAAGGGGTCTCTGAACAAACATACACGGCGATGTCGCCAAACCATGCGTGATCAAGAGTTGCTTTTGACTGCTGCGATCTTGCAAGTCACGCATGACGCCCGCATTTGGAAAAACACCAGGGGCTTGAGCTAAAGAACCCAGTGCCTTTTGCAGCACATCCATATCGAAGAACTCACTCTCAAAAGTGAGGTGATCGATTTGGGTCAAAAACTTTTTAAGATCTTCGAGTTTGCTGGGATCACCAAGATGGTGAAAGCCGGTGACCTGTGCCGCCGGGTCGAGTTTGGAGGGACTCAAGATATGCATTTCAAATCCAAGGGGAGCTCCTGCGAGAGCGAGCATGCGGGCCAGTTGACCGCCACCAAGGATGCCGATGCGTTTTTGCATATCTTTGAGAGTCCTTTCTTTTTGACAAATTATTGGTTAAACGACAGGGGTGCAAGACTTAAGGACAATTCGTGCCCCCGGCTTTGGGGCGACACGTCGCTCATTGTTGAACGGGGAGGTGAATTTTCCCCTCTGTATGGCTCCCATGGTTGGGATGTCGCACATGGCGCTTCGCTTGGTCACACGAAATTATCTGCCTGCGGGAGCCAAAACCATTTGGCCCACCGAAATGCTGAGTTCTTGGAAAATCCCCAAAGAAAAAGTCGGACAAACGCCCGAAACCCTGCGTGCCCCTTTTGAATCGGGCTTGGTGCCGCAAATTTTAGGCAATGAAGAAGGCCCCATTCAAGAAACCGTCGCGCGCCTGATCGAGTGGGGAGCCGAGGGCATCGATATCAATATGGGCTGCCCCGTACAAAAAGCGCTCAAGCACAATTATGGCGTCGCGCTGATGGGTGATCCGGCCTATGCGGCCGAAGTGGTGCGCATGACGGTGAGGAATAGTTCGGTCCCCGTCAGCGTCAAGTTGCGTGCCGGACCTCAAGGGGACCTTCATTTTTTACTTAACTTCGTTCACAGACTTCAAGACGCCGGGGCCTCTTGGGTCACTTTGCACCCTCGCACGGCCGAACAAAAAAGACGAGGCAGCGCCGATTGGGATCAGATCAAGCGCCTTCGCGAGAACGTCAACATTCCGGTCATCGGTAATGGCGATGTGCAAACCGTCGATGACGTCTTTCAGATTCTTGAAGAAACCGGGTGTGATCTCGCCATGAGTGGCCGCGCGCTCGCCGCCCGGCCTTGGATGATGTGGCAGGTGGGTGAGCGCCTGGGGCTTGCGGCTCCCTATGGCCGCGAGGGTGAAAGGGCGCCGCAAACACCCGAAGAGGAGGGCGCCGAGTACGGGCGTTGTTTGCGCCAACTTTTAATGATCTTGCTCGAAACCCACAGCGAAAGCTTGGCGCTGCGAAAATTTCGTTTTCATGTGCGAATGACAAGTGTATGGCTTGATTTTGGTCACGCCCTTTTTTCAGCCGTGATGATAGCGAAATCCGGCGACAGTATTCAGCAGGCGATGGCCGATTTTTTCAATTCGCGGGTCTCGATGACCCGGCGAACAGCGCTCAGAGAATAGGCTCGCCACTCCAGCTCATGATCTTGAAACGAGAGCCAGTCACCCCGCCTTGTCGTGGTCCACGCTCTTTTTCTTGAGCTCTCGAACGAAGGTTCGCGCTTGCTTGAGTCTTTTTACGCGTTCGCGATCACCGAATCGATTGAGGACCTCAAGCATGTCGTCAGTCAGTTCAGCCAGGGCGACGTAAAGATTCGCATCCTCTTTTTCGACCACGATCCCTGTGTATCGTCCCCGTGTGGTGCACAGCTTGATTTTGAACAGATCAGGACCGGCTTGAAAGGGTGAGTTCTGCATTTCGAGGGTCAGCTGGACATGGCTTTTTGCGAGGTCAGGGAATTTCAGGATGAGCCCTTCGATTCTTTCTAAAGCTGCCTCACTGGCCAATTGTGATTTCTCAAGGTTTTTAAATTTTATTTGAATCATCTCAATTCTCCTTGTTGGTGGGTGAGTTGTTCATCGAATCTGAGGAAGCTGGCGAGCCAAGGCATGAGGCTTTTAAGTTTTGCAAGTTAGTCAGGGCCGACTGCAAAACCCAAGGTTCGACAGCTAAAAGGCTGAGCGCTCTTTGCCAGCATTCAACTGGCTGAAATGTCACGGCGTGAACGGGAAGGTCTTGCATTTTTTCGACATGAGCCGACACCTGAGGCGACTGCATGAGGTCTCTTGATTTGCCGACAACAAACGAAAGGGCCGAAATGCCCGCCCAGATGACAAGACTTGCTGTCAACACGCAGCCCAGGACGCCGACGATCAAAAAAATCTTGAGCTTTCGCATGACTCTCGGTTGCGTTTGCGCTTTTCTCCAGATTTCGAGCAAGATCAGCTTGTTCATCCAAACCTCTCTTGCAGGACATCGTGCAGACCTGCGTGCGCCGTTGTCTGGGGTCTTTCGTCATTCAAGATCGCGAGTGCCGGGCGCCCGTCAGGAATCTGATTTTGTTTTGCGATCACCACTTGCCCGCCTTGGTTAAGAACAAGCTGCGCCAGATCATCTAAAATGCAATCGTCCTCGTGGTTGAGGTCATGCGCATGCAGAGTCAGAACACCTGAATCATGATCCACTTTTCCGAAGAGGCTCATGTCATCCGCAATGACCAGTTTTTGGACTTGGCCTCTAACGGCAGCCGCGGTCATCTCGAAGAGATCCGAACAAGCCTGGTTCTGTTTGTCGGCAATTTCAAAATCCTGGAGTGCGCCTTCAAATTTTTTTGAAGATTCGGATTTTTGCAGATTTCGAATGCGCCGAGCAAAGCTGAGAGCTTCGTTTTTATTAAAAAAACCAGACAAGGCCGTCGGGACCAAATTCTTGTAAGTGGAGAACTTGAAGAATTCTTTTGTCAGCGACGCCTCACCCGCCACAAAAAGCGCAGGCATCGACTGGGCCGTGAGTTCTGCAATCCATTGATTGAGCCAGAGCAAGGTTTGCTTCACTTGCGCTTTTTGTTGGCGTGCTCCTTTGAGATTGTCTTCGCCGTGGTCCAATGATTTTGAAATGAGATCTGGAAACAAGACAGAATCGATCAGTCTAAATGAATTTTGCGTTCCAGAGTACAGGTGCACACGCGTTTTTTCAAATCCCAGAAACATGAAGTCTTGATCTGTCTGGATCCAACGAAGGAGCGGTTTGACGTGATAAGAGCTTGCCACGTGGTAGCTCGGATCGACGCTTCCTGGAATCCCCAGCAACCGAAACGAGTCGGTGTTTTTAAACAGCCCGATAGCCCCCTTAAGGTCTTTTAAAAGTCGTGTGTCCAAAACGAGTGCATTGATTGGCTCAAGAAATTTTTCTTGCTGAACCGGCGTCATCACGGGCTCAAGCCAGTCTTTTGCTTCGAGGAGTCGTTTTCGGAGCTGATCCTTAAGGTCAATGATGTCACCGTTATTGTTCAAGTAGATCGTGAGGTGAACACCGCCTTGAGAGGTGAGTAAATTCGAAAGAGTTTTTGTCGTGGATTTGAGCATAAAATTCTCCAGTTTATTCAAATGTTAGAGTTGGGGTGTTCCGCGAGAATTGAGAGCCGACCCCAGGTAAGGCGAAGGCGATTGCTCCAGATGAAGAGACTCATCCAGAATTGCCAGAGCCGCGCGTCCCTTCGGTAACTGGGCCTTGTCAACAACGAGCACCTCGCCGCCGCGGGCAAGAACCGCCTGCGCCAAGTCATCCAAGATGTCGTCATCCTCATGGTCCAAATCAAACGGATGAAGCGCAAGGCCCCCAGTTCTGAGATCCAACTTGCCGTGAATAACGGTGTCCTTGGCGATAATGAGCTTGCGTACTTTTCCGAGCGCTGCCGCCTTTGCGATCTGAAAGATATTTCGCCGGGTCCGATTTTCTTCGGACGCGACTTCATATTCGACGAGCGCTGAAGCGAGTTCACGGTGAGCATGACTTTCTAGATAGTCTTGGATCGCAGAGGTGCAGCTTTCGAGAGCCGGTTTCGAAAAGCTTGTCAAAAGAGGCTCGCGGACGGTCCGATGGTACTTGATGCCTTTAAAAATTTGTCGGCAATAGGCCGGGGGCCCAGCAATAAAAAAAAGAGGATTCGTCTTGCTTGCTCGCTGCCAAATCCAGCTCCTGATCCAAACAGGGATTTCACCACTCAAGATCTCTTCGTCGTCGCCTTTTTTTGCCAAGCTCGCGCTATCCGCAAGACCGCTCTGGAGCGGGCAAGCGATGGACTCAATCAACTGGATGGAGTGATAGTTGCCGATGTAAAGATGGGCCTGTTGACCATCAAGTCCAAGCAAAAAGTATTCTTGGTCGACCTGAATCCATTGCAGCAAAGGCTTGACATGAAAAGTCGTCGCGACATGGACACTGCGAGGCATGTCAACGGGGATGCTCAAAATGCGAAAGGAGTCTTTCGTGCGGAAGAGGCCGATATTTCCCTGCATGTGGTGAAAAACGTGTCCCTCAACTAATAAATGATCGAGCGGAGCAAGAAGCATCTGCCGCTCCTGCAAAGACATGACGGGCTGAAGGAAGTCGTGGGCTTCTTCGAGCGATTGTCGAAGTTGGCGCATGATATTTTCTTGTCCACCCTCGTTCACCATGTAGATTGTGACGTGAACGCCATGCGAGGATTCGATAAGAGGCTTTAAAGAGGATTTGATACTTTGCATGTGATCTCCTTTGAGTTTGCGCATCCTGCGCTTACTTAAAGGATCGGTGATTTTATAGGAATGTTAAAATGCATAAGAAATATGCACATCATCGTTTAAAGCTATACAACAAAACTCTGCATGAGCTTTACTGCGATCTGGTTCTCAATTCTTCTCGGGGCGCTGATGAGGTAGAGGTTTTCGGAGACGCCCGCGCCAAAGGTCCAATCTCCTTGAGCTCGCCGCGGAGGGCGCCGAAGTGCCGGAAAAGCAGATTTGATTGCTTTTGTTCATGTGATTAAAATGCCCAGCCAAATGCGACGTTTAAACCAAAACCACTGATCCCACCATCCCAGAAATCCCTCGGATCATGCTTTTTGGTGTTTCCGTTTTTGTCGATGTAAGTGAAATTATCGTCATTGAAGTCATCATCAACTTCAACCCAATAACGGGCAGAGAACTGAACAAGAAAACCGTTAGTATCGGCTGAAAAAGGAAACCAATTATAAAATACACTTGGCCCAACGGTGTACAGGGTGTACCTGATCGGTGCTGGGTTCGAATCAAATTTAACTCGATTGTAATGTGCTTTGAAGTCCATTCTCACATCCCAGTTCTTCCCCAGCCTGTATCCGAGCTCAGGTCCGGTGGACCAGTCTGTGAATACTGAAGCCTTAGCATCCTTAATAGGATCAGGTGCAAAAGAATCCTCAAAAGACATTTCGAGATTATCCCCATGCGACCAGCCAAAAACCAAGCCATTATCAAAGTAGTAGTACCCATTGAGGTTCCAGCCACCAAGCACAAATGGCTGAATCAAATCCGCTCCCAAGGTGAGCTGGCCTGCCATGCTCTTGGAACCAAAACTGACAAAAAGAATGAAAAATAGAATATGTTTTAAAAAACCTGACATTAAGCAAACCCTCCCGTTGTGACCTTGATTGATTTTCGGCAGAACAATCCACCTTGTAAACACACATAAATGCATGGTAAATATGTACAAATGCCTGCTTGTCAAAGCCCTGAGAAACATAAAAATTTGAGACTCGTCAATGCGCTTCACAGCTGATGATCTCGTTTTTCTTCTGGAGCTAACAAGAGCTCAAACGATTTCCTCAGCGGCAAAAAAAATGGGAATCGACCAGTCGACCATCTCTCGGCAACTGCAAGCTCTCGAGGCTAAAGTTGGCAAAAATCTATTCTCTCGCCATCGCTCGGGGCTTGAACCCACTCAATTGGTCAAAGAATTGCTGGAGACAGCAGAAAAAATTGAACTTCTGGTTTCACGTGTACGAAACTTCGAAAGTACAGAAAATCGAGTGCCTTCGGGTGAAGTGCATATTTCTTGCACTAGCGCAATTGCAGATCGAATGTTGGCGCCTCATGTTCCCGATTTTTTAAATAAATACCCGATGGTTCGAATTCGCTTGAGCACCACAAACAAAGATTTCGATCTTAACAGGCTTGAATGTGATATCGCGATACTGGTCGATAAACCGGCGAGGGGGGAGACATTTAACTTACGGCTGACATATTCACCCCTCAAATTTTTCGGACACAAGATCTTCACCTCAGACTCCGGCAAGGTTCAGCTGACAAGTCTCCCCATCCTGTGCATGCAAAACGAGGTTTCGCTCTTAAAAAAAATGTCTCCACAGTTTGATTCGATTCAAATTCGCCTGATTTCAAATCGACTTGCCTCAAATCTGATTGCTGCAGAAAGGGGTGCGGGGGTCCTCCTCCTCCCAGAAGTCTTTGGTTTACATTTGAGAACTTTAAACTTGATCGAAGTGGATAGCTGGCCAAATCTGCCTGCCGAGCTTTACATGGCCTCACCTAAAGCTGTGAGGAGACTTCCCCATGTCGATGCCGCCTGGGGCTGGGTGAAGAGTGTGTTCAAAACATAACCATCGAGAAGAAAGAAGGTTAAAAGAGCTTTATTTTCTTGTCCCCTTCTCTCATCTCATATCCATGACCTGTCGTCTTCTAGAACCAATAGGTTACATTGACTAGACCCACAGGAACAATGGGTTCTCCATCAAGTTCCTTGGCGAGGTCATCGTCTTCATACACGGGCCAATAATTGGTTTTAGAAACCACTTGTACCGCGCCCGCTTGTAAATCAAGAGTAAAGCTCTTGCTGAGCCTCCATTCATATCCAAGAAAGGCCTGAACCTCGAGATCTGTGCTCGTATAGTCTTTCTTTTTCGTGACATGATCTTTTAGTTGAGATTGACCGGGATTGACGTTTAATTCGCCATGGAAGGCCGAGCCAAAGTATTGACGAACTCCCAAAATGGCATGAACCTCAGAAAATTTCCCTTCTGTTTTTCTATCTTCCTCTCCCGTATACCCGAGACCTAAGTTAAGCTCCGTCCGGTATGAGTCACCAGAGTGGAGAGCGTAGCGCCACGCTACTCGGTACCTATTGCCCGGATAAATTGGCCAAAGAACGTTCACTTTGATTCCTGAGTCGGCAAGACTTAAGCTCTCGGCTTGCGCCGTTGAGCCTATCAGAACAAGGAGGCACAAAAAATATTTCATAGACATTTTCCCTTAAAGGTTTTGGTTGAAGAAATAGCGGCAGATCCAAGCACGAATTGGATTGTTTAGTTTATTTGAATAGGTGTTCAAAACAACATAAAGAAGACACCTCCTGTCGCGAACTTGCTTGATTGAGCTTCGTCAGAAAAATCCGTCTTGTAAACAACGATAAATGCATGCTTGATATGCACAAATGCATCTCATCTTTTAAAGCTAAACGACAAAACTCTGCATCAGCTTCCCTGCGATCGGGTTCTCGATTTTTCTCTGGGCGCTGATGAGGTAGAGGTTCTCGGAGACGCCAGCCAAAGGTCCAATCTCATTGAGCTCGCCGCGCAGGACCTGGCCGGTGACGGTGTGGCTTGCAGCTGCGATGACCCCAAGTCCACTCATCGCCATCATTTTCTTAATCGCAATGTCTTGGCTCTCGACGATGATGTTGAGTTCCATTTTATGGAGCTTGCCCCAGTGCTCGATATCCTGCCTGAGCTTGCTATCATAAGTCGGAAGAATCAAAGGTAAGCCAGACAACGACTGTGGAAAGCCTTTTCGATAGACCTTAAAGCTAGGAGCCCCGTAAAAGGAAACGGGTTTTGTACTAATGGTCTTGGGAAAAAGCCCTTTCGCTGAAACTCCTGCTGGAATAAAGTTCGAAAGAATGAGATCGACCTGGTGCGCTCCGAGCGCTCGAAGCAGTTCGTCTGGGCGCCCCTCCGAGAGCGTCACCTGGCAATCCGAAATTTTAAAGGCATGTTTCACAATTTGCAGAATGATTTGTTTAGGGATGCTATCAAGGGCACCGAGGTGAAAAGACGGTCTCAAGGGTCTAAGTCTGTCGTGCAGAACCTCAAACATCTCAGACCCCATTCGAAAAATCGTCTTGGCGTAATCCAGCGCGATTTTTCCTTGCTCGGTCAGAATTAGTTTTTTGTGTTGTCGATCAAAAAGTTGAACGCCAATGGTTTCTTCAAATTGCTTGAGCTGAGCTGAAAGCGTGGGCTGGCCAAGGTTCAATTTTTGGGCGGCTTTCGAGACACTTCCTTCTTCGGCGATCGTTTTGAAATAAAAAAGGTGATGATAGTTGATCCAAATATTCATGCGAGCCTCGCTTTGATGCATCGTATTTTACGATAGAAGCCTAATAAATTATCGATTTGAAAGCTATCATAAGGTGGGCTATCTTTCATGTAAAGGAGATCTCTCAACATGATCCTATTTCCGTTTGCTGACTATTGGTGGTTCTACCTCGGGTTTACCGTTTTCGTTCTTATCGTCCTTGCGCTTGATCTCGGCGTCTTTCACAAAGAAGCTCACGAAGTGAGTTTTAAGGAGGCTTCAGTTTGGACCTCGCTTTGGATCGCCATGGCCTTGGTGTTCAATTACCTGTTCTATCTTTACGCCCAGTTTCGCTTTTCGACCGACCCACGCTATCTGCAAATTCCCAATTTCGATCCTGATGGGCAGGCGAAGACGACGGCGCTTGAGTTCTTAACAGGTTTCGTTGTCGAAAAGTCGTTGGCCGTCGACAATATTTTTGTCTTTGCGGTCGTCTTTGCCTATTTCGGCATTCCAAAAATCTATCAGCATCGAGTTTTATTCTGGGGAATTCTTGGCGCGCTTTTTTTCCGCGCGGTCTTTATTGCGATGGGTTCTGTGTTGATGGAGTACAAATGGATCGTCTTATTTTTTGGCGGCTTGCTGATTCTGACTGGAATCAAAATGTTTTTTGCAGGGACCGAGCAAAAGAGCTTAGACACCAATATTATCGTACGGGGCTTAAAGAAGGTTTTGCGAGTTCATCCCAAAATTGAGGGTCAAAATTTCTTTATCAAAATCAATGGCCTGACTTACGTCACGCCTCTTTTTCTGGCTCTGGTTTTTTTAGAGCTGAGTGACATCATTTTTGCGGTGGACTCAGTTCCTGCGATTTTTGCATTGACCAAAGAACCTTTGATTGTGTTCACGTCTAATATTTTTGCGATCCTGGGTCTGCGCTCGATGTACTTTATGCTCGCAGGCGTGATGGACCGCTTTGCCTTCATTAAGTACGGTCTGGCCTGTGTGCTTATTTTTGTTGGTCTGAAGATGGTCTACTTAAACGATGTGTTCGGCGGCAAGTTCCCCATTAGCTGGTCACTGGCAATCATTGCTCTCTTGATCGGGGGGTCAATTTTGATCTCACTCGTACGCGACCGCCTGAGGCCAACCAAGTTTACGCCTTGAGTAGGTCGTCGAGTTTGCCTTCGTCATCGAGAGCCTTGAGGTCGCTGTAGCCGCCGACGAGTTTTTCGCCGATGAAAATCATGGGGACCGTCCGCCAGCCCGTTTCGTTTTTGAGGCGGTTTAGGGTTTCAAAGTCGTCGGTCAGATCGATTTCCTCGACTTGCACGCCCTTCTCATTTAAAAAGGCTTTGGCGCGAACGCAGTAGGGACAAGGATCTTTGGTGTACATTTTCACATGAGCCATGAGGCCTCCCGGCCGCACCTTTGGTGCGGCAGTAAAACGCGCACCTTTGGTGCGGCAAACTTTATCTGTCCAGTTTGTAACAGCTGAAGAAAGGGGCGTCTACGTGGTAATTTCATCTTCTTCTGTACCAGAAACTTTGAATCTATCGTCTGTGTGCCCCTTGTGTCGGGGGCCGGGACCTTTTGGGCTTAGGAAGCACCGGGCTTGGAAAGAGCGCCGCTTTTTTCAATGTCCCGATTGTGATCTCTTTTTTGTTCCTTCCCAAGATCAAATCACTCCCGAGAACGAACGCGCGCGTTACGAGACCCATCACAATGACTTGGGCCAACGGGGCTTTCGCGAGTTCCTGATGAAAACTGTGGATCTTCTCGTTCAGCACGCTCAGCCTCCCTTAAAAATTTTGGATTATGGCTCGGGCCCCGAGCCTTCGATGGCCCAGCTTTTGACCGAAGCCGGCTATGAGGTTTCACTCTTTGACCCGTACTTTCAGCCTCTGCGGCCCACCGGTGATTTTGATCTGATTCTCTTGCACGAGGTTTTTGAGCACCTGCGTGAACCGCGCACGGAGCTTGAAAAAATCAAGCAGCAACTGCGAGCGGGTGGCCGGCTGGTCATTCGCACAGAGCTGAGGCCCGCGGATTTTGAAAACTGGTGGTACGCGCGTGACAATACGCACATTCTCTTTCCGTCGAGCCAGACGATGGCTTGGATCGCCCAGGACTCTGGATTTACGTTGGAGTTGTGGTCACCCGTGGTGACGGCCCTTCGCTCGTCAGTTCGCTCGTCTGTGGCAAAGCCATAAGCAAGCGAGAATACAAAAGTTCGGGGTCACGAAGAACTTTGATTTCATCGAACAGGAGTTTGGCTTGTGGATGGTGTCCCTTGGCCAGTTCTCGCAGCCATTGTTTTGTTCTTGCTTGGGCAAAAGCCGGTGAGACCTCATCCCGCGTGCGAACAAAAAAATCTTGCACCAAGCGGACCACGGCTCTCCACGACGAATCAACGTCGAGGCCTTTAATTTTGCAAAAGATAAACGGATCGATCAGCGCGCCTCGGCCAATCATAAACTGATCGCACCCGGTGACTTCGGCGCAGGCCTTTAAGTCTTGAACATTGAAAATGTCCCCATTGGCAATCACGGGAATCTGAAGGTGTTTCTTGATTTCGGGAATCCAATTCCAGTAAGCCGGCGGCTTGTACATGTCCATTTTTGTACGGCAATGAACCGTGATCCAGTCGGCACCACCTGCGGCCACGGCCGAGGCGCTCTCAATGCACGCAGACGGGTCGGTAAATCCCAAGCGAATTTTTGCCGTCACCGGGATGTGAGCGGGAACGGCATCACGAACCGCGCGCACAATTTTTTGCATCCGTTCAGGATACAAAAGCAGAGTGGCGCCGCCATCGTGCCGGTTCACGGTCTTCGCTGGGCAGCCAAAGTTAAGGTCCACACCGATGGCGCCCAAGCGCACAGCGATGCGGGCATGTTCAGCTAAGCGCAAAACATCACCGCCCAAGAGTTGAATGAAAACGGGTGTGCCCGCAGGTGTGCGGCTTTGGTTTTTAAGTTCGGGCGCATCCCGAAAAAACACAGCATCCGGCGTCGTTTGATCGGTAATACGAATAAACTCACACACGGTTTGATCAATACCGCCCAAGCGCGTGAGCACATCACGCATGAAGTGATCCATCACGCCTTCCATCGGCGCGAGAAACAACTTGGGCTGGAGGGGAGCCTGGGGTCTTGAAGACAAAGTTAAGTGCCTAGCTTTTTCACTTGCTCGAACTCAGCTTTGGTCACGGGTTGAATGGACAAACGCTGACCTTTTTTGAGGACCTGCATTTCTGCTAAGTTCTTGGTGTTTTTCAAAGTTTGGAGCGAGACAAAATTTTTGAAGGTTTCGCCGTATTCAATCTCGACGCAAAACCAAGTCGGTTTCTCTTTTGTTGCTTTCGGATCAAAGACGTCGGACTTTTTGTCAAACTGGGTTTGGTCGGCCTCGGCCGCTTTTGAAACAACCGCGGTGCCCGCCACTCCGGGGGGTTCAGCATTGGAGTGGTAGAACAGAACCTCATCGCCGGGCTTCATGTCTTTCATCATAAAATTGCGTGCCTGATAATTGCGCACGCCCGTCCACCAGGTCTTTTTATCCTTCCGGAGCTGCGAAATCGGATAGGTTTCCGGTTCTGACTTCATGAGCCAATACTGTTTTGCCATGATTCATGCTTTGCCTGACAGTTCCAAGAAGATCAAGCATTGCTCTAGGGCCGATTTTTCTCCTAGAATGGGCGCTCACCTTGGTTTTTACAGACACCCAAAAGGATCCCGCAGTGCTTAAAAAGTGTGCATTTGTCACAGGGGCTTCGGCCGGAATTGGCGAGGCGACCGCGCGCCGCTTGGCGAGCGAAGGATACTCTCTCATTATCGGCGGCCGCCGCAAAGACCGCCTCGAAACTTTGCAAGACGAACTTAAACGGCATGGCAATCAAATTCGCATCGCGCCTTTTGATTTGCAGAGCCGCTCCTCGATCGAAGACTTTTGCCGAACGCATGAGGACTGGCTCAGTGAAGTGACCGTCCTTGTGAATAACGCCGGCCTTGCTCGCGGCACCGAAAAAGTTCAAGACGCCAATATTGATGACTGGGACATAATGATCGATACCAATGTTAAAGGTCTGCTCACGGTCACGCGCCGGGTGCTGCCGCATTTGCTCAAGCAAGAGCGGGGACATATCGTGAATGTCGGCTCGGTGGCGGGACGCTGGGTGTATCCTGGCGGCGCCGTTTATTGTGCCTCCAAGTTTGCCGTGCGTGCGATCAGTGAAGGTTTGCGCATGGACTTGGCCGGCAAAAATATCCGTGTGACGAACATCGAACCCGGCATGGTCGAGACCGAGTTCTCGGTTGTTCGACTTGGCAATGAGCTCAAGGCCAAAGCCGTCTACCAAGGCATGACTCCTTTGAGTGCGGACGACATTGCCGAGACGATTTCGTGGTGCCTGGCGCGCCCTGGGCACGTGAATATTCAAGAGATCGTCATTTACCCCACCGACCAAGCACATGTGGGGCAAGTTCATCGGACTTAGTTTTTTTGAGATCAAAGATTTTTTTGAAAAGGACAGAAAATGGAATTTCGGATTGAAAAAGACACGATGGGTGATGTTCAGGTTCCCGCGGATAAGTACTGGGGAGCCCAAACTCAGCGTTCGACACAAAATTTTAAGATTGGCGGTGACTGTTTTCCGCGCGAGATGATCAAGGCCTTGGGCGTCCTTAAAAAATGCGCGGCGCTGACCAATTCAAAATTGGGTTTGCTCGATTCTAAAAAAACCGAAATGATTGTCAGGGCTGCCGACGAAGTGATCAAGGGTCAGCTGGATGAACACTTTCCTTTGGTCGTTTGGCAAACAGGTTCGGGCACGCAAACCAACATGAACGCCAATGAAGTGATCGCGAACCGCGCGATGAGTTTGATGAACTTGAAGCTTCCAGCCAAAGACATTCATCCCAATGACGACGTCAACAAAGGCCAAAGCTCGAACGATACCTTTCCGACCGCGATGCACATTGCCGTTGCCGCGCAAGTGCACGAGCGCTTGCTTCCTGCACTTGAACAATTTCACAAAGCGCTCGTTAAAAAGCAGGGTGAGTTTAAGAGCATCGTTAAAATTGGCCGAACGCACCTGATGGACGCGACGCCTCTGACGCTGGGGCAAGAGTTCTCCGGCTACGCAACGCAAATGAAGCATTCAATCGTACGCGTGAAAAACACGCTACCGCATTTGCATGAACTTGCCATCGGCGGAACCGCCGTCGGAACGGGTTTGAACACGCATCCGGACTTTGCCGTGCAAGTCGCAAAAAACATTGCGACCGAGACGGGAATTCCGTTTGTGTCGGCCGAAAACAAATTTGAGGCTCTGGCCTCGCACGACGCGCTTGTTGAAGTCAGCGGCGCACTTAAAACTTTGGCGGTGTCACTCATGAAAATTGCCAATGATCTGCGCCTCTTAGGATCCGGTCCTCGGTGCGGCATTGGTGAGATCCACTTGCCCGAGAACGAGCCGGGTTCGTCCATCATGCCTGGTAAGGTCAATCCGACTCAGAGTGAAGCGATGACGATGGTCTGCGCGCAAGTCATCGGTAATGATGTGGCCGTCAGTGTCGGTGGTATGAACGGGCACTTTGAACTGAACGTCTTTAAACCTGTCATCGTGTTTAATGTCTTAAACAGCGTGCGTTTGTTGTCGGATGCTTTAGACTCATTTCATGATAATTGCTTGGTCGGCATTGAAGCCAACACCAGTCAAATCAAACGCCACCTCGACAACTCGCTGATGCTCGTGACAGCGCTCAATCCACATATTGGATACGATAAGGCCGCATTGATTGCGAAGACTGCGCACAAAAATGGAACGACTTTGAAAGAGGAGGCCGTTAAGCTCGGTTACCTCACTGCCGAGCAGTTTGATCAGTATGTTCGCCCCGAAACCATGATTGGTCCTTTGGGGACGAAATGAACCAATTGCTGAAGAAGGCGACTTGGATCGAAGAACACGTCACTCAGGGTGATATCCGCCCATACGTGTACGTGAGATCCGAAAACAAAGTGCAAGCGCCTGGAAGTCGTCACCGCTTGGACTGGTTTCCGTTTCCGCCGATTTATAAAGACCCCATGATGCTGGGCGAGCTTGAGTTTGCCGAAAGCATTTACCATCTCGAGAATTTGGCCTTTGGCAAAGCCAACATGCCGATGCCTCGCTGGGTGTTTTATGACTGTGCCGTGATGCCGGGATTTGTCGCGGGTTTTGCAATGAAGACCGCCAAGCTTCCCGAAGCTTTTAAAAAAGTCATGCGCGTTGATTCCAAGACCGAGTGGACGCCGCTCTCGCTGTTTATCATCATCCCCACCATGCGTAAGGGCGAGTGGATCGCGCACAATTTATGTGCCATCAACACTTTGCTCGAAGAAAAAGACCGGTTGTACGGTTTGGGCTTTTTGTCTAAAGCGTTTGGTCTATGGTATGCCAATGTCGAGACCTGCTGCGGGATCACGCAGTGGGGAAGTCCGGCTTTAAAGCTGCACTCGCATTTTGGTCATATGCAAATTTTGACGGCCTACACGCCCGTCCACACGCACGCCAAAACGGTCACCTACCGCTCTGAAGTCAACACCGAAGTCTGGGAGTCCTTCTTCACACGCGAAGAGGATTATCCCTTTCTCGAGCGCTACGAGCCTTCGGGGCTTTTGGTTGATCCGTCCAATGAAACGAGTATGATCGATGTTCAGATGCGCCTGCAAAAGGGCGAGGGCCCTTTTTTCTTAAGCGCCTCTGACATTGCGGCAAAAAAACTAACGGACCCGCTGCAGGTCTATCGTGCGAAAGGGAACCATGGCTGAACAAACATTACCGGCAGTTGCAAAATCGGTTTATACAGACTGCAAAAAGTGCGGATCAGAACGCTACCACACCGTCATTGCCCACACGACGGCAACCTCTGCAAAAGTCGAATGCGAAACTTGTCACTCGAAAAAAACCTATAAAATTTCAACGGCAGCCAAAGATTTGACGAGCGGTGGGGCTAAACCCAAGCGTGCCCCCTCTGCTCGCGGTGCTGCGGGACGAGCCGCCGCTCACGAGACCGAATATCAAGCTCTTTTGCAAGACACACTTACAGCTGAAACGGCAACCTACAGTATGAAACTCAAGTTTCCGCTCAAGGCCCGCATCCAGCATCCCAAATTTGGATTGGGCGTTGTTAAAACGTCTTACCCCGATAAGGTTGAAATTGTTTTTCAAGATGAAGTTCGCAGCCTCGTTCACAATCGACCCTGATCGGAACGAATCAAAAGCGATCCCTAGAGGAGCGAATCAATATGACGGATTGGACCAGGGGCCTAAATCCAGAGCAGGCACGGGCCGTGAATCATTCTCACGGACCGCTGCTGATTTTGGCGGGCGCGGGCTCTGGCAAAACGACGGTGCTGGTCGCTCGTACCGGTCGTCTGATTGACGATACAATCGTCAAAGCTGATGAAATTTGCGTTCTCACCTTTACCAACAAAGCCGCCCGTGAACTCAAACACCGAGTCGCGCTCAAGCTCGGGCCTAAGGCCCAAGGTTTGTGGGCGGGCACATTTCACTCTTTTGGCCTGCAGCTTTTGCGCAAGCATCATCAGGCCGCAGGCTTGCCCGCACAATTTGGTGTGATCGACATGAGTGACTCGCAATCGGTGGTTCGAGAACTGCTTCGAAATTTGACCGTCGGCGGTAAAGATAAATTTGATATCGAAAGAATTTTGAACTTGATCCAAGAGTTTCGCCAACGCGGCAAATTCGCTTCACCTGATTCCGATGAGTATCACGCCGTGGCCGAGACTTTGGCGCCCAAGTATCAACAAAAACTGCGAGCCCTTGGTGTCGTTGACTTTGAAGAGCTGCTTTTAAAGCCCGTGGCCATGCTCAAAGAAAACGCTGAGCTACGAGACCGTCTGCAGAAGCAGTACCCCTATTTAATGGTTGATGAGTTTCAAGATACCAATTCAGTGCAGATGAGACTGCTCGAGCACCTGATGGGACCCAATCGCAATATGGCAGTCGTCGGTGACGATGACCAATCGATCTATGGCTGGCGTGGGGCCGAGGTCTCGAATATTTTAGATTATCCCAAACGCTATTCACCTTGTGAAGTCATTCGGCTTGAGCGCAATTACCGCTCGACTGCAAAAATTTTGGATCTGGCCAATCATGTGATCGGTCAAAATGACAAACGCCACGGCAAAGTCTTAAAGCCCGCGAGCTCGCGCGGAGCCGGCGGGGAGCCCGAGCTTTTTGTTTTTTCAAATGAAGAAGAAGAAGCCGAGCACGTCGTTCGCGAAATCAAGCAAGCCCGGGATTTGGGCCGGCCCCTCAAAGAAATGGCCGTGCTCTACCGCTCGAACTCGCAATCTGGTGTTCTTGAGGGTTTACTTCGCGAAGAGCAAATCCCGTTCTCGGTTTCGGGCGGTACGGCCTTGTTTGACCGGAAAGAAGTCAAAGACGTCTTGGCGTACCTTCGTCTCTCTTTGGCCGTACACGATTTGGCCTTTCGCCGAATCTTGAATGTTCCTGCGCGCGGAATTGGTGACACGTCGATCGAAAAAATCGTCGAGTACATGAACACGCACAAAATGGGATTCGTCAAAGCCGCTCGGCAATGGAAAGCAATCGGAATCCAAGAAAAAGCCGGCGAGGGGATCGACAATCTTTTGCTCTTTTTGTCGGGTATGGCGGACCGCTTGCTAAATGATGTGGCGCTGATGCCGGGAGCCAAGCTTATCGAAATCATGAAAGAGATTGGTTACCGAGATTTGGTCTGGAACACCTCCAAAGATCCCGCGTCGGGTGAAAAGCGCTGGGCGGGCGTCGAGATTTTGGCGCGCATTCTTGACCGCTTTGTTGAAAAAGGCGGACGCGACAAAAAGACCCTGCTGGAATTCGTCGATGCGATGGAGCTTCGAGATGATCAGGATGATGACAATAAAAAATCAGAAGTTTCTTTGATGACTTTGCATGCCTCAAAAGGGCTCGAGTTTCCGATCGTATTTTTGATCGGAATCGAAGAGGACTTGCTGCCGCACCGAACACTAGGCTCTGACATTTCAGAAGAACGGCGTTTGTTTTATGTGGGCATCACGCGCGCGCAAGACAAACTGTACTTGTCTCGGTGCCGAACGCGCAAACGCTATGGGCAGGCCAAGCCCGTTTCACCTTCGAGATTTATTTTAGGTTTGCCCAAAGGTTTGATCATGACATTTGAGGAAGGCGTTCGTCCCGTTTCGGGCGCCGCCCGCGAGAACTTGATGGCTAATTTTATGGCGAACTTAAATGCCAAGGCGGCCAATCAAGGCAAGAGCAAATAAAAAGCCGCAGCTTTTTGTGACCTACTCCGCTGCTAAAATCAAAGGAACGGTCAACCACGTGGGACCCTTGGCCTTTGGAAATTGAAGCTCTCGGTAAACTTTGAGGATTTCGTTTTGCAATTCTCGAGGTTCAAGTCCATCTTGCGAGATCAACGTATTTGTCATGAGCTTCACCGAAGCGACGTGACCGCTGGCTTTGACTTGCAGGCCAATCGCGAGAGTGCCTTGCACGCCTTGCGCTTCAGGGGACTTCTCGTCAAACAAGCCCACCAGCTGCGAGACTTCGTTGGTCGCTTGGTTCAAAATCTTCTCGGCCGCTTTCTCGGGTAGAAAGCCGTCCAGGTAAGTTTTGGGCTGAGTAAACCAACCGTGAATGACCAGCCGGCCATGGCGGGGATCATGTGTGCCACGAACTTCCGAAACCGAGTGGGGCAGGCGGGGATCAAAAGCGATCAAACGGTTAAACTTCGCCGGGACCGTTTCGATGAAACTGGATTTTTCACGGTCCGCACTTGAAGCAAAATGGCGCCAGTAGCTTAAGGTCTCTGGCTTCATGATCAGGGTCTCGCCGCCGCTGTAGATCGGTTTTTCAGGAGAGAGTGAATAGACGTAGGCCCAAGCGCCATGGGGGACATCCGAATGAAATTCTTGTTTACACCCCTCGACATAGCAACTGAGCCAAGGGGGGGAGATGTCCCAGCAGCCTAAGTTCTTGCGTCCCCACATCACGAGGGATTCGTGAAAGTTGGCATAAAGTTTTTCGGTAAAATAATGGTAAGCAGGGGTTCGTAAAAGTGTGTACTGGCCGGGGACATGCCAATAATCCCAAACGAAGCGGTTCGAGTTGGTTTGTTTGGGGTCCTCAAAGCGCTGCTCAAACTCCTGGCGGAGCTTGGGGGCAAATTTTGAAAAGCGATTGATTTTGTGTAAAAATCTAGACACGTCGAACTCCCTGATGGACCTCATCGAAAAACACTCTTAACAATCTTAACAGACACTCGCAAAGAGGGTCCTTCTAGACTTAAAACTCCACTTTAGCAACTTGCAGCGAAGCCTTTGCCGTGATTCTGATTGATTCTGCCGAGACCGGGTGCTTCGATTGGACAATCAGTTCCACATCAATCTGTGACCCAGCCAATGGCGGGAGGCAATTTGAATGGCCCATTTAGACGAAAACTTGAGTTTGCAAGACTTGGCGAGCCTTGTCCATTTGTCGCCCGAACAGACCGCGCAAGAGCTCATCGAAATCGGATTAAAGTCGCCTTATAAATCCTCGGTGCCTCCGAAAATCGTTCGGGCCTATCTTCAGTTCAAGGGCTTCAGAATCCCGAAACAGGTGATTTCTTTTCAGATGCTCAAGGGCGGAGTCGCCAAAACGACATCGGCTCTCAACTTGGGTTGGCGAGCGGCGATGTATGGCTCTCGTGTTCTGATGATCGACCTTGACCAACAAGCAAATCTGACTTTTGCCTTGGGAGTCGACGCCGAGAACCTTCCGGTGTGGGTGGATATTGTCGAGAAAAAAGTCACGCCCTCGCAAGCAATTTTGAATATTGGCGAGGGTTTAGATCTGATTCCATCGAGCTTGAACAACTCGGTTTTGGACCGGGTCCTCTTGCAGTCCAATCGCAACTGGGCTCAGTCGGTCAAGGGGCCCTTGCGCGAGATTTCAGACGCCTATGACCTGATTTTGATCGACACGGCGCCGAGTCTTTCGATTCTCAATACGGCCGTGACCTGCGCGTCGAACGTCGTGGTTTTGCCTATTAATCCTGACAAATTCTCGATGTCGGGGGTGCAAAAGCATTTGGCTGATTTAAAGGACCTCGAGAAGGAGTTTGATCTGAAGCTCGAAAAGCGGGTCCTGTTTACTCGCTTTGACGGGCGTGAGATGGCCAGTCGTGAAATCTTAAGTCAATGCGTAGATCTCTTTGAAGATTTGCTGATGAAGAACTATATTCGTTCCTCAAGCGAGGTGAAGAACACCCTCGCCTCGGGCAAGACGATTTTCTCAACCAAGAACTCGGCTAAAGAAGATTATGATCTTGTGACTCGTGAACTTTTACACTTTGATGTGCCCGCCTCCGAGCTTGGCACCAAATAGGGGATGACAGATGCCATCAGTAAAAGACTTTAAAAACAAACAAAACAAACAAAACGAAAAAACTGAGACAGACACCGTACGAGCGAAACGCCGCCCGGGACGAGAAGAGCCCGAAAGTTCAAACGCTGATGTTAAAGTTGTCGACGTTGAAACGGGTGTTCACCCAGAAGCAAACTCTTCGACTGATTTGCACGAAGCTCACACGCTTCACGAAAAAATTGACCACCGGCAATCCGGCAAACCTGCCGCCGGTTCGGGTTCTTCAAGCGCGAAATCAGACTCACACAAATCATTGGGTGATTTTGAGGCGGCGGCTGAAGGCCCCAAAGTTGAAATCAAATTTTTTGGCAGCGAGCTTTTGCGTTCGAAACTTCCCAAACCTTTTGACGTGGCAGAGGCGGTTGCGACGGATTGGGTGAACAACGGCAATTTCGAAAAACTTCCCATCGATCATCCGCTCGGGCATTTTGCTTTGCAAAAAGGTTTGCTCAAAGCCAAAGAGCTCGAGAAAAAAGTCATGGAAAGTCCGGTGACCGAAAAAGTGGCCATGCAAGTTTTGACCGTCGGCATGAAAGCTCAAAGTTTGTTTGAGCAAGTCCGTTCAAAAATTAAAAAGTAATGCCAACTTCACCTGGTTCGATTGAACAATCTATGCGAAGGAAGATCGAAGTGGCTTTTGATCCGGTTTATTTTGAACTGGAAAACGAGAGCCACTCGCACTCGGTTCCCGCCAATTCAGAAACTCACTTTAGATTGATTTTAGTCGCAGATGTGTTTGCAGGGAAGTCCCGTATTGACCGGCAGCGTTTGGTTCAAGATCTCTTCAGCGAAGAGCGCGCCCGCGGGCTGCACGCTTTGACATTACGGGTTTTTACGCCTTCCGAATGGGACTTAGTCAAAGACACCTTCGAGATGGCCTCGCCTGCTTGCCGGGGTGGTTCCCGCCTGCGGTGAAGATCGCTGGATGCCTAAGACTTTTACAGTCACCACGACCCTGCTTGTGCTTTTTTGCGAGATGGCGCAGTTTTTAGGAGGCATGGCCCTTGCAATTTTAACGGGTATGAATCTTCGTCACTTCTTTTCCTCCGTCGTCTTCGTCGCTTTCTTTGGCGTCGCTCCTTGCGTGGCCCAGACCCCAGCTTGGCTTCAGCGGGCGCGCCTGGTTGCGGTCGATCCCGCTGGGGGATCAAGCTTAGTCTCCTGGCAAGAGCGAGGACAAAGTCTGCAGATTTTCTCGGACGCCTTGCAAATGATCCAAGCTTTTGAAGGCGCGCCGCTGGTGTCGCAAGAAAGGCAGACCGGCGCCTTGAGTGAGCTTGAAGTTTTAGAGAACCCCCTTCTTTTGTACCGGACGCTGCCTGATTCTGATCTTACGTTGGCCGCGATGAGTGAGGTCGATGAGATGATGACGGCTGTGTTTCGAGTTTTGGCCAAAACGGACTTTCCCGCTCGTTTTTTAGAAAGTCCGATGAAAGCTCGTGTCGACAAGGCCCTTCGCAAAATGCACCTCTCTCAAATGATTGACATGGCCAAACGCCAACAAGTCTCAAATGAGGTTTTGTTTTATCTTCGAGAGCTTGGCCAGGAGAGTGCGAAGTCGCGTGTCCAAAATCACGAGCTCGTCCATCCCGAGCTAAACTCGAGTGACCGACAGGCCCTGTCCGCCTTCCTGGGCGGCTTTTTGTGGCGATTTCGTGGGGCTGGTGGTTACGCCGACTTGGGCACAAATGAGAGACGCGACCTTTTTGTACAAAAAGGCTTTGCCGCGATTGCCCGGCTTAATGGCGCGCCAACTTCAACCGCAGCGGCGATTGCGCTCGTCCTGCGTGCAGGAGTTCAGAGCACCGGTTGGGGCCGATACCACGACATGGGAAGATTGCCTGGCGAGGATCGCTTCCACGATTTTATCCAAATGGAAAAGCTGGGCCGAGGCATGGTTCGAATGACAAAACAAACACTGCAGTTTTTAGGTTATTCGAAGGACGCCATTTATATCACGCTGGCCGGAGCCACGATGGCAAGCTGTTACGCCTATGCGTGGGAGAAGATCCCGCTCGACTACAAGGTCGGTGTTGACTTAGGAGAACCGTACCTTTTCATTTTCGGAGCACCCACAAATTTTGGTGAGTACTGCACCGGGGCCTCGCTTGGTATTGCCTTGCACAAAATCATGATGAGCAATCAAAGCTCGGGTGCTCAATGAGACTGTTGTGGGGATTCTAAATCTCGCGTTGTTCATCACGAGCGGGCTGTTGGCTTTCGACTTCCATGGAAAGAGCGTCAATTTTGCCTTTTAAATCACGGAGCAAGTCCTTCATTTCTTGAAGGCGCCTCTCGTCAACCGAAAGCGCCTGAGGCTGACGGCTGAGATCCGCCCAAGCATCAAACGCATTCTTAAGTTGGCTGCAGGTGCTTTGCCACTGGTTTGGTGGTGGTAGAGCCTGCGTTGATTTGTCGTTCTTACTGTCATCCATGAGGTTTTCCTGGCCGGGGCCTAGCCCCAAGGCAAAGTCTAGAGATACTGAGCCCCGTTTGACAAGCACAACTCTTCAGGGCAAAACCAGATCTTCCCTCGTGCGCTCACGCACGAATAAAGACCGCGTGTTTTTGCACAACACTGACTGGAGAATGAGCATGTCTCACGAAATTATCTACACGATGAAGGGTGTCAGCAAAGTTTACCCCCCACAAAGATATGTCCTGAAAAACATTTACCTCTCGTATTTTTACGGCGCCAAGATCGGCGTTTTGGGATTGAATGGATCGGGTAAATCCAGTTTGCTGAGAATTATGGCGGGGACAGACCAAGACTTCTTAGGCGAAGCCTTTCCCGCTAAAAAACTCAAAGTCGGTTATTTGCAGCAAGAGCCCGAGCTCGATGCGAACTTGACCGTCAAAGAAAACATTTTTGCGGGGATGGGTGATCTTCCCAAGTGGATGGCCGAGTTCAACGCCATTTCGAAAAAATTCGAAGATCCTGATTTGGATCCAAATCAAATGGAAAAACTGATCGAAAAACAAGGCGAACTCACGGAAAAGATCGAATCAGTGAATGGCTGGGAAGTGGATCAGATCATTGAAAAAGCGATGGATGCCCTTCGCTGCCCAGACGGGGACATGCCCATTGGCCCCTTATCCGGTGGTGAAAAGCGCCGGGTGGCTTTGTGCCGCTTGCTCCTTTCTAATCCCGACATTTTGCTTTTGGACGAACCAACGAATCATTTGGATGCAGAAAGCGTCCATTGGCTGGAGCAATTTTTAGCTAAGTTTCCAGGCACCGTCATAGCGGTGACGCATGATCGTTACTTCTTAGACAATGTAGCGGGCTGGATTTTAGAACTGGATCGCGGCGAGGGCATTCCTTGGAAGGGGAATTACTCGTCATGGCTTGAGCAAAAAGAAGCCCGCCAAAAAATCGAGCAAAACGCACAGGACCGCCGCCAAAAGACGATGGAGCGTGAGCTGGAGTGGATCCGTATGAGCCCCCGTGCTCGTCAGGCCAAATCAAAAGCCCGCATTTCAAACTACGAAAACATGATCAAAGAGCCCACTCCCGAAAAACTGCAAGAGCTCTCGATCTACATCCCACCTGGGCCTCGCTTGGGTGAAATCGTTGTGGAAGCTAAAAATGTAAGCAAAGCCTACGGCGATAAGCTTTTGTTCGATGATCTCAACTTTTCGATCCCTCGCGGGGCCATCGTTGGCATCGTTGGACCCAATGGTGTCGGTAAGACAACCCTGTTTCGCATGATGACGGGTGCCGAGAAGCCGGATTCAGGAACCTTCAAGATCGGTGAGACGGTCAAGATGGCTTACGTTGATCAATCGCGTGAAACTCTTGATCCCAATAAAAGTGTGTATGAAGAGCTTTCGGGAGGCAAAGAGACCATTCAGTTGGGTGCTCGCGAAGTGAATGCTCGTCAGTACGCTTCGTGGTTTAACTTTGCCGGTGACTCTCAGCAAAAAAAGACGGGCGTTCTTTCAGGCGGGGAGCGCAACCGCGTGAACATGGCCAAAGTTCTCAAAACTGGCGGTAATCTGCTCCTGCTGGATGAGCCGACCAATGATATTGACGTCAATACGATGCGGGCACTTGAAGATGCGCTGCTTGAATTTGGCGGCTCTGTCGTCGTGATCTCGCATGATCGCTGGTTCTTGGATCGCATTTGCACGCATTTGCTGGTCTTTGAAGGCGATTCGAAAGTGAACTTCTTTACTGGAAACTTTACGGAGTACGAAGAAGACCGTAAAAAACGCATGGGCGATGATGCCGCCCCTAAGAGGATCCGATTCCGTCCCCTTCAGTAGCAGAGATCTGCAAATTTATTTTTTGAGCCGGTCTTGGATCGGCATGCGCCCTGCCATCAACAAACGCTTGATCATCCGGTGACCTTGGCAAGCAGAACGGATTGTAAAACTTGGTTGGCAGCTTGAGCTTGTCGAAACGCCTCGGCAGTGCCGCCATGATCGGGGTGGGTCGCAAGCGCCGCTTTTCTCCATGCGCGGCGTAAATCTCCAGCGCGAAAAGCGGGGCAGAGTTTTGTTCCCAATTGTGAAAACAAATCGAAGGCGCGCTTTTGCTCCGGGTTCAGACAGTGAGGCGTGGGAGGACGGACTTTTACCCCATAGGCCTTGTGTCCGGTGCGTTCTTGTTGAGGCTGAACTTTTAACGAAGGTCCTTGACCCAAGATCCAAGCAAAGCCCAGAGGCAATTCGTCAAATTCCGAGGGAAATTCAGAGCTTAAAGAGACTTTTTCAGAGGAGAATGGGCTCTTTTCCCTCGAGAAAGGCTCAGTTCTTAGCTCGCGCTCGACCTCGCGGCGGATCTTTTTTTCGAGGATATCGGCGAACTCAACGAAGCTTCCCATGCTCTGTGGATCGGCTGATTTCCCTCGTAAAAGAGTCCTAATTTGATGCGTTTTCTTGAGTTTTCCCTCGGCAAGAGACCAGTTTCCGAGGCAAAAATGCAGAAAAAAGCCGGTTTTCCCTCGATAAAAAAGTGGAAGGGCCTGCATTTTTTTTTGGACAAAGGGCGAGAAGTCGTTACACTTGATCCATTCGAACAAATAAAACAGGCCTTAAGGCCCCCTAATTCGCACTGGAGGAAACATGGCGAAAAAAGCAAAAAAAGCGACGAAGAAAGCGGCTTCCAAAAAAGCAGCTACAAAAAAAGCGGCTCCTAAGAAAGCTGCTTCTAAAAAAGCCGCGACTAAGCGCAAGCCAAATGCAGCGTTTATGAAGGCCTTGACTCCTTCGACAGCGTTGGCAGCAGTGATCGGTGCAACACCCGTTCCCCGCACTGAAGTTGTTAAAAAATTGTGGAACTACATCAAAAAACACAATCTTCAAGATACAAAAAATCGTCGCAACATCAATGCTGATGACAAATTGAAGCCTATCTTCGGAAAAGCACAAGTTTCGATGTTCGAAATGACAAAACTTGTTAGCAAGCACCTGAAGTAATCTTGATTTTAAGATAAAACTTCGAGAGAACCCACTCGTAAACCGAGTGGGTTTTTTCTTTTCTAAGACCCAGAAGGACAAGTCGAGATGGCTCAAAAAAAAATCGTCCCCCTTTCACCTGAAGAGATTAAAAAGATGAAAGCGGTCTGCCGATTGGCGGCGCGAAGTCTTGAGCACGTGGGTCGTTTTGTTCGGGCCGGAATCACGACCGATGAGCTCGACAAAATTGTCTATGATTACAATCTTACGCATGGGGCAACGCCCGCGACTCTCGGGTACCACGGCTATCCTAAGTCCTGCTGCACTTCGATCAACGAAATTGTCTGCCATGGCCTGCCTGATCAGACCGTTCTCAAAGAGGGGGACATTATCAATGTCGATGTGACGAGCTTGTTGGATGGATTCTTTGGTGACTGCTCAGCGACCTTTTTTGTGGGAAATGTGAGTCCTGACGCCAGGGATTTGGTCGAAGTGGCCCGCCTGGCCCGCGACAAAGGGATCGAAGAGATCAAACCGGGGGCCTCCACCGGCGATATTGGCTTTGTGACCGACAAACTTGTCTCCAGGCGCGGTTATACGACCGTCAAGGAGATTGGCGGGCACGGAATCGGCCGGGCCTTTCACGAGGACCCTTACGTCCCTTCGTTCGGTAAAAGGGGCCGTGGGGAGATCCTTGTGCCTTGGCATTGTATTACGGTCGAGCCGATGGTGAATCAAGGTGTTGCGGCCTTTTTTGAATTTGAGATACCCAATTCAAGCATCAAGTATTATAAAACATCAGACGGAAAACTTTCAGCGCAGTTCGAGCACACGGTCTTGATCACCGATACGGGTCACGAGATCTTGACGCTCCCTTAGCGCACGCAAAACCAAGGAGTGATTGTACATGGCGAACCTGCAAACGAACAACGGGAAGGCAAAAATGGCGAAAGCAAAAGCAAACCTGGCACCCAAAGCGGCGAAAGCTTCACCTAAATCTGCACGTGCGGCGACAAACCCCGCGGATAAAATCAATCCTTGGGGAACTGATTACCGTGTTTGTGAAGAGGCCATGAAAGATCCCAAGAAATTTCAAGAGCTCGCTCGCTGGGGCCGCGAAGAAATCAAAATCGCCGAAAAAGAAATGCCTGGCTTGATGAGCTTGCGAAAAGAATACGGCAAACAACAGCCTTTGAAAGGCGCCCGCATTTCGGGTTGCCTGCACATGACAATTCAAACAGCAGTTTTGATTGAGACTCTCACGCACTTAGGTGCAAAAATTCGTTGGTCTTCTTGCAATATCTTTTCGACGCAGGATCATGCAGCTGTGGCGATTGCCGCTGCCGGCATTCCTGTTTTTGCTTGGAAAGGCGAGACCGAAGAAGAGTTCAACTGGTGCATCGAGCAAACGATTACGGGTTGGGGTAAAGATGGCTACAACCTCATCTTGGATGATGGTGGTGACTTGACCAACATGATGCACGAACCTCGTTTTGTGAATGAGCTCAAAAAAATCATTGGCTTGTCTGAAGAGACAACGACGGGTGTTCACAACTTAGTCAAAATGCATGAGAACAACAGGCTCAAAGTTCCTGCGATCAACATCAACGATTCAGTGACAAAGTCAAAATTCGACAACCTCTACGGTTGCCGCGAGTCTTTGGCTGACGGAATCAAGCGCGCAACCGACGTGATGCTTGCGGGTAAAGTCGTTGTGGTTGCCGGTTACGGCGATGTCGGTAAGGGATCGGCGTTCTCGATGAAGGCTTACGGCGCCCGCGTTTTGGTGACCGAAATTGATCCCATCTGTGCACTTCAAGCTGCAATGGAAGGTTTTGAAGTTGTCACAATGGAGGACGCGGCAGAACAAGCTGATATCTTTGTCACGGCGACAGGCTGCTGCGACATCATCACAGACAAGCACTTCACAAAAATGAAAGACAACGCCATCGTCTGCAACATCGGGCACTTCGATATCGAAATCGACATGGCTTGGCTCAACAAAAATTCGAAGATCCGCGAAGTGAAGCCTCAGGTGGATATTCACACGATGAAATCTGGAAAACAGATCATCGTTTTGGCAAAAGGCCGACTGGTGAACTTGGGCTGCGCGACTGGGCACCCCAGCTTTGTGATGTCGAATTCTTTTTGCAACCAAGTCATCGCTCAAATGGAGTTGTTTACAAACCGTGACAAGTACCAAGAGATCGAAGTTTACCGTTTGCCGAAGCATTTGGACGAGAAGGTCGCCGCGCTTCACTTGGAGCACGTCGGGGCGAAATTGACCAAACTTTCAAACAAGCAGTCCAAGTATCTAGAGATGCCAGTTGAAGGGCCTTTCAAACCCGATCACTACCGCTACTAGGCTTCGGTTAAACCTTGGCCAACAAAAAAGCCTTCCGCAAAACGGAAGGCTTTTTTGTTGGCCAAGGTTTGCGAAATCTTGAACCAGCCGTCGCTTTGCCCACTTGCTTGAAATTCGAGCTGATCGATGGAACGCTTTGAGGGACTAAGGAGCAGTTCATTCTATGGGAATACTCGGTTGGATTTTTTTTGGTTTGCTTGCGGGGATTGTCGCCAAAATTATTTTACCAGGCAGTGAAGGCATGGGCTGGATTCGCACCACCTTGGTGGGAATTTTCGGATCCTTCGTCGGCGGTTTTGTCGGCTCGTTCTTTGGAGTCGGAACAGCGGGGGAGTGGTCCTGGCCCGGCTTTGTAACCGCAGTTTTCGGCGCGATTCTGTTGCTCATCCTCAATCGGCTTGTCACGCGATCTTAAGCAGATATGTCTTTTGTTATCCTCAACGCAGCGTTTTATGAACGTCGCGGGTGAAATGACATGAAATGAAATTTCAGGCTACTGATCGACGGTGAGGATTTTCCAGAACACGTCAAAGGCGTTGTTCATGGCGGGCTCAAGATTGGCCTTAAATGAATCAATGGCCTTGTGATCAGCCGAGTCGGTGACAGCGCGGATTTCCGTCCATGAAACTTTGCAAGATTGGCAAGCCCGGGCAAAACCAGCGCCTTCCCAGGCGACGGCCAAGGCTTGCGTCTTTTTTTGCAATTCGGCGGCGCGCTCGGTGTTGATGATGTCTTCGTCACCACTGGCGATCGGTCCCACGTGCAGACCAAATTCACCAACCGGAGTGAGTGAAGCCGAGTAGTCATGCGGGCACGAGATTTCGGGCAGAGGTCTTGAAATAAAAAGTAAACGGTAGTCGTGCTCGATACTTTTTGAAGCCACAACCACATCGCGAGGCCGGACGTCTTCTGTGAGGGCGCCGGCGGCTCCCATCAAGAAGGCTGTTTTGATTTGCGGCTGTGCGATTAAAATTTTTTGTGTGTTCAGTGCAGTTTGCACTTTGCCGTGACCAGAAACGGCCAGCATGAGTCGCAACTCGGGACAGATGTAAACATCATCCATTTTTTGAACAGTGAAATTTTTGTCTTCGAGGCGCTTGAGCACGACTTTGAGTTCGGGCGGGAGCGGCGAGAGCAAAAGGATAATGGGCATGTGGTTAGACATGCCCATTTCATAGAACAGTCTCATTGTAAGATCAATGAGACTGTTCTATTTAGCGATTAGCCGATCAATTTGAGTGCAACTTGATTGTTCGAGTTGGCCTGAGTCAATGTTGAAGTTCCTGCTTGCATGAGGATGTTGTTACGAACCATCTCGCTTGAAGCCATTGCAACGTCAGTATCACGAATACGCGAGTTGGCAGCACTCATGTTTTCTTCTTGGACCGACAAATTGTCGACCGTCGCGGTCAAGCGATTCTGCAAGGCGCCCAAGTTTGCGCGATAACCATTGACCAAATTTTGAGAGCTGTCCAGAGCCGTCAAGGCTTCTTGTGCACCTTCTTTGGTTGTGTAGTCTAGACCATTCAATCCCAAAGCATCTAAAGTTGCGATGTTCTCGGCCGAGGTAAAACTAATTCGATCTTCTTCCGCATTGTTGAAAGTACCGATTTGGAAGTCAAACTCAGGCGTCGAGCCGTCAAGCAAATTCGTTGTTCCCCATTTCGTACTCTTCGCAATTCGGTTAATTTCCGATTTCATTTGCTGAACTTCTTTATCAATGAAGCCCCGCTCAACTGATCCGACCGTGTCGGAAGCTGATTGGATTCCAAGTTCGCGAAGGCGACTCACGATATTTCCGATTTCGTTCAATCCGCCTTCAGCAGTTTGAACCATGGAGATCCCGTCATTCGCATTTCGGTTCGCCTGGCGAGCTGACCGGATTTGGCTCTTGAGCCTCTCTGAAATCGCCAGCCCCGCGGCATCGTCAGCAGCGATATTGATCCTGCTACCACTCGACAACTGAGCCATTGATTTGCCCATGACTCGTTGGCTGCCAATTAAATTTCTCTGAGCATTAATAGCAGCGAGATTTGTTGTTACGCGCATTCCCATCTTATAGACCCCTTTTCAACCTTAGCGTTGTTTCAGCATATGTTTCTTCCTCCTTGGCGTTTATTGACTTCTTGTTCCTCGCGACATCCGGGCAGCGAGGCAAGACACTATTCGGAGTGGGCGTCAAAAAAATCACGCGACTGAAGACCAAATTACGAACCAAATATCCGATCGTTTTCTTTTATAAACAAATTTGAATTTTCTTCTTAAGATTCTGTGAAGCTGCAGCAATAAGGGTTGCTGCAGCTTCAAGCATTCTACTTTATGAGAGGTCCGCGAAAGTGGGACAAATAATACTTCAATTCATCAATGCTCTCGCGGATGTCATCAAGGGCCCGGTGCGCGCCTTGCTTTTCATAATGCACGCCCAGTTTGTTTTGGCAGACGATTTTCCATGCCGTGACATCCAACATTCGGTAATGCAAAAGATTGGCAAAGCGAGGAAAGTATTTATTAATAAACAACCGGTCTTGCATGATTGAATTGCCAGCTAAGACCGGGCGTCCATCATCACGCGCATAGTTTTTGTAGATCATCTCAACCAACCGATCCTCCACGTGAGTAGGGTCCATTCCTTTCGGAACTCTCTTCGTGAGTCCAGACTCGCCATGGTGCTCGGTGTTCCAGTCATCCATGTTGTCGAGATAGTGTTGGGGCTGCTTCACCACGGTTTCAAACGAGTCGACGACCTGAAAGTCCCAATCCGTAATGATCGCCGCGACCTCGATGACGACTTCTTTGTTCAGGTCTAGTCCGGTCATTTCCATGTCGATCCAAAAGAGCCGGTTCATAGGTCCTCGTTTTCACAGGTGGGTTTTGGAAATCTTTGCAAATGGACAGGGGTGCCGGCAAGGCCATTTGCGCAGCGCGTCTCGAAATGTTAGGTCCCTGTGATCGAGGGGTGGGATCTATGGTTTATGGGATCAACAGCGGTCGTGTGAGTCGTTTCGTGTGTCAGTTCTTGCGTTATCGGCTTGTCGTCACGGCTGTGACTCTTGCCGCGGCCTCCCCGATCTGGGCTGCCCCCAAGGTCGTTCTCCAGTATGCCAGCGGTGTCCCCGCCTCTCAGAGCGAGCGCCTCAATGCCGACCTTGTTTTGCTCGATTCTCTCAAATTTAAAGATGTCGATGGTGAAGCCGCTCGGATCTATAAAGTTCCCGCAATGACGCCCGAGTACTTGCAGCCTTGGTTGCAGGAGCGGGCGCAGGTCATTTTGGGCGAAGATTTCACGATTGATGAGAAAGCCATCGCGATTTTGGACACAAACGTGATGTATCCCAATCCCGATCTCATGCCCCAGATCGGGATGAACCGAACTGAGCCCAATTTAGTTGCGACCGGACCCCTCACTGATGCGGCTTTGGATCAAGAAGCGCCCACCTCGTCGGGACCCATGATCATCATGTCGAACGTTGGTGGAATTTTGTATTTATTGGGCAAGCAGAACAACGTGCTGATGGGTCTTAACGTCGATGGCATCGGCACTGTGCCCGTGAAGTCAGCGCGCGCAGGGATCTTTCAAATCGGCGCGGGACTCTTTGTTCCTATTGCCGAGCAGCTGGGTTTTCCAAATGCGGCGGAACGCTTGTACTCTTTTTTTCGATTGGGAACTTTGTTTCACGAATCACGTCACAGTGATGGCAATGGTAAGACGGCCCTGTTTGCTCACGCGGCTTGCCCCGTTGGGCACAATTTAGAAGGCATGCCTGCTTGCGACGTTGCGGCGAATGGCCCTTACCGAATGGACGCGCTTTTCTTGCAGTCTTTAGCGGCGGGTATGGATGACCTGACCGTCAATGAAAAGGAAGTTCTCGCGCTTCTTCGCCTCGACAGCGAAAGTCGCGTGATCAGTCCGTTGAAGTTGGGGGATCAGCCCAGAGTCGAAAGCCCCGATGCTGAGTTGTGTGTTTTTCTGAAGAACATGGGCTTAATCCCCGATTTCTGCGCAGCCCAAGAAGCAGGCGTCGTTGTCGAATGGGATGACACTCCAGAGTCCTTGCAATAGGTTTCGAAACCTATGACAAAGCCAACACTTCGACTCATGATTTTAGCGGCCCTCATCTTGACTGGTGGAGGGCTGTTTTATTTCACAGAGCTGGACGCCCTGAGCTCGCAAGAGCGCGCCGAAGAGTTTCGAGTCCGCGAGCAAATCCAAGCCGATCAAAAAGACGACGATGAACAGCTCAAAGAAATCGCCGAGATCGAATCAGGAACCAAGGTCGATCCCACACCGACGCCCGTCCCCCAGGTCTCTGCGGCGGATGCTGCCTTGTTTGAGTTTAAGACCTACACCAAAGGCGTTTTGAACGAGATGCCTCGAATTGAGGATCTGCGCGAGCTCCCCGCGAGTGAACTGCACGGAACGCCGCGGGTGATTCGTCAGGCGGCGGTGCAGCTGGCAGTGGTGGCTGACATGATCAATAAGAACGCGGCGCTCAAGCCCGAAGCGCTGTCTTTTTATCAAAAGTGCAGTCTGCAAATCGATTTTACCACCGCCGTTCGCGCCCTTTGCCTCAATCGCGCTTTGCGGCTTTATGCTGAGCTTCACAAAGCTGTCTGGGCTTTTGATCCTTCGCAGATCCCGCCACAGGTTTTAGAACTTTCCAAGCGTCTTTAATCGTGCAAATCTTTGGGCTATGAATTCATTTGATCTTAAGGGACATAAAGCCCTGGTGTGCGGGGCTTCTCAAGGCATCGGCGAGGCGACCTCGCTCTTGCTTGCCGAACGTGGAGCTCAAGTGGTCTTACTGGCGCGCAACAGGGACCGACTTGATGAACTCAAAAGCCGCTTGCCCGGCACTGGCCACGAAGTCATCTCGGCCGATCTTTCGGACCTTGAGTCTTTAAAAAAAGCAGTTCTTCCAAAGCTTGCTCAAATGGGAGTCACCATTTTAGTGAACAACTCAGGCGGACCCAAAGGCGGCGCTTTGATTGATGCGGACATCAATGAATTTGAAGGCGCCATCCGCGCGCACGTTTTGGCGGCCCATCTGATTGTGCAGACAATTTTACCCAGTATGAAATCCAAGTCTTACGGACGCATCATCAATGTGATCTCGACTTCGGTGAAAGCCCCCATCTCGGGTCTGGGTGTTTCAAATACAACCCGTGCCGCGATGGCCAATTGGGCCAAGACATTGGCGGGTGAAGTCGGCGTGTTTGGCGTCACTGTCAATAATGTTTTGCCCGGATTCATTCGCACCTCACGATTTGATTCTTTGCGCGGAGCTGCGGCTCAAAAGCAGCAAGTTCCCGAATCGCAAATTGAATCGCAGTGGAAATCTGTTGTTCCGCTTGGGCGCATTGGCGAGCCTCGTGAAATGGCCGAAGCCATCGCATTTTTGGCGAGCCCCGCGGCTTCGTACATCTCGGGCATTAACGTTCCTGTTGATGGTGGACGGACGCCGTCATTATGAAATTTGATGTCTTTCTCTCGATTTGCCAAACGGAAGTTGACGGTTTTACGCCGAGTGAAAGACAAATGTTTGAAAGTTTTTTTGATCAAGCTCGCCTCGCCGATGAGCTGGGTTACGAAACCGCTTGGGTGGCCGAGACTCACCTGTCCTGCCAAGTTCAAAAAGAAAACGCCGACGCCGTCATTCCGCACTTTAAAGGCGAGATCGGACTGAATACCGACATCCTGCAAGTGGCACATTTGCTTTTTTCACAGACAAAACGAATCAATGTCGGCTCTGCGATTCGAAATATTGTCTGTAACGGTGGGCCCATCGCCCATGCCGAGGCCGTGCGGACTTTTTTAATGCTCAACTCTTTTCAGTCATCTGCAAAACGCAAGCTTGAACTGGGGTTTGCCGCAGGACGCTTTCCGTTTTCGAACACCCCGTATGGGATGGTCGCTCGCACCGAGCTTGAAAAAGCCGGTTGGGACGTCATCAAGAATAAGTATTTTGCTCAAGGGGCCGAGATCTTTTTACGTTTCTTGGGCGGGGAGAAATTGGCGTCGAAAGATGTTTCGATTCAGTTTCTTCAAGCTCAGGATTTTCGTGACCCGGCACAATGGGACCGCGTGCAAAGTGCCGATCAAAAGCAAACGGGGGGACCCAAGCGCGAAAAGATCCCGCTCGCATGTCACTGGACATTTGATAAAGTTGGCGTCATTCCGTTTCAAGCGCCGCTTGAAAACTTGCGCTTAACTTTGGGTTCGCATGATCCCGAAGTGCAAATTGCAGCGAATCAGTTTTTTCCTGTTGGTGTCTTTAATCTTTCGATTACACCCGAAAAGGTCATCGAAGACACGCACGCGCGGATGCGGCAGCACTATCACAAAGACGGCGGTGCTTGGCGCCGAGACCTGATGCCACGAACGGTGCTGCTGTTTTTAGACGAGACGCCAGGGCTTTCACCTCCTGAACAAAGCCAGCGGGCCAAAGCACAAGCCAAGCGTGCGTGGGAAAATTATTGGAAAGCGATGGAGAAAACGCTGGATCCCGCCAAGGTCGCATCGGCCGTCTCAAATACGATTGCGGGGAATGCGGCTCAGGTGACTGAGCTCATCAAAGCCAAGTACCACCCCGAAGACCGACTGATGCTGTGGTTTGATTTTAACAATCACGACAACGAGGCCGTGAAGGCCTCAATGCGAATCTTTATGGAGCAGGTGGCGCCGCGACTGGGATAAGTCCCAAGGTCGTGCGTTTTGCTGTGCCCATCGGAACGAGTCCTGTTTTTAAGTTCAGCGATCCGGTCAAGCCAAAGTCATTATCACTCACAACCGCTAAAACATTGGGGCTGACAAACGCAAGCCCTTCGACCTTTTCAAAAGCCGAGAAGCCCATTTTGACAAGATCCACAAAGAGTTCTTTTTGAACTTCGAGGTCTTTTGATTTTTCGTCCGGCAGCGTGACTTTATAGACCTGGTGAATGCTGTTCTTGCCGGTCTCGCCATTTTGTTCAATGGCGTAAAGTGTGTGGCCATCGGTGGTGAGGTCGCCAAGTTTATCGGCTTGCTCCTTGTCTTGGAGTTTATAGACAAGCTCCCGGCTGACTTCTTCTTTCTCGGGATCAAATTCGATCAAGCGTACTTTATTGCCTTCGCCTTTGAGAGGGCTTTGCATGATGGCGTAGACTTTGTTTTTAAAGCAGGCCACGCCCTCAAAGCCGCGGTTGCGTTTGCGATCACTCAATTCTTTTGGCAAAGATTGCTGAACCAAATCACGTCCGTACTCGGCATCGATCATTTTAATTTCGCGCACACCAAAAGATCCCATGGGGACGTAGCGACGAAGAAGTTTGCCATCGCGATCAAACTTCAAGATCGAGGGTCGGTACTCCTCGACCATCCAGACAAAGTTTTTTTGATCAATGCAAAAACCCTCGGTGTCCAAACCCATCAAATCCATCGCGATGACTTCACCTTTGGTGTTGACGGGGATTTCATCGCCGGGATGCTTTTTGCTCTGTTCGAGGTTGGGAAGACCGGTCAGGGGTTTGCCATTCGACGTGGTGAGTGGCGTTTGCGACAGCACTTCGATTTGGCGGGTCGCTTTGTTCAGTTTAAACTTGACCCAGGTGGGCTGAAAATCAGGAATCAAAAAAGGGCGAAACTCTTGGTCCTTTTTCTTGTCTTGTTCATAGCTGGGTGCATTGGGGCCACGGTCGGTCGTCGCCCAAAAGACGTGCGATCCTTCAGCATCCACGCCGTCATAGGCCAAAGCCGAAAAGCCGCCCAGGGCCACCTCGCTCTCGGCGCTGAGCAGGGGTGGGTTCATCAGTGGGAAAAGCTCGGCGCGGCGCGCTGAAGGTTGCATCTCCACCGGGGCCGACGCGCAAGCTGAAATCAAAATCGAGAGGACAAGAGTTATCATCATGACTAGAATCTTCGAAGAGTCTGCCAGAGGGGTCAAGCCGAAGCGTTCTCCCAATGAAAACAGGGTTCTTTCTTGACGAAATCCTGTGGCTCTCAAAGACTGTGGCCGATGCAAAAAATTCTTCATTTTATTCATGCGAAAAAAACCTCTCCATTGGGTGGGCAATTTCTCGAAAACGTGAATCCCGCGACAGGACAAGTCTTCTCTTTTTTGGCCAGAGGGTCAAAGCAAGATGTGAATGCGGCCGTGACCTCGGCCCACCAAGCCTTTGCCTCGTGGTCGCGCACGTCAGCGGCGGAGCGTTCAAAGTTCTTGCTCAAGATTGCTGATTTGATTGAAGCTCGTGCGGATGAATTTGCCCGGCTCGAAAGCCAAGACCAAGGCAAGCCCGTCCATTTAGCGGCTTCGATGGATATCAGCCGAGCGGTCCTGAACTTTCGTTTTTTCGCGCAAGTGATTTTGGCGCAAGAAGAGGAGTCGACGACGGATGCGCACACGCTTAACTATGTCAGCCGCAAGCCTGTCGGCGTGGCCGGATTGATCTCGCCTTGGAATTTGCCTTTGTATTTGCTGACCTGGAAAATTGCGCCGGCGCTGGCCTGTGGGAACACCGTGGTTTGCAAACCGTCTGAGATGACCTCGATGACGGCCGACTTGCTTGCGGATGTTTGTGTTGAAGCCGGATTGCCTGCCGGAGTTTTGAATATCGTTTATGGCTTGGGCCACGAAGCGGGCGATGCGCTGGTGCGCCATCCCGATGTTCCGCTCATCTCGTTTACCGGGGGCACCGCCACCGGCCGAAAGATTTTAGAAGCTTCGGCCGAACATTTTAAAAAAGTTTCGCTCGAACTTGGCGGCAAAAATCCAAACATTATTTTTGCCGATGCCGATTTGAAAAAAGCGCTCGCGATGACCTTGCGGTCGAGCTTTTTAAATCAAGGCGAAATTTGTCTGTGCGGCTCGCGCATTTATGTCGAGCGCTCGATCTATGATTCTTTCGTGAAACAATTTGTCGCCGAGACTGAGAAACTCACGGTGGGTGATCCTCGCAGTGACAAAAGTTTCATGGGGCCTTTGGTTTCTAAAGCGCACTGGGAAAAGGTTCGGTCCTATATCGATCTTGCCGTCAGCGAAGGTGGCCGCATTGAAGCGGGCGGCACCGTTCCTTTGATGAGCGGGGACTTGCAGCAGGGCTTTTGGCTGAGGCCCACGGTTTTGTCGGGATTGGCGCAAGACTCCCGCTGCGTGCAAGAAGAAATTTTTGGCCCCGTCGTGACGATTCATGCCTTTGATTCGATTGAAGAAGTTGTGCAAAAAGCCAACGACGTGAAGTACGGTTTGTCGGCGACTGTTTGGACCGAAAACTTAAGCAAGGCCCAAAAGATGGCAGGAGAGTTGCGCGTGGGCACGGTGTGGATCAACACGTGGTTGCACCGTGATTTGCGAATGCCCTTTGGCGGAATGAAGCACAGCGGGATCGGCCGCGAGGGCGGAATTCATTCGATCGACTTTTTTACCGAGACCACGACGGTCTGTGTGAGGACATCATAATGGCAACAGGAAAGATCGTGCTTGGAGCCTTGGCTCCGCACCCCCCGCATTTGGTGTATGCCGAGAACCCTCCGCAGAACGAAGCCAAGGCCGAAGGGGGCTGGGAAACTTTAAGATGGGGCTACGAAAAACTCCGTCAAAATTTAGCTTCTCTTGATTATGACATGATCATGGTCTTGTCGCCGCATTGGCGCACTTATGTGGGCACTCACGTGCTGGCGCATCCGCACTTTAAAGGTTTGTCGGTCGACCCTGTGTTCCCGCATTTGTTTCGTTATCACTACGATCTCAAAGTCGATGTGGCCATGGCTGAAGCCTTAGCCCGTGAAGCTTCAATGGCAAAGTTTCCGATGAAGCTTATGCAGAACCCGGATTACCGGATCGACTACGGCACGATCGTCTCTTGTCATTTAGCCAATCCCAAATGGGACAAGCCGATTGTGTCTTTGTCCAGTCATGCGGCTTCGGCTTATTTTTCACCGGATGTGATGCAAGAAGAAATGCTCGCGCTCGCCAAAATCACGCGGGCCGCGATCGAGAAGTCCGGCAAAAAAGTCGTTTTGCTGGCCAGCAACTCGCTCTCGCATCGCCACTTTACCAAAGAACCGCCGCTGCCTGAAGACATGAGCCAGGAACATATCTACAACCACTCCCAGTATTTGTGGGATATGAAGCTCATCGAAATGTTCAAGGCCGGAAAGTCCAAGCAAGTTTTTGATTTGGTTCCGGATTTTACCGAGCAGGCCATAGCCGAAACCGACTCGGGTGCCTTGAGCTGGCTCTTGGCCTCGATGAATTTTCCGACCAAGCCAGCGGTCGTGCACGCGTATGGCACCGTTATCGGCACCGGCAATGCGATTGTCGAGTGGAGGGATTTCACATGAGCCCGCAAAATCTTGTTGTGAAAAGTTTTGTTCTTCCGGGATTGCCTCAGCCGCTTCTAACGCCCGAGGCGAATCCGGGTTATGGTAACCTTCGGCAAGCTTTTGAAAAGGTGCGCGCCGAGATTGAATCTTCGGGGGCTGAGGTCATTTTGATCTACTCGACGATGTGGCCTTCAGTGCTGGGTCATCAGGTGCAGTGCCGCGAAGTTTGCGAATGGGTGCACGTCGATGAAGAGTTTCATGATCTGGGCAGCATTCCCTACAAATTCAACATGGACTCCAAAATCGCCAAAGCAATCGTCGCGCATGGTGAAAAGCGCGGCCTGCATATGCGCGGAGTTGATTATCACGGCTTTCCGATCGACACGGGCTCGGTCGTCGCTTTGAAGCTTGTGAATCCCGAGAACCGTTTGCCCGCGGTGATTTTGTCTTCGAACATGTATGCCGACCGCGCCGAAACCGTGGTTTTGGCGAAAGCCACGCTCGACGCGCTGAAAGAGCAAAACAAAAAAGCCGTGGCCATTGTGATCTCGACACTTTCAAATCGATTGCATCAAACTTTTATTGATCCCAAAAATGACAAAATCCACTCGCTCAAAGACCAAGAGTGGAATTTGAAAATGATCGAGTTTTTTGAAAAAGGACGGCTCGAGGATCTGTCTCAGCTCTCGCGCCAAATTCAAAAAGAAGCTCGCGTTAAAAAAGTAAACAACTTCAAGCCACTTTGGTGGTTGTCGACCGTGGCTGGTCCCCACAACCGCTACAAGGGTGAAGTCTTGGCCTATGAGCCCGTGTGCGGAACCGGAAGTGCGGTTGTGTGTTTAGTGCCGACCGAGTTCTCGGCGCGGGATCTCGAGTTTGATGAAGACTCGCCCGAGTTTTATACGGGTGAGCGCAATGTCTTAGGGCCGTCACTGGCTGAGAGCCGCGGGATGAACAGCCAAACGCTGAATGCGGGCTTACAAGACGAGGACGAGGCATGACTTCGGGTTCTCGCAATTACCCCAAGAGTCCATTCGGGGATCAAGTGAAGGGTTTACCGACCGGACGTGACGTCGCCTGGGAGCCTTTGGTGGATTACCGCCGCAATGGTGTGAGTGAAAATACCATTCACGGCGCGGTGGCCTGGTTTAGTGGCGACAAGCTGGTCCATTCTTTTGGCGGTGATGTTTTGTGCTACGGCCGAAGCATGATGAAGCTCATGTACATGAAGGTCTTCTCGAAAGAGCTCGAGACCACAACGGATTGGACGCAAAAAGCCATCAGCGTTTCGTCTCACAACGGGGCCGCTGAACACGTCGAAGCCTCGCAAAGTTTGCTGAATGAGTCCGAGTGGGGCCTGATGCAAACGCCTCTTGATTTGCCTTTGGTGCAGTTTGGCCGGCAAGTGCGCCGTCCCAGGCGCTGGTACAACAACTCCTCGGGTCATCACGCGGGTATCTTGCTGGGTTGCCGGCTCAAAGGTTGGAGCCGCGCGGGTTATACGCTGCCAAATCACCAAGTCTTTCAAGAGTACATCAAAGTTGTGCGCCGATATCTTGGCAGCAGCTGGGCGCCACTTCGGATCGCGCGTGATGGGGATGGTTTGCCGACGGTGTCGATGACCGTTAAAGAACTGGCCCAGTGCTATGCGGGTTTAGCTCAAACTAAAAATGAAGACTGGATTTGGGAGTCGATGATCCGTCATCCCGATTTGGTCGGGGGATTTAACAGGCTTGATACCACGATCATGAAATCTTGTGGAGGTAAGGTCATCGCCAAAGAAGGTGCTGATGGTTTACTGGGGATGGCGATTGAGCATCCGGATTTTCCCGAAGGGCTTGGCGTCGTGATCAAAATTGCCCACGGTTGGAATCCGCAGGCGACGTGGTATGTGGCGCGCGGAATTTTAGGAACTCTAGGGTTTGGGCTTCGCAACCCCTATTCTTTGCGGCGGCAAAAAGCGTTTTTAGTCCCGGGTCTTGTTCCCGAAAGTTTACTTTCATCCTTAGAAAAAATTCCAACGTGGGATGATTGGGATCCTGATCATGACCGTTGGTACTTTGATGTGGAGCTGCCATGAGTACGATTATCAACAGCAAGAAAGCACCCGAACCTGTAGGAGCTTACCCCCATGCGCGCAAAGTTGGTTCGCTCTTGTTTTTATCGGGCGTAGGACCGCGTAAGCCCGGGACGACAGACATCCCCGGAGTGCAAAAAGACGTCAATGGCAATGTGCAGTGGTACGACGTCACCGTGCAGACAGAATCGGTTATTGAGAATATTAAAAACATCCTTGAAGCATCGGGCAGCAGTTTTGAAAAAATCGTTGACGTGCAGGTGTTTCTCACCGACATGAAGCGTGATTTCAAAGCGTTCAATGCCGTGTACGCCAAGCACTTTTCAACGATTCAGGCTACACGGACGACGATTGAGGTGGGAGCCCTGCCCACCCCCATCCACGTTGAATTCAAAGTCATCGCAGAGGCCTAAGGACAGCATGCCCATTCAATTCGACCACCCCACCGCGATCAGTATCCGCAAGCAAATGGTCCGAGCCATTGCGGATTACAAGCTCATCGAAGAGGGTGACAAGGTCATGGTGTGCACCAGCGGAGGCAAGGACTCTTCGATCTTGCTTGCGCTCTTGATGGAGATTCGCCGCCGCGCCCCTTTTGATTTTGATGTCGAAGCCGTGATCTTGGATCAAAAGCAGCCCGGTTTTAACGTCACGGCCTTTAAGTCTTGGGTCGAAACCGAAGTCGGTGCGCGCCTGCATGTTGTTGAGCGTGACACCTATTCGATCGTCACCGAAAAAGTCACGAACGGCGTTTATTGCTCGCTGTGCTCTCGTCTCCGGCGCGCGATCTTGTATGATTATGCCTCAGTTCAGGGTTTTACCAAGATGGCCTTAGGACATCACCGCGACGATTCCAATCAGACGCTGCTTTTGAATTTGTTTTATTCGGGGAAGTTGTCGGCAATGCCGCCTAAGCTTAAATCTGATGATGGGCGCAATATCGTCATTCGGCCCTTGATCAATGTTCCCGAAGCCGACTTGATCTCTTTGGGTCAGGACTGGAGCTTTCCGGTCATCCCTTGCAACCTCTGTGGTTCGCAAGAGGGCATGAAGCGGCAAAAGATGAAGAAGCTATTAACAGATTTAGAAAAAGACATTCCCGCCATCAGTGCCTCGATGTTAACGGCTCAGGCCAATTTAAGGCCTTCGCAATTGATGGATAAAGACCGTTGGGATTTTGATGCTCTCATTGCCGATGGTCAGCCCACCAGCTCGGGCGTGGATTTTTTAACCGGTCTGCCGGTGGGTGGCATTTAGTTTTTGAGTTCGTAACCCAGATCTGAAACTTGCGTTCGCATTTTTGTGACATCGATCGTTTGACCCTCTTTCGGGGTGATGCGAATTTCGCCCAACTGCTTTTTTGCATCTGTCAAAGCCACGTCGCAGGCGGAGTAAGTCCCCTCGGTGCAAATCTTTTTGCGAATGCTGCTCACGCAGGCTTCACAGTGCATTCCCTTAACAGCAAAAACTTGGGCTTTAGTTTCGCTGGGTTTGGCCTGTGAAAAAGAACCCAGCAGCGCAAGAAAAGTGAGAACGAGAAGCTGACGCAACATAAGACCTCCATTGTCTGGAGGTTTACCCAAAACAAGGCGAAAGGGAAGCTTGATCAAATGGGGATGGTCGGCACTCGCACGCTCATTCCAAAGAGGTGCGGCTCAGAATGGAAGCCCTGTCAGGCTGGATCAACCGGGTCGTTTTGCCTGAAAAGGAGTTCCTGCTGGTTTTAGGCGTGGCGAGTGACCCTGAGGCCTGAGAATGCTGAAAAAACAGGCTCTTTGTTCTCGCAAAAAATGTTGATTCCTCTTTTGTGAACCCGTATATCTTGATGACTCAAAACCACCGCGGGGTGGTAGTTAAGTTGGTTATAACGTCCGCCTGTCACGCGGAAGGCCGCGGGTTCAAGTCCCGTCCACACCGCCAATATAATTCTTAAGTAAAATCGAATAGTTAAAAATTTCTAGCTTTGACAGTAGTCGAACTCCAGAAGAGACACGCGTGTTTTTCTTTGCTATTTATTACACTATTCGGC
>JBKCUU010000046.1:0-23538 GCA_046318155.1 Bdellovibrio sp. | reverse complement strand
AGGAAGGCCTGACCCAGGATTTGGACACGGACTTTAAAATGGGACTGCCTGAACTGATTGTGAAACCAAATGCCGAGCAAATGGAAAAATGGGGTGTTACCCGCGACCAAGTGTCGCGGACCCTGGCCGCCGCGCTCGGTGGAACCCGACAGGGGCGCTTCACAGCTGATGGGCGTCGCTTTGATATTCGGGTCAAGGTTCCCGACGAAATGATCACGAGCGAGGCGGACATTGGGATGATCCCCGTGCGCAACTCGTTTGGAAATCTGCTGCCGCTCGAGAGAGTCGTCACCATGAAGCGAGATGGTGCTTTGCAATCGATTTCGCGGCTGAACCGGCAGCGGGCCATTTCGGTATTTGGCAACTTAGCTCCGGGCAAGTCGCAGGCCCAAGTCTTGGACCGGGCGGCCGAACTCGCAAAACAGATCTTGCCCACCGGCTATTCTTTTGGACTCGAGGGTTCGTCCTCGGGATTTCGAGAGGCTTTCAAAAGTTTAATCACAGCGCTGCTGCTCGGGATTCTGGTGGCCTACATGATCTTGGCCGTGCAGTTTAACTCGTTCGTTCATCCTTTTGTGATCTTGATCGCGCTCCCGTTTAGCTTGACCGGAGCCTTCTTAGCGCTGTGGCTGTTTGGCGTGTCGCTGAATCTGTTTAGCTTTATTGGGATCATCGTTCTCATGGGAATCGCCAAGAAGAACTCGATCCTGTTGGTTGAATTCACCAATCAGATGCGGCACAAGGGCATGAGCGTTCCAGAAGCCCTTCTCGAGGCCTGCCCGTTACGACTACGCCCCATTTTGATGACCTCCATTGCGACCGTCTGCGCGGCTCTACCGCTCGTCATCGGAAATGCCATCGGGGCCGAAACACGAAAGCCGATGGGGCTCACAATCATCGGCGGAAGCCTCGTCTCGACGGTCTTTACTCTGTTTGTCGTGCCCTCGCTGTACCTCATGATGTCCAAGCTCGAGCGACAAAAAGAGGTCAACCTGGACGAAGCTCCACTCAATCAAAATGCGCTCAGGACCCAGGCCCCACCTCGAGCTTAACTAGAGCTCCGGACTTTGGTCCCTCGCGAACAAACAAAAGACCCTGTCTCTCAGTCAAAATTTGTTTATTGCCACAGACCTTGCGGGCTAAGTGCTTGTGTCAGGAAATTGTTGATAAGCGCGAAGCGTTAGAGCTCGCCTATTGTTAAGATTTCCTTTAGCCTAGGACTTTAGGGCAGGGCACACACATGGACCGGAGGTTCTTTATGATTCGCAAAGCTCCTATTGCAGACCTTCTCAAAAAATCACGCGAAGGCTCAGGCTTGTCACAGGCAGATGTGGCAAAAGAGCTGGGTTACTCTTCGCCACAGTTTGTTTCGAACTGGGAGCGCGGCCTTTCAAGCCCGCCCATTCATAAACTCAAAAAACTGTGCAAGCTCTATCATGTTTCGATGGATGACGCTTATAAGGCCATGCTCCAGGCCACGCTCGACGAAGTTGAACAAAAACTTCACACGCAATTTTATGGCTCTGGAGGGCGCACTCGTCGTAAATCTGGAAACGCATGAAACGAATCGCCGTCTTTTGCGGCTCGAGCATTCAAGCGAATCCCGTCTTTATCGAAGCCGCACGAAACTTGGGGCGGCTTTTAGCTCTTAACAACCTCGAGGTTGTTTACGGCGGAGCCGCCGTCGGCCTCATGGGGCAAGTGGCTGATGGTGCCCTTGAAAAGGGCGGACACGTGATCGGGGTGATGCCTGACTTCATGTCGAGCCGAGAAATCAATCACCAGACGATCCAAGACTTGCGCATCGTCAAGTCTATGCACGAACGCAAACAACTCATGGCCGACCTGTCTGATGGTTTTATTGCTCTTCCGGGTGGCTTCGGAACGCTCGATGAACTTTTCGAAATCATCACGTGGAAGCAAATCAATCTGCACCTCAAACCGATCGGCATTCTTAATGTTGCTGGTTACTTCGACTCGCTGATCGCTTTTGCTGACAAGGCGACGGAAGAAGGTTTCGTTCAGCCCAAACATCGCAAGTGTTTTATCGTGGCGAATGAGGCTGAAACTCTCCTCAAGAATCTCTTGGCTTAGTCTTTATAGCCGTGGTGCGCACGGTGGATGCTGATCATGAGTTTGGTCAAAAAAAACTCCCGAGAGAAACCTAAAAAAGATTTCTCACGGGAGTTCAAATCAGGCCCAAACATGAGGGGGTCAGTCTGGTCTGTCATCACAAAATCAAAAACATCACAAAACCACCGAAGATCAGGCCCATCCTGGTCTTCGGATCACTTCAATCATTTTTAACTACTGACAAAACGCGGGGGTTTGAACGTCCAGGAGCTCAAACCAGTCAATCGCAGGATTCGATCCGTCATAGCGCTTAAGCACGATTTTCATGCGCTCCAATTGCCCAGAGTTATCCATCACAGACGTGATCAAACGGATATCATAAGTCACATCTTGAACACCCTGATCAACGTCCTCGACATCAACCAAAACTTGGTCCACCGAAGTTGTGTACTTTAAAGTGGCCAATTGCGGGCACGACTTGTTGATCACTTGCACAAGACGCTCCTGAACTTCTAAGGGCATTGATGACTTGTCTCCAAGAATGGCTTCTCTCTCGACTCCGTTACCGGCAAAAACCGCTGCGCTAGTCAATAAAATCAAGATTGAGACGAAAGCACTTTGTTTCATTTAAACTCCTCGTTTGGTTGATGGGGCGGAACCTAGTGCAGATCAGGCTTGCCGCCTAGTTTCTTATTAAGATATTATTTCTTATAAGGAAATTATGACTCTAACTGGGTTTCTTTCGTTTTTACGGTCAGAATTGGGCTTTTCCAGCAGGAAAAGTTTTCACTCAGCGCTTCAAAAGCGTGGGCTTGAATGCAACTACCCCACGTTTGTGAAGATCGAGAATGGCGATTTCGTTCCGAGCCCACAGCTCATCTCTCAAATCGCCAAAGCACTGCCAAAAGAATGGCAAGACGAGCTCGTCAAGAGTTACTCGCGGAGCCAATTTCCAGACTTTGCTTATCTCTTTCCGAGCGAGCGGCCCACTCGGCCAGAGTCCACGCCCTTGCAAAAGACCGCAGTGCTGGACGGGTCGACTCGTGAGCTCACGAAGCGCCAAGTTGCCATCTTGGTAAAATCGATTTCGCATTATCATTTGTTCTTGGTCTTGACCATGGCCCGAAGACCTCTGCAGCGCAAAGAGCTCGAAAAAAAATTTAAACGGATTCCTTTTGAAAAAACCTTGGCAGACCTCGATGACGGCAAATTTCTCTTAATGACGGGCGAGACGGTGCAGCTGCAAACGACAGAATGGCGCTTTCCCTCTTCAGCTGATGACAACACCTTGATTAAGTCCTACGAACAGTTTGACGAGTGGGATCTGCAGTTCGGTGAACAATTTGGATTTGAAACGCTTTTGCAAAAAATGCTGATCCGGCGCATTTCTCCGCGCTACCTAGGCTTGATTCAAAAACAGCTCGAGATTTGCTTGGATTTGGTGAGGACCTCCGATGAGCTTGAGACCAAGCACAACGAAAGCCTGGTGCAAATCCGCGTGCAACTGAAGTCCGGAGTTTTACCCGGCTGAAGAACCCGAACGAGTCCAGACAAAAGCAAATCGTAAACCTCGACAAAAGAGCAAAGCGCGGACACAATCACCGTCATGACAAGCGAGGGTACTAAAAATGAAGCGGATCTTAACTTTCAGTCGAACCATCAGCTTTCGAATCGGTTTTCTTGTAAGCCTTGTCCTGATTCTCGGTGCGGGCTGCTCAAGCTTGGTCTCTTCTGTCTTTAAAGCGCCAAAAATTAGCAACGAGTCGCTGCAGGTTGAGGAGCTTGGATTACAGAAAATAAAGCTCGCTCTCAAAATGGATGTTCAGAATCCAAATGGCTATGATCTCCTCGTCGAAAACTTGAAGGCCGAAATTTTAGTCCGAGATCAACGCGTGCTCTCGCAGCACTGGAAAGAGCTTCCCACCCTGATCGCAAATAAAAGCACGGCGGTCGAGCTCCCTTTCGAAGTGGCCTGGTCGGATCTGCTGAATATAGGGTTCAATGTTTTGACCGATAAAGAAGTGCCTTACTGGGTCAAGGGAACTCTTTCGGTCAAGGGACTCGAAGTCCCTTTTGATGAAAAAGGCCGGATCGGCCTGCGCAAATGAAGCGGGCTGCCGTTTCTTTAGTTGGGCACTTGGCACTCAAATAGTTTGTCCAGACGGGCATTAAAATAGGTCCCGCCCTTCATGAGTTTCCATGGCGGGTAAGGATAAAGGACGGCCTCAACGCACTGACCTTTTTGGGCGACGGCCCACTGTCTGTCTTCTGCTGAGGACGTGTGAATCTCACCGTCCGTTGATTTAATGGCGACTGAAAATGAAAAGAGCTGCGGATTGATCGTCGAGTTTGCACCCGCATCACCTGAGTTTTGCATGAGCGACACGTTGAGCTGAATGCGCTCGACGTTTTCGATGACGCCTACAACCTTCTTCGAAAAAATAAACGGATAGAATTCAACGAAAATGTAGGTCGCAAAAGCGACAATCACCAAAACTAAAATGGCCTTCAAATAGCGTTTTACGGAGTTCATCTTTAATCCTTAAACAGCTTGGGGTTTTTCGGTACGGAATTTGTTCATCGTTTTCACGATCATGAAAACCGCAAACGCAATGATCGTGAAAGTGATCAAAGTCGTGATGAAGTTTCCGATGTTGATTGTGACCGCTCCTGCTTTTTGTGCGTCGGGAAGAGTCGCGTAAGGGCCCGCTTGGGTGAGACCGTCTTTAATCGTGACAAAGAGATTTTTAAAATCGACGCCGCCAATGATGAGCCCAATGGGCGGCATGATCACGTCAGAGACAAGCGAGTTCACAATTTTGCCGAACTCGGCCCCGATGATCAAACCAACCGCCATGTCTAACACATTTCCCTTAACTGCAAACTCGCGGAACTCTTTCATGATGCTCATGATAAGCCCTCTTTCTCTTTCATTTTCTTGTGACCTTCGCAACTTGCCCCTTGGACCCCGGTCAGGTCAACCGCATCGGCGCGCGTTAAGCCTTTTCAAGTGTCTCATTCTACGACATTCAGTTGTTCAGTTTTTACTATTAACAAGGGAGAAGCCGTGAAAGAACTTCTTTGGGCCGCTCCCGACTTTGCAGAAGAACTCGCTCGGGAACTGGTGCAAAAAAAAGTCAAAGTTCGTGCCCGCAAAGAACACCTCTTTTTTGTCGAAGCTTCGGAGCACTCTTTCGTTTGGGCTCAGGCTCGTGCCTCGCAAGCCGAAGAACTTTTTTTTGATTCGATCTCACAAGCGCAAAACGAACTGAAGACTCGGGGCAAGCTTTGGTGCGAGTCTTCGATGTCGCACTTTCGCCGAAGCGAACTGATCCGTCAGGGCCTTCGTCCTTTGATTTCACGCAAACGCAAAGCTTTTGAGACCGTTCCCTCGGGTCCTTTGGGCGTCTACTCGTTGGTCGATGAGAATGAGCTTTGGTTTTCGCCCGAGCTTAAACCTGCGGTTCCACCCTTTTCTTGGGAATTTGAGGAATCAAAAGCGGCCCCTTCGCGCGCCTATTTAAAGTTATGGGAGCTCTTTACTCGTGAGGGTTTTGCTCCGAAGCCTGGTGAAACTTGTCTCGAGCTCGGGAGCGCACCTGGGGGTTGGACGTGGGTGCTCGCCAATCGCGGATGCCCGGTCATTGCCGTTGATAAAGGCGAAATGGATCCCAAAGTGCTTCGAATGAAGGGCGTGAAGTGGCTTCGCAAAGATGCGTTTGCGCAGGATTTACAATCGCTCGTGGGCCCGGTCGATTGGTTTTTTTCGGACTTGATTTGCTTTCCCCAGGACTTACTCGCTTTGGTGACCCAGTGGCGCGAACAAAAGTGGGCCCAGAACTTTGTCTGCACGATCAAGTTTAAGGGTGAAACCGACAGCAAAACCTTGAGTCAGTTTCTAGAGATTCCCAATTCCAAAGCCGTCCACCTTCAGCACAACAAGCATGAGGTCACTTGGTTTTGTTTAAGTTAAACCAGACGATCGCCTAGCTCAAAGAGATGAGCCCTGTCCCGGCCTTGAATGAGCGCCTTGCTCTTGTAAACTGATATTTAAGTGAAAATTTTGTTTTTAAGCTCTCTCAGCTTTTTGTTTTTACAAGTCGCCAACGGAATGCAGCCCAGCACCTCCGCGGACCGCGTGCAATCCAGTTCAGGCAACCCCTTTCAAAGCAACGTCTCGGCCGGCAGTGGCTTTAATAGCAGCGGCGGCGGGGATATGACCTCCCAGCTGGCAAACAGCGCCGCGCTGGGTGTGGGCCGAACCAATGAAGGGCCGGTTTGCTACAGAGCCGTTAAAAAAATAATTGCCCATGCCTTGCAAAAAAATCTGAACTGCGTTCGGGGTGTTCTCTCGGGTGGGAACGCAATCAATGCCATGCAAGACCTTCCGCGAGCGGGGTTTCGCAACGACATGTCCAGATGCAGTACACCCGGCGCCATTTTAGTTTATTCCGGCCGGTATCCAGGCCGACCTCACAAGCGCCGAACTGGCGATACGGCGGGCCATATTGAAGTGCTCGGCAGCGATGGGGCCTATCATTACTATGCCTCGGGATCGGACCGCATTGACCGCTTGGCGATCCCTCCAGGACGGCGCACGTTGACGGGCTGTTTTTTTGCCGACGCTGAAAGCATCCAGGCCAGCGCGATTGGCCGCTGCGGACAAGGCATTGCGGACTCACCGCAACGACAAAGCCGACCCAAGAAACGGGCCACGGGAACGAGAAGGGACAATCGACGATGACATCTCTGATTTTGATTTTATCTTTAAGTGGCGCTTTGTTTGCGCAAAATCCGTTGGCGCCAACACCTTCAGCTTCAGCCTGTCTCGTGTGCGAAAAGATGGACAAAATCCAAGCCGAGGCGGACGAAAATGAAGTGACCGCGGCGCGAACCTTGGCTGATTATCTCGAGACGGCGGAGTTTTCAAAATCTGCAGAGATCCGCAAAAAAGAGTTTACGAAAGTCCTGCCTCTGGCGGCAAGACTCGTTGAAAAAGATGACCAGTTTGATATCGCTCAAATCCTGGTGAGTATTAAAGATACTGACAAAAAGCTATTTGACGAGACCGTCAAGCAGCAGCCCGAAAAAGCCCGCAAGCGCCTGAACCATTGGGAACAAAAGATGCGCAAGCAAATGGATAAAGGCGAAGAGCCGTAGCAAGTAGCCGGGGCGAACTTATTTCATTGAGCTGAAACCGACCCTATTTCCCTCGGTATCTTCACACAAGGTCACCCAGCCGAAGTCTCCAATTGAAAACTTTGATCTGATGACTTTACCGCCAGCAGCTACGACTCGTGATTCCTCGACAGAGCAATCTGAGACGCTAAAGTAGATCATCGTGCCGCCGACTCCTGGGCCGGAATGACTCGATTTCACTAACGCCCCTGAGGCACCATATGACGTCATATCGGCTGGGAAGCTCAGCATCTGCGTTTCACCAGTAGGATCACCTATTTTTTCAAGTTTTAGCTTTAGCACAGCCTCATAAAAAGAGGAGGCTCTCTTCATATCATCGACGTAAATATCAAACCATCCGATCGCATTGGTCTTTGCCATTCTTTGTCCCTTTCATTTTATTGGTCCTGGCTTAGAGTAGCCGATCATAGGGAAGTAATATTGTAGAAATCAGACATCAAATTTTTTTGTGTATTTCGTTGGTGTATAGCCCGTCATTTTCCGAAAAGAGTGAATAAAGTGGGACTGGTCGGCGTAGTGGGCTAGATAATCCTGCTTAAAGGTCTGCTGCAATCGCAACACCTTCAGAAAATCGTGCGGCGTGAATCCTGTTGTTTGCTTGAGAGTTCGTTGCAGCTGCCGGGGCGACATCTTCGCTAGGTTCGCCATCTCTTTCACTGAATGAATTTCATCAATACTTGTCAGCAATTTGGCGACGACACGATTGGCGGCTACTATTTCGTCACGAACTAGTTTTTCGATGAGCTTGGTGAGAACTCCCTGCTTCCCAGAAAAATTCAACGAGGCCATTTCATTGCTTGTCTCAAGCAACGGCAGGTGACCCTCATAGGGTTGATCCACAAATCGACTGATAATCTGATCTGGATCTCCTCGCCAGACGCCAGGAAGTAGCTGAACACCGACATAGTGAAATGATTTGCCAAGATTAAGCACTTTGAAATTCGTATGAAGAGCCGTGATTGCAGAGATGTTTGTGTCAATTTGGTTAAACAAGATGTTGACGCAAGCATCAGGCAAAACATGGTAACAAAAATCATCCGGCAAAAGATTTTCAGTCTTAAGCTCCCAAAAACAATGCACGAGATCGCGCAAATTCACTGGGGGGCCAGCTTCATTGTAAGAAACTGACTTTGCCGTTTTCAAGATCCCATCTTTGACCGGACTATACATGGCAGACCCATTCAAATTTTCAGATTTAGAGAACCGTCTCAGAATCTCACAGAAACAAATCTGGAAGTCCATTTGAAGTGGGAAGCAGATTCATCCCAAAATTTGCGCAAAAGGATTTACTTCGGCATCTGTATCTTTACGATCTCTAGCGCCTGCCCGACAAGTTTCGAGAAATTGGCATGCCGCCTGCTATCAGGGAGTAGATATGGATTTAAGCTTGCTTAGGATGAATTTGAAGTTGCGTGTTAGGACAGAGTTGCCTCACCGTTGAGACAATTTGTCCATGGAGACTTCGTTATGAACCAAAAGCTTGGCTTAGCACTCACTTCAACCTGATGAATAAAAAAGGAGAATAGAACATGAAAGCACTGTGGGCATTTGAACCGTTTCACCAAGATGAAAAGAGACTAAAGGGCATGCACGACACCCTCAGTCTTCTCGTTGGCTCGCCATCGAAGGTTGAGGTGGGGTTTGTTGTTACCCGCACTGAATCTTCACTCAATTTGGCTTTTGATATCCCAGAAGATGAGCGGTTCAGTATTTATCCGCGTAGGTTGATAAAACAAGAGTTAAAAAAGGCGCGAATAAAACAGGAGGATAGAAATATCCATGTCATCGACTATCCAACTATGTCTAACACAAAATCTGTGGACCGCCTTTTGAAGCTTGCCTCTGATCGAGGCGCAGATCTGATTGGTCTTTTCACGCACGCCAGAAAGGGCTATTTACGTCTTGCCATCGGAAGCTTCGCTGAAACGGCAATTCATAGAAGTAAATTAAGTTTACTGATTTTCAATCCACAAACCAAAGTAGCACCCAGAATTAAAAATGTACTCTACACGAGTGACTTTAGTCCCGCCTCAAAAAAGCATCTGAAAACTGTTCTCGCCTATTGTAAAAAACTAGAATCAGATCTCACCGTATTTCATCAAGCAGAAGTGATTTATAAATGGTCTGGGGATGAATCCAATCCGAAAATTCACGCCTATCGAAGGAAAGTCGATCGAATGAAAACGTGGATCGAGCAAGAGTGCCAGCGCTCGGGCATTTCTGTTGATGTGATTGTCGCCTCTGAGTTTAAGGCAACTTCTGATCTAATCTTTGAGAATATGAAAAAGAAGAGAATAGATCTCGTGGCTGTTAGCGCAAAAGCTGGCCCCTTGGCAGCGCTTATGGGCGGCAGTATTACTCGTCAAATTGTAAGAGGCAGTAACGTTCCCATTCTGGTTTTGAAATAGGTGACTAGAGCGTCTTCATGTCGATTACAAATCGGTACTTCACGTCGGATTTGAGCATTCGATCATAGGCCGTATTGATTTTTTGCATTGGGATGAGCTCGATGTCGGAAACAATTTTATGTTTTCCGCAGTAGTTCAACATCTCTTGCGTCTCTTTGATGCCGCCGATCAGCGAACCATTCAAGATTTTACGGCCAAAGATCAAAGAACCCGAAGCTAAGGGCTGGGGATTTGGCACTCCCACCAGCGTCAGCGTTCCGCCTTTTTTAAGCAAACCTAAGTAAGCGTTGTAATCGTGATCGGCCGAGATTGTATCCAGAATAAAATCAAAAGTTCCCGCAAGGGCCGCAAAATCTTCGGGAGTTTTTGTGACCGCAAATTTGTGGGCACCCAACTTAAGCGCGTCCCCACGTTTTTTTTCAGATGTGCTGAGTACGGTTACTTTTGCGCCCATGCTACGCGCGAATTTGACCGCCATGTGACCAAGTCCGCCGAGTCCCGCAACCCCGACGGATTGACCTTTCTTTATCTTCCACCGCTTCAGAGGTGAATAGGTGGTAATACCGGCACAAAGCAAAGGAGCCGCTTGATCGAGCGGCATATTTTTGGGCATGCTTAAGACGAATTTTGCATCCACCGTGATCAGGCTCGAGTAACCGCCTTGAGTCACTGCACCCTTTTCTTTTGGGTCCGCTGCACCGTAAGTAAATGTCGCCCCTTTTTCACAAAACTGTTCTTCGCCTTCTTTGCAGGATTTGCATTTGCTGCACGAGTTCACCATGCAACCAACGCCTACGTTTTGACCGACTTTAAATCTTGTTACTTTTTTGCCGGCCTTGACCACTTTGCCAACAATTTCGTGACCCGGTGCCAGCGGATACTTTTGTGGACCCCAATCCCCTCGCACGGTGTGCAAATCCGAGTGGCAAACACCGCAGTAATGGATCTCAATAAGAACATCATTTGCATCGGGTTCGCGACGATCGAAGGTATAGGGCCTTAAGGGCTCGGCGGCAGAATAAGCTGCGAATGATTTTGTTTGAGGCATGTCATCTCCTTAAAAGAGCTTCTCCCTAGTTTCGTTGACGTTTGAAGCGGAGAGGCCGTTGTTATCCATCCTACTTTTTTATCAAAATCGATTTCAATTTCTTTTTTTGTAAAACGTAAATGCGAATACTCGTAGGAGCCGTCAAAGCCCCTGACTCCATCCTAAGTTGCGGATGCTCGTGAAACCAGAAATCAGAGAATCGATACAAATTTCGCTAGCGCGAAATTTGGTACGCAGGTCGAACAAGTAGACGAACACCTTGGGCAGGCGTGCGCGCTGTTTTTATTTGAATACGAGTGTTATCCCGAAGCGAAGATCCTTTCGAGCACGGAATTAAGGGCGCTGCGCCAGAAACTCGGGAGCTGGGTTGGAGTTGGAAACCTCATTGGAGCAAGCGAGGCATTTGCCTGGCACTGTTCTGCTCAATGAAATTATCCTAATTTTTTCATCTTTTGCTCAAGGCGCTCAACTCTTTTTTCAAGACCGGGCTGCCCCAGAGCCTCTCGCAAAGTGCGATTGATCAAAGATTGATATTTATCTCCTGCTTTTTTTGCCTTAGTCCGATAGGCATCTAAAATATCCTGATCGAGCATGATGGTAATGCGCTCTTTGATATTTTTCGGATTAAAGGCGCTCTCAGGAACTTCAACATTGCCATAAGAAATTTTCTTATTCTTGGTACTCATCCCATGCCTCCCGCAGACGATCTTTTCGTTCATTAAAATATTGTTTAATTCGCTTCACTGACTTCTCCGAAAACCCATGATTTTCAGTACATTCCATGGTGGATATATCAAACTTGGCTTCTGCATCAGGACCAATAACATGAACATGCGCAGGTTTTAGGTCGATTGCATCTATTCGAAATCTATTGGTTTTTTGAACCTGTGACAATTGGTGCCCGGGACAGGACTTGAACCTGCACAACCTTACGATTACTAGTACCTGAAACTAGCGCGTCTACCAGTTCCGCCACCCGGGCCCGAGTGAGTTCTTGTCTGGTTAAGGTCATCAAAATCTTCAATTTGGACCCCAATGTCAAGCCACGATCCTCCGCCCAAGGGCGGGTCTTCCGCAATCTCAAAATGAGACAGGCCTCAGGGCAAAGTCCCCCACCAATTCAAATTGAGATTCTTGCTCTGAACTGGGCTTGATCAGACTTTGGTTTTCAGCCCAGAATAAAGGCTGGCCGCAAAGGCCGGGGGTTATGACTATGAAGATGATTCGATTCTTAATGACGTTTGCAGCAATTTTGAGTTTGTTGATCGCGTCGATTCCACAGGCCGCCATGGGCAAAAGCAAGTTTGACCTATCCCCCAGTACCCGGGAGTTTTTGGCGGTCTTGCAAGAAGGCCCCGAAACCGAAAACCTGGCCGCCTATTACAACCGCATGGCCAAGTTTCTCCCCGCCGAGGTGGCTCAAGATTTTTCGCCCTTTCTCGAGAATAAAGGAAAACTCAAAGCTCCTCACACAAAGGTCGACGGCGATACCGTTACGTATAGTTACGAGGGCATGACGCTTGTCATGAAAATCAAATCTGAATCTGCGGGCAACGTGATCTCGATCAATAAGCGCGTGCTGACCAAAAAAGATCTCTCGACAGTGAAAGGCCTTGTCAGCAAAATCGAAAAAATTCTGACCGAAGACTATGGCAAACCCAAATCTGCCGCGGCTGGCTTGTTTAACCTCTTGGTTCCTCAAGCACATGCTCAAATCGACTGGATGCCCTTGCTCCTTGGCGGCGCCCTAGGTGCTGCGGGTGGCTACTTTTTGGGTGGCACGACCGGAGCTCTCCTGGGCGGTGCCTTAGGTGCCGCTGTCGGTTATTTTTTCTTTAGCGGTAACAAGTGCGGCAAAACTCCCGAGTGCTGCTGGGACGGCGGAAATACAGCTGACTCTTATAAATCAGGGTGCTGCTCGAAACTAAAGGCGACTCCCGTCACTCCTGTCTCCGTTTGCGTCCAAGCCACGGCTTCGCCGGCTCCCATCATTAATTACAACTCGCCCCCTGCAGGATCGCTAGTGCCCGCAGGTACGCGATAACACAACAATGCTGAAGAGGTTTTGGTCTCTCATCACGCACGAAGACCTGGGCCTCACCGCAGCCGCACTCTCATTCACAACGGTTCTCGCCCTGATCCCATTTGTGGCCGTGACTCTCGCGGCCCTCAACTACTTCCACGCCCTTGAAGCGCTGACCCCCAAGGTCGAATTCTTTTTACTGCAAAATCTGCAAGGCACCGCCGGCAATGAAGGCGTGGCCCTGGTTCGCAAGGTCATCGGCCGCATTCAGAGCGGAAAAATTGGATCCTTTGGCGCATTTATCCTGATTCTGACTTCAACGCGCATGATGTTTGAACTCGAACGCGCCTTTCACCGGATCTGGCAAGTCAAGAACCGACGTCCTTTGGCTAAGCGCCTTTTCTTCTCGTGGATGTTTCTGATTTTGTTTCCGTTTGGACTGGCGCTTTGGGTGGCGGTCTTTTCTGCCAAGACAATTGCCCAACCCTTGTCGCAGATTCTTCCTTTTGGCTCGGGCTTTTTGGTGATCTTTTTAGTTTTGTTACTCCTGCTCAAACTTTTGCCCTCCCTCAAAGTCTCTTGGAATGCCGCGATTGTTGGGTCCGTGTTCTCGACGGTTTTGCTATGGGTCCTTGAACGTTCCTTTAAGTTTATGAGCGCACAGGTCTTTAGCTACGGCAAAGTTTACGGCAGCCTAGCTGCGATTCCAGCCTCACTCCTCTGGATTTTTCTAATCTGGCTCAGCATCTTGTGGGGCGTTGCCCTCTCCGCTTCGATGCAGCGGTCTGTCTCATCTTGAGCCGCAGGCTCAGCTCTCATCTTGAGCCGCAGGCTCAGCTCTCACCTTGAGCCGCGAACTCGACTTTTGTCGAAGGCTTTGTCAATTTCTGCTAATCTGGTGATATGCGAAAACCCCTTCCGGCCTTGGCCACCGATGAGTCTGGCGAGAACACCGAGAGATCTGGGTTCGGCGACACCCAATCCAACGAAGGTCTCCTTCGACTTGTCGAATTCATAAAAAAAGAACACTACAAAAAAAGCCGTACCAAGAGTCCGCAGTTTCATTTGCGTTCACTGAAGATCGAGAAATACAGTGCTCAAAAAGATATGCTGACCGAAGAGTCAGAGTCCCTAGCGCTTAAAAAAGGTTTACAACTCAAGAAGGCGGCCTGAAAATTGACCCCATGAGCAAGAAGTCCGAAGATGTCTTTGTCGAATTGAAAGATCCTGTCGAAAAATACAAAGTTATCGAGGACCTCGTTCGAGAGTCCGCCGAAATTAAAGTCAAAGGCCTATCCCCCATGGGATTTGTCTTTTTAGTGAGTCCCCAATCTCTGACCGGTCATGAGGTTGTTTGCAAAGTTGTGGGGACAGCCCTCCTCGATCAGTTCGATGACAGCTTGATTGTTCAATTTGATCACTACGAATACAAGTACATCGCTCAGGTGAAACACCACAAAGCCAACGATTTCCTGGTTTTGAATTTCGACACAGCTCTGTTTCGAGTGCAGCGGCGTGAGGATTTTCGCCTTCGCCTCCCTCGAAGCTTTCAAGGAAGACTCATTTTACATGTTGATGGAAGAAAAGTCAGCTGCTCGATGATCGATGTCAGTGCGGGTGGCTGCCGCGCTGAAGTGAAGAAAAAAGTTCTCGAACTCAAGGTTGATCAGACAATTTCAGGAGCGCTGTCCACCTCAGGACGTGATGACTTGATGATTGAGGTCAACGTTCGCCACGTCGTCGCACATCCTGACAAAGACGATCATCATTCGGTCGGCTTGAAATTCATCAATCAAACCGAAATCGTCAAAAATCGAATGGCCGCTTTGGTGATGGATTTGTACCGCGAGTTCTTCACGAAAAGATCTTAAGGTACACCATGGCAGTCAAGCCTGGCCCCAAGATAAACAACCATCCCGGCAACCTGAACTTCAGTGCGATGATCAAAGTCAAAGCAAACAGCCCCAGCTGAAAATGATCAGCGGACTGTCCAAGCGCCCAGATCGAAACCAAAATTCCACCCACAATCGCGGCCGTTGCACCCTTAACAAAGGGTTTGACCCAGTCTTGCTTGGTCAACCAACCGACAAATCGCGGAAACCACGTGGCTTGGTGAATAGCCGCCGGTAAAAAAATCGCCACCGTCGCCAGCAAAGCTGCCCCAAGACCACCCAATTTATAGCCCACAAATGTCACTGTGACCGACACCGGCCCGGGCGTCAGCTGCCCAAAGGCAAGTGCATCCATAAACTGGGCACGCGTCAGCCAAGCGTTCTCCACGACAAAATCGCGCTCGAGCAAAGGAACCATCGCCAGCCCTGTCCCAAAAACAAAGGCACCCGCCTTAAAACAAATCCACATCAAGAGCAGAAGTGAAAACCCGGCTTCAAATTTTTTCGACCATGGCCATTTCCATTTGTGCTCAAGCGCAACAAGGCCAAAGCCCATCATCAATATTGCAGCAACTTCAGGAATCAGGTGCTGCGCCAATAGCAGCGTCGAAAGTGCGGCCAGAGTCCAAAATTGAACGTCTTTCACGTAATCGGTCACAAGCGACCGCACCGCAAGGGCAATCAAGACCAAAGCCCCCATCTGAAACCCCTGCATCAGATTGAGCATGTCTTGGCTTTGCTGAAAGTTTTCGTAAACGATCGCAAGCAAAATCATCAGCACGGTCGCGGGCAAAAGGAGCAAGGTCGCGGCTAACAAACCGCCAAGTCGGCCATTGTAGCGAGTTCCTAAGTACTGCGCCACCTGAAAGGCAACCGGGCCCGGCATGGACTTAATCGCCGCAAACACCTGGCGAAATTCGATCAGCGAAATCCACTGGCGACGTTCGACCAATTCTTTTTGCATTTCTGCGATGAGCGCAAGTGGACCACCAAAGCCGGTCATTCCAAGACTCAAAAAATAGAGCGAAATTTCTTTGTAGCGCCGAGACTTCTCTTCAGGGCCAATTTCAGTCGTTTCCGGACTCAAGTTTTGTTCCTGGGTGCTGCTTCAGCGCTTCAATTTCGTTTCTTAAATCTTCAGCCTCTAGATTCTCAGGCGAGGCACGAAACGCGTTTGATGGCGACGACGAAGGAGCCTCTTTGGCCTTGTCACGACCGCGTAACTGCTGCTCTCTTTTGAGATCATCATATTTGCGGGAGTAGACGCGGTACTCTTGCGTAAATTCACCTTGGCGCTCGCGAACGTAGTCTTCAAAGCTCTTGCGGCGCTCGCGAACGTCCGATTCGTAATCGCCACGCTTCTCGCGTTCGTCGGCAAAAAAATCGCGCCGCTTCAGTTCTTGGTCTTTAAACATGTCATCGCGCTGATCTTTATTCGGCTTCGATTTCAAAAACGCCTCGCGCGAGTTTTTTTGATCCTTTAAAAAATTGTCGCGCTTGGCGCGCTCGGCTCGAGTGAATTGCTCTCGTTCTTTTTGCAAATCCCGGTTCAAAAGCTCACGCTTTTTGCGAACCGCAGAGTCGAACTGGGTCCTGATCTCTTGGGGTGATCGGCGCACCTCCTGAAACATTTGCAGCGCAAACGCAACTTCATCGTTTTGGCGGCGGCGCTCGGCCGGCACATCTTGGCGAAGTTCTTCCATTTTCTGCCGGTCGGCCTTAAGACTGTACTTTTCATCAACCAGAGGGGCTTGATCATCTCGGCGAACGTACTGATTGCTCCGGTCGAAGGTCTGGCAACCAGTCAGAGCTATAAGCAAGAGGGCCACTCCAGTTAATTTTTTACCAGTGCACTCGACTTTGATCATGGGTTCCCCTTTTTGAGACCGTCTCGAAAAGAGTAATTCGACTCGAGAAAAAAAACAAACAACCGATACAGGATTGATGCTTCAAGGACGAAGACCACATCAGAACAAATTCACCCCCCCTTCGCGGCCCAAGGTCGTTAAGCGGCGCGGTCCTGTTCGCATCATTAATTCTCGCCTGCAGTGGCGCTACACGTTGATTCTTGGCTTTACGAGCACGTTTTTGGTGGCCTGCTTTGCTGGACCTACTTGGTACTTTTTGCGCGACAATTACCAGAGCTTTCAGCGGATCGCCTACGACACTCATCCGGGACTGCTCAATCACCTCGAGCGCGAGCAAGTTTGGATCGGAGTCTTGCTTCTTCTTGGAACTTTGGCGACCGGCTTGATCACAGCTTGGACGACTCTTCGTATCACCACTCTTTGGCTTGGACCCCTCTCGAATATGGAGCGCCATATGCGCCTCCTCATTCGTGGCGATTGGAGCGGTCAAGAATTTATCGTTCGCGAGAGCGACGAAATGCGGGAGTTCACCGGGACCTACAGTTATCTGTACCGAACTATCCGAGCTCAGGCTGAAGCCGAAATGAGATTGCTCGAAAAAATTCGTGTTGATGACACTCAAGTGGAATCACGACTTGCTCTTGAAAACTTGCGCGCACTTAAACGTGGGCAACTCGGACTTACCCCCGACGAGTCTTCTGAAGTGAGCGTTTCAGCTCCATCGCGGCGTCGCGCTTCTTAATCGACTCACGCTTGTCGTGCAGCTTTTTGCCGCGCGCAATCGCGAGTTCGACTTTGGCACGGCCCTTTTTAAAATAAACTTTGAGCGCAACGCAGGTGAGACCCTTCTCTTGGATGCTTTCCATAATCGCGTTCAGTTCATGTCGGTTGAGCAAAAGTTTTCGGACCCGCTCAGGCTCGTGATTGTTGTAACTGCTGGGTTTGTGAACGGCGATGTGGGCGTTTTGCAAAAAAGCTTCGTCCCCGCGAAAAGAAACGTAAGCATCTTTCAACTGGATCTGACTGTCGCGAATCGACTTGACTTCACTGCCTTGCAGGACGAGACCGGCCTCGTAGACCTTGATGATCTCGTACTCGTGGCGAGCTTTTCGATTTTCAGCGACGATGAGGATGGCATCATTGGCGGGCTTCATTCAGGGCTCTTCATCTCTTGAAATGCGTGTAAATCTCAAGAAAATTCTCGAGACTCAGCTGCTCCGCCCGTGTTTGCGGGTTAAATCCCCAGGTTTCGAGGCTTCTTTTGATATCTTCCTTTGCAATTGGATACTCGCCCGCCAAATTCGAGGCCATGTACTTTCGGGGCTGAGAGAAACATGCCTTTAAAAACCTCAAGTAATCGCGCTTGTTTTCAACCGGGCTAGGCTTGGTTTTAAAAACCAAAACACGGCTAGCAACCTTTGGCTGAGGTAAAAAATCATGGCTCGAGGCTTCCAAGAGCAAGTCGATTTTCCAGAAACTTTGCGCCAGCACCGACAAAAAACCATAGGGACCCTGCTGATGGGTCGCCTTCATCCGCTGCGCGACTTCTTTTTGAAACATCAAGACCATGCCGGCAAATGGATCTGAATCTAAGCTGCGTTCAACGACCAGTGACGACGAAATTTGATAGGGTAAGTTGCTGACCAAGACCCGGGGCTTTTCTAAAGTCAACGCTGTCCAATCCCACTGAAGGGCATCAACCTCGATGACGTTCTGATCTTGTTCGCGCCAAAAACCGGCAAATGTCGAATCGAGCTCGATCAACTGAAGCGGAACTTTCATCTGCACAAGCCCATCCGTTAGAGCGCCCATGCCGGGACCGACCTCAATCAGACTGGCGGGATTGAGATCCATCGCCGCTTTTAAAATCTTGTGGATCACCGAATCTGAAATCAGAAAATTTTGGCCCAGCGATTTCTTAGCTCGGACGCTCAAGTGATCTTGCCGGGCACGCAGGCGCTCATGAGCGGGCTCGAGCTTGAGTTCTATTTTCATCGGTTGTCCCCGACAAAATCTTGCGGGTGCGAGCTGGGCGATGGTCCCATGGTCAGAGCATCGCACTCTCCGCGGTTGAGCCGCTGGATGCCTGCCAGTCCAATCATGGCGGCATTGTCCGTGCAGTATTTGATCGGCGGAATGACCAATTGAATTTTGTTTTCTAAAGCCCACTCACGACCCCGAGCCCGCAATCTTGAGTTGGCACTCACTCCGCCCGTGATCACCGCGCGCGAGACTTTTTTCTGACGGACGGCGCGCTGAAGTTTTGCGATGAGAACATCAACGATGGCCTCTTGAAATGAAGCGCACAAATCAGACCGGCGCGCCTGAACATCCCGAGGTGCCATCGATTCGACGAGCCGAGCAGCCGAGCTCTTGAGGCCCGAAAACGACATCATCATGTTGTCGTCGTTAATCAACGAGCGCGGCAGTTCAAAGGCCTTGGCGTTCCCTGTTTGCGAGAGCTTATCGACTTGCACACCGCCCGGAAATCCCAGCCCAATCATTTTTGCAAACTTGTCAAAGGCCTCGCCGGCCGCGTCGTCCATCGTCGCCCCAAGAACTTCATAGCGGCCAAATTCAGGAACAAAATAAATCGTACTATGGCCCCCACTCACGGCTAAGGCCACAAATGGATAGCCAAAGTCAGCCGGTGGCGAGAATTGATCATCTTTTAAAAAGGCGGCCTGCAGGTGCCCCTCGAGGTGATTGACCCCAATCATCGGAAGACTTTGCACTTGGGCCAGCGTCTTAGCGGTTGAGACGCCCACGATCAAGGACCCGATGAGACCCGGACGGTTGGTCACCGCCAAGCCTTCAATCTGCTCCCACGTTTGACCCGCTTGCAAAAGCGCCTCTTCAACGAGTGGCAAGAGATTGAGTGTGTGATTACGACAGGCGATTTCGGGCACGATGCCGCCAAAGGGGGCATGCTGCAAATCTTGGTGCGCAGAAACAACGGCTTCCACAAAACCATCATGGCGAACGACAGCCACGGAGGTGTCGTCACAGCTGGTTTCGATAGCGAGAACGCGTTTGATCACCTGTTGATCACCTAACTGACTACTTCATTTTTTTTGATCGGATGCGGGCCCGGCGGGCCTCGTCCGATTTTGGAAACTTGGCGACCAACTCGTCATAAAACGTTTTGGCTTCGTCTTTCATCCCCAATTCTTGAAAGCAGACGCCAATTTTGTAGGTCGATTCGGGGAACTTTCTACCTTTAGGAAAGGTGTCGCGGTATTTTTGATAATTCAAAATCGCTTTACGCCACTCTTTTTTATTAAAGTGTTCTTCACCAATATCGAAGGGTGTGCGCTTGTCATTCTTAGCGCGACGCTCGTTCTCTTTATCGTCTTGCTGCTGGGCCGAGAGGACCCCGGCGGCGGCGGCGGCGGCGGCTCTGGAGTTGGCGGCGACTTGCTCTGCCAAAGCCGATATTTGCATCTCAAGTTTACCCACTTCTTCTTGTAGCAAAAAATATTTACGATTGGTTTCTGCCAACTGATCTTCAAGATTCTTGCGGACGCGGTCTTGGCCTTGGTCGGCTTGGCTCACGCGGTTTTCGACAACCTCAACGCGGCCGTTGAGTTCGCGCAAAGTCGCCTCAAGCTCTGAGTTACGGCTGACGGTCTCGGCATTGGCTCTCTGCATCGCCGTCGTTGTATCTTGAATGGTTTTGCGTCCATCTTCGCGCAGAGAACTGCGTGTCTGAAGTTGAGGGCAGCCCGCCAAGAAGAGTGACGTCATGCCAAGCGCGACGAGGAGGCGATTTTGGCAGCTGACAAGGCGATTTTTCATAGGACCTCTCCACTCTTCATGCGAATCAAACGAGCCGAATTTTCGGCTTTTTCAGCAGCCAATCGGGATCGAACGAATTGCTCTTTGGCGCGTTCAAACTCACGCTCCTCAAACAAAAGCTTGGCCTTGCGGTAGGATTCTTCGGCCTGATGATAGAATCCGGGCGAGTGCCGGGCTGCTTCAACAGTACGGGCCGCTTCAAGAGCAGCCCGTGCCATTGTGTAGTCATCAATTGGTGGCGGAGCCGTGACACAGCCTGCAAGAAAAATCGTGAAGGCGGCGGTCAGTCTTCGCAACATCCGGATGAACCCTTATTGCAAAGGAACGAAGTTCGCACGGCGATTTTTGCTGTACGCTTCTTCGGAATCACCGTTCGCCAATGGTTTTTCTTTTCCGTAACTGATCACCGACAAGCGGCTGGCAGGAATACCAAGGCTAACCATGTAAGCTTTAACGGATTGAGCGCGGCGCTCACCCAATGACAAGTTGTACTCAGTTGAACCGCGGGCATCGCAGTGTCCTTCGACTTGCATTTTGATCTTTTGACCTTTGAGCCAATTCACATTGGCTGCGATTGTCTTTTTGGCCGTCGCGGACAAAGTTGATTTGTCGTAGTCAAAATAAATCGTGCTGAGTCCGGCGATGCGGCCGCTGTCGCTGCCGGAGGCATCCAAATTCAGAGGAGTCGAATCGATTTGTGGTGCCGATGTCTCCATTCCATCTGCTCCAGATCCTGCGTCGTCGACTTTTTTCGACGATTTACAAGCACCCAATGATAAAGCCAAAACGACGATGGAGACGAGACCCAGGCTCTTTTTCAACATTTTGTTCCTCCTAGTTGAAACAAAATCCAGCACGCAAATAAGACGCACGCCAGATATAATCAATCTCAGATTTTCTGCTCGTCAGCGCTCCCTTGTCAAACGATTCACCCCATGTTGCAATTGGCCCCTATGAACAGAAATCTTGTTTGCCTCTTTTTGTGTCTCGTTTTGACAGGGCTTGCCAAAGTCGCCGCCGCTGCAGTCGACCCCAAAATCGATTGGAAGACCGCGCGGTCAGCTCACTTCAATTTGATTTATGATGCTAGGCAGCAGGAGCTCGCCGCCTATTATCTGGTGCGTATGGAACGAGCTTGGAGCCAGCTCCAAACGGTCTGGAAGGTTCTCCCCGAACGGTTGACCGTGATTTTGAATGATCGCACAGATCTCACGAACGGCTACGCGACGGCTTTGCCTTATGCCCACGTGATGCTGTTTCCAGCTTTGCCTGGTCCCATGGAAAGCATTTCGGAACTCGGCGATTGGGCCGAAAACATCTCGGTTCACGAGTTCACTCACATCCTTTCGATGGAGCAAAGGCGCGGAGCTGTTAAATTTTTGTCCCACATTTTTGGCAACATCGTGACGCCCAATTTGCTGCTTCCCAGATGGTGGCTTGAAGGGGTGGCCGTTGATGCCGAGACCCGGTTCTCGACTCAAGGACGACTGCGTTCTAATTTTCAAGATGCCACGCTTCGAGCCCTTGCGGATTCAAAACGCTGGAGTGAGTTTGATCTGGCCGAGATCAATGAGTCGGATATTCCAACTTGGCCTTATGGTGCCCGCCCCTATATTTTTGGCAGCTTGCTTTGGAGCGAAATGATCGCGCTTGAAGGAGAAGAGATGATCAGCGATCTGCATGTTGCCTTTGGTGGCCGCTTACCCTACATGCTGAGCGACCCGATTGAAGAACGCTTTAAAGGCCAAGACTTGACGGCCTTGTTTGCGCGCACAAAAGCCTCTGTTCAAACACGCGTACAAACGCAGAAGCAAACTTTGAGCAAAGTTCCGATGACGACGGCTGAGCCCTTTGTCGATCCCGACTTTGTTGAGATGTTCACGCCCCGCCTTTCGCCCGATGGCCTAAAACTCGCGTTCTTGGCAAAAACTGATGTCCTGAAACGCTCGATCCAAATTTTAGTGCGGCCGAAACCTGAAGACATGTTTTTGCCCGAGCACCGCGTGCGCACCTTTGGTCAGCGTAAAGAAGAGGTCACCACACCCGGCGGTGATGTTAAATTTCCGCGCCTCGAGCACGATGCTCCTCCCGGTGGGACGATCAACCGGATCAGCTGGAAACCCGATTCAAAATCTTTCGTCTTTGATCTGATCACAGAAAAAGATATTTTTCATGACGTCTCGGATCTGTGGACCTTTTCTTTAGCCGAAGGCAAAGGCAAGCAGCTGACGAAAGGTCTTCGTGCCCGCGAACCCGAAGTTTCGCCCGACGGCGCGAAGGTTGCCTTTGTGCGCCTTGAAGCCGGGCGCACGATGCTCGCAATCTATGATTTTACGACCCAGAAGGCGCAGGAACTCTACCGACCAGCCCTGATGTCTCGAGTCGCTTGGCCCGTCTGGCTGAGCAACCAGCGCGTGCTCTTTAGTTTGCGCGACAAAAATGGTGAGCAGTTGATGGTCTACGACTTAACCACCCAAAAAGTCGAAGCCGTCCCGCTGACACTTGGCGAAGTCACACTGCCGGTTGTTCGCGGCAATCATGTTTTTTTCGTCTCGAACAAAAATGGTGTGCGCAATGTCTACCGAACGGATCTTCTTTTTAAGAACCCTGTGGCGGTGACGCATTTGTGGACGGGTGCCTACGCCAGCGATTGGGACGCCTCTCGGCAAGAACTGTGGGTCACTCAGATAGGTGAACGCGGCCTTGAGCTCGTTCGCATCCCCGAAAAAAACTTTGTCGCCAGCTTAGCCTCACTTCCGCGTATCGAGCCTTTGTTTAGCGACCGCTATCCGCTAGGAAAACCCGAACTCAAGCTGGCGCCCACAGACGGCGCGCTCTCTCAAACCGAGGATTATTCGCCGCTGCCTTACCTGATCCCGCGCTACTGGCTCCCCTTTGTTTATTTTGACGACAAGGGCACGCAAATGTCGGCCAGCACCAGCGCCTTTGATCCTTTGCAAAAACACGCCTACTCATTATTTGGCAGTTACGACACGGCAACACAAAAAGGCAGTTACGCCCTTGGATACGTCAATCAAAGCTTGAGCCCGACAATCTTGATGCAAACGTCGAAACTGTCTTCATACTTGGCAGACCCCGACCAAAAGACGACGGCCGAGGGCTCGCAAGTCGGTATGGTGTCGCAACTTTCGAACATCGATCCCGATTTGTTTTTGACCTATGGCTGGAGCTGGCTCTCGCGCGAACAGTTCGGTGTTAAAACTTACCA
>JBKCUU010000045.1:0-14080 GCA_046318155.1 Bdellovibrio sp. | reverse complement strand
AAACAACCGTGAGGCTTTGCAATTTCAGGGAATCAAACTTTCAAATGGCGACACGGCCGTTCGCCAAGTCGACAACGGCGGCGAGCTTAAAAACAAAATTTTTCGGTTACAAACTCAGTGGCAAACTCAGTGGCAAAATCAGTGGCAAACTGACCGGCAAAATGGACCCGCCATCAAACCCGAACTGGCCGGCGTTGTCCGCGAATTTTCGGGGGCAACTGCTCGAGTCGTCGTTTGGGTTGAGACAAAACTCGGCTTGCCGAAATCGTCACCCGTCTAAAACTTCGCCGCCTCTCATTTTTACAATTCGGCCAGGACGGCGCCGCAGGGCCCGTGTATTCGAACCCATGACGTTGTTTTTAACGACAACTGAGCACTGTTTTTGGAGGTGGGGACTTGGACCCAAACCGCACCGTCGTTCTAAAGGAGTTTTCACTTGTTCTGGCGAGCGTTGGTTTTAACCCTCATTCCAGCCTTGGCAACCGCCCAAACGAACCTTCGTTTGGCGCAAGCTCCCGTGGGTTTAACTGGCCAGACAACTCTGAGTCCAGACGACAACGAACAGGCTTGGGACCGCAAAAACTTGAAGGCCACTTGGCGCTTATCCATCGGCGCAGCTCGCAAGGAAGACGCTTTGGCCAATCGAAAAACGGGCTCTTCATTCTCGGCCATTGTAAATAGCAATTACGACCTGACTTCATTTTTAAATTTAACCGTCAATCCCCGCGTCTATTTTCAAAACGGACACGTGCAGTCAGATTCAGCCAAATACGGAAAATCCAACATTCTTGAGTTGTCAGAAGCGTCGGTCAACTTGCACGCCGGCGAAGGGGCTCAGTTCTCTATAGGGGCGCTCAACCAAACGCGGGATCTTTCGGGTTTGCTCGTTGACGATTTGGCGTTTCCGGCTGCTCGCCTCACCTTGCAAACAGGTGCAAGCTCCGAGTCGTATGCGGCTCTTGTTGGTCAATCCGCAGTACCGACGTCGTCCTCATTGACGACGAACTCACGTGACTTTGAAAAGACGCCCTCTTTCACAAGTGGCGGTGTGAAGACTCAGCTGAAGTTGCAATCTTTGACGCTGAGAGCCCGTGCCATGTATTTCGAGTACCGCGACTTGCCCTCAGGCATCGCAACAGATTCTGCTCTTCTAGGAAATTCAACAGCGGCCTCAGGTCCCTCGGCTGGCATTTCTGAATTTTACTATGACTACCGCGGCACTGAAGGGGGCTTGTCCGCCCGGCTCGACCTCTCAAAATCCTTGGGTTTGGAAATTGAAGCCAACGGAATTAAAAACGTCGGAGCCCCTTCAGAAATGAGCCAAGGGTACACGGTTTTTACCAAAGCAGACTTGTGGTCTGGGGCCATCAAATGGAGCCCCTCGTTTGAATACTTTTATGTTCAGCCGGATGCGAGCGTGGCCTACTACAGCTCTCCGACCTATCAGACCAACCGAGTCGGTTATGAGACCGGCCTGAGTTTGCAATACAAGAAAATCTTTCGTTTTGGCATGAGCGGCGGCGAACGTGATGTCTTGTTTGAAAGTACCTCTCAAAGTCGTGAACGTTTTTTCTCTCTTTCTTTGGAGACTCTCGATGCGCCACTCTAATCTGACTCTCTGGAGACTTATTTTTGCGCTGGGCTTTATGGCACTTGCGGCGTGCTCGCTCCCGGCGCCGCAAAAGCGGGATCTTGACCACAACGCAAGCTTTTTTGTCGACTCCGTCAGACCCGAGTTCACCACTCAAAGCACGCATGCTTCGTTCTCGATTCCGATTGCCCGCACCCTGAGCGTTAAGGCCTGCCTCAAAGAGAACAAGCAATCGCGTCCCGTGATCAATCACGCCTTTGAAATTTCGGGCGATGATTTTGCCACGCAAACCGTTTCTTCTGATTTAGAAGGTTGCTTTGTTTTTACCGAAGAAATCTCGTACAACGCGATGGCCTCGGCCCAAAGTATTTTAGTTGAACGCCAAGCCAAAGCGGTTGGTGTCGAGAAGGGTTCGCGGCTGATTCAAGTCGTGATCAACCCTTGGTCGGGCGAAGCTTTATCTCTGAAGGACTCGCGTGTTCGAGCCAACTCTTATGTCACGCAAGCGCAAGCCCGCGAAGCTCTGAAAGGACGCCAAGCTCCCGCGCGGGCCTTGGTTCTTGATGGCATGCGCATCACTTTGCAGCCCCTGACGATCGATGGTCTCCAGCGCAAAGCTTCGCTCGATCTGACTGGTGTTTTGTCGTATGAAGGTCAAGATGTTGGCGGCTCGCGCACGACGTTTCCGCTCACACGCGGTCAGTTCAAGTTTCAGTACACGCTTTATTATCAGACAGATCAAGAAAGTAAGACCGTTCGCCGAGTGATCAAAAAGTCGCCAGTCCTGATTGTCAACGACCTTGTTCAGGGCTCGCTTTCTATCAGTGAACAGTTTGATCTTCCCGCTGGTGGTCTGTGCCGGTCGGGCGTGGTTTACCTTGGGGTTAAGGTTGAACCCATCGACTCTCCTGTGGGTCTTAAGAAATTAGAAGGTGTTTTTTATTACGGCACTTGCGAAGCCCGCGGAACAGCTTGGGGAACAGCCGTCTCTGATTTTAAAAACCGCTTTGAACGTGATCCGGCCCTCACGATCGAAACTTACCTCGAAGAAGCGGCCCCAAAGACCGTCGACCAACCCGTTCAGACCCAGGCACTTGAAATACGCCCCCTCTCGATTTCGACGATCTCGTTTGAACAGTCGGGCGGCGTGAACCGTAAGCGCAATTTGCAAATTCAGTCCTGCCTGCGCTCGGGCTGGGACCGCGCGCCGGTTCGTCTTGCCGAACTTGAAATCCAAACTCTATCGGGCGAAAAAAAGCGAGTCATGACCAATGATGAAGGCTGCTTTATCGTCGATGATCAGGTCTCCTTCAACTATTACGCTCAAGAGTGCTGGAAGTCCGGCTCGGTCCAGATTTCTCATAAGAACACGAATTTTACCCAAAAAATTGACTTGCATTACAATCCCTGGATGCAAGGCGATGCCTTTCGTGATGCCAGATTTCTGGATGCCTCAGCCAAAGTTCTTCGCTGCGCTCAGGGCCAAGCCGAGATCATGCTCAGCAGCTTTTATTTTTCGAAACAACAGTTTCATTACAAAATTGATCCTTATTTGAATCTCGAAATCCAAAAGCAAGGTCCTTTTAATGCGGGCCTCAAGCTCAAGCGTCCAAGCCTCAGCGATCCGTCGGGCTTTACCGAAGAATTCCTGCCGCCCGGTCTTTACGGCGTGCGTTTGGCCGTCGTGGATCAGTTCTTGCGCGATTTTGATCAGGCCGAGAACAAGGTGTTCTACGTGATGGAGAAAGTTCTCCCCGTTCGCGCCAATTCACAAATTTCAGAGGAAATTCAATTAGCGACAAAAAACATCAAAGCGCTTGGCAACACCAACCAACTCATCATCGAGGTGCTGCCGTTGAAAGCGAATGCCGGCGAACTGCTCGCACAGAACCCTCAGATTGCCTTTGTCGATTTGATCGATAAGACTTCGAACCTTAAAATCGCAAGCTTTCGCGCGCCGCTCAATTTTTCGAATGGGAATGATGCGGGCACGTTTACGATGATCGATGATCCTGACACGGGTTCACTTGTCACGAAGCTCAAAGAACAGCTGACTCAAGACGAAAAAGCGCTGGCCGCTCGGTCCGAGCTCAGTGCAAACACCAAGAACTTTGCCTCCAGCAATAAGCTGACTTTGATCAACCTCAATGATGAAGCGGCGACGGCCGGATTTCGCCAGGCTCTGGCTCAGCCGCTCAAGTTCGCAAATCCCCGCGTGCGGATGAATGAACGCACGCAAATTTCAACAGCTGATCTCAAAAAAACGCTCGACACAGGAATCGGCGACCAACTTAAAGTTAACTTGTGTGCCTATTGGTTTAATGACTTTTGGCTGCGCCCCTTGCCGAATAAAACCCATGGCGTGCTGGCGGCTGCGCCTTCGTCATCGAGTTTTATTTTGACCTCGGAGTGCCACCGCCTGGCGCAGCAAAATTTACGCTCAGTTTTTGATGTCGAAACAAAGTACTTTGTCAAAAACCCGAGGCTCCTTTCGGTGAGCGAGAACTCGACGCCGTTTCGTGACTTTTCGATCTCGCAGTCCTTCTCTTTGAACAAAGGCCACTCGGATTCTGTGAGCCAGTCGTGGAACTGGAATGTCGGCCTCGGTCTTGATTTGCTGAAGATCTCCAGTTTGCCATTTAGCGCTTCAACGGGTGCGGGCTACAGCGTTTCAAAATCAAGTAGCGTCTCAGAAGGTCAAGGCACAAGTGTCAGCTATTCGGGTTCGATTGGCGTGTTGATCGAGACGTTAAAGCTCAACCTTGAAATTCCCGAGTATGAAAAATGTTTGGTGATTAAACTCAATCCCAATCTTTTTGTTAAAAAAGAAGACGGCTTTTTCTCCAGCGGCAACCCATGGGTCAAAAGCTTTCATCCCAAGCTCAGTGCCGAAGAGATGGAGCACTACGCTCGTGCGGGCTACCTGATCTGCGATGGTCAAAATCGCCAAGAGACGCTTAAAACGAGCGAGAGTTTTTACGTGATCAATCAGCGCGTCAGTGGCGGCCAGATCATTGATGATTCAACCGAAACAAGCCGCCCCTTTTTCGTCACCATGCGCGGTGACCTGGACTTGATCCGATTTTTGTCTTACTTGCACGGCTCGCAAAGCATTCCGACCAGTTTTGAAAGCGAATTTCAACGTTCACAAATGCTGGGAACCGATGCGTCGCAGGCCGTCTTCATTCGTGGTGTGAAAAGCGCGCCTGGAGTTCTGACAAGAATCGAAGGCTCCGGATCCCAAACCAACTAAAGCTCTCGCCGTCGACCAGCACTTGGTCATACGGGGCGAGCTCTGGCAGCTGCCCCCATTTGGCGCCGAACGGAAACGGCTCTGAACTTAAAAGCAGCAAAGTTGAGGTCGGGTCAAAGTCCTCAAGCCTTAATTTGGGATACTTTTCTGAAAAGGCGGGCCAATGAGGGGCCGCGCCCAGTTTTTCGAAGACGGACCCGATAAAGGTGTGCGAGCTCACGCTCATCCATGGATTTCTCCAGATGAGATAAAGAACCTTGTCATAAGGCGGCTTGGCCTCTCCTCTTTTGCTCTTGACGGTGCCTGGCACCCGGAGCCAATTCCATTCAAGATTGGGATGACCGGCGGCCTTTTGCCAGGCCTGCGCCTGGTGCCCCAGCTGCTCCCGAACGGGGCCGGGCTCAAAGCGCAAGGCAAGCGCCTGCAACTGCGCAGACATTCCCACGACAGACTCGGCGTGAAAAACATGAACCGGGCACGGCGAATCTGCCTTCATCCAAGGCAGATTTTCTTCTTGGTCTAAAACAAGGAGATCGGGCCCCATCTTCCGCAATTTTTCGAGCGAAAGATCTTTCGTACCGCCCACAACGGGGACGAGCTCGATTTGCCTCTTTGGATGCACGCAATAACGCGTTCGACCAACGATCTCGGCGCCGGCAACGATCAAAGTTTCGGTTAATGAGGGTACCAAGCTAACAACGCGCATTGCTGATCCTTGACCAAAAGTGCCGTCCTTGGATGAATGAGCTTTTCATTCACAGGGGGACCCATGTTCCAAGCACCAGGCTACCATGCCATTCGCCAGTTCAAAAAGAACGAAAAAGCCGGATTTGGCGAAGGTGATGTCCTTGTTCTTTTTGGCGAACTGTTCACACGCGGCTACGCCAACGGTCTGGTCGAAGCGGCCCAGCGCCGCGGCATGAGGGTGATTCGTGCGACCGTTGGTCGCCGCGAAAAAGAGGGAACCTTACGCGCGCTCACTGCCGAAGAGCTTGCCGCAAGCCCGCAACCCCTGATCAACATCCCGCTCGAAGCAGGATTTGATCTTGAACCCGCCAGTGATGGACTCTCACCCGTGGACCGGATCAAAGACACCAAGCTGTCTGAATGGGAGAGCTGCCAGCTCGATTTTCAAAAAATTTATGAATCGCGCGACAAGGGCCGTGAGCGCTTTACTCGCGCGGTGCGCGCCTACGTTCAAGAACTGAAAAAACAATTGCCCAGTGGTAAAAACATCTTGTTCGCCCACCTGATGGCTGGCGGCGTTCCTCGTGCCAAAATTATCATGCCGCTCATGAACCGCTCGGTCAAAGGGACGGGCGATCGCTATCTTTCGAGTGAAAAATTCTGGAAAACAGATCTCGGAAAGCTGTGTGAATTGAGTTTTCATGAAGTGACGGCCGAAACGTTTCGCGTGCTCGTCGAAGAAACCAAGGAGATCCGCGAGAACCTCGAAAAATCAGGCGGCTTTGCGGCTTACACCGCTTACGGTTACCACGGGACCGAAATTCTTGTAAACGGCGAGTATGACTGGCAATCCTACTCGCCCTATTTGCAAGGCTGGGCCAAAATAGATCTCGAAAACCAATCCCGAGCCTTTAGCAAACAAGGTGTTCGCACTTGTGTCTACAACTGCCCCGAAATTTTGACCAACTCCTCAAGCATTTTTCAGGGTGTGGAAATACCACTTTATCCCCTGTTGCTTTCTCTTAATAAGCAGAACCCGACTTCAAACAAAACCAAAAAACTCGAAGAGAGTTGCCGAGCGCTGCTCAAACCAGAGCACACGATTCAGGACGTTCTCAAAGTCTGCCATGACACCTTAAGCAATCCTGAGCTTCGGAAAAAATTTAACTTTTCAAGCTGGCCAGAGCACAACGAAGAAAAACAACTGTCGATTGTTTTGGCAGCCAGCGAAAAAGTTTTCGAGATGCACAAAGATTCTAAAAATCTCATGACCTCGGTTCTGAGCGAAGTCGTCATCACAAGCTGCGGCGCCGTGATGGTTGAAGACTCGGCCGCACCGGCTTCACCTGTGACATGGCTCAATCATGATGTGGTGGCTCACACCCACTTTGAAGCATGAATGGCGTCGCCGCTGGCGAGCCATTTGAAGCGGCCGGCTTCAAATTTTTTGGCCTTTCCTTAAGCGGCATCCGAACGGCCATCTCGATGCCCGATTACGGACTGTCATTTGATGTCGCCCAAGGCTACCCATTCACCTTGCGCATGAAAAAGTTTTTGATCACGCATGGTCACCTGGATCACGCCGCCGGGATCCCTTACATCATCTCACAAAAAGCGATGCACAACGAAGCCCCTCCAATTTTTTATATGCCGCCGACTTTGATTGATCCTCTTACAAAAATGATGAAACTGTGGGAAGAGATCGAAGAGCACAAATACACCCTTCGCTTTGAGCCGGTTCAGCACGGCTTGCGGATCGAGCTGAATAATCAAGCCCTGATTCGCCCTTTCAGGACCGTTCATCGGATCGAATCCTTTGGCTACACGCTGTTCGCCGTCAACAAAAAGCTGAAAGCCGAATACAAGCACATCCAGGGTCACGAACTTGGGCAGCTCAAAAAAAAGCAGGTCGCCATTGACCACTTGATTGAAACGCCGATGGTTAGCTTCACTGGTGACACGCAGATCGAGTTCTTAGACCAAGCGGACTGGATCCGAAAATCAAAAGTGCTCATCTGTGAATCGACCTATCTTGATGAAACGAAAAGCATCGAACACGCCCGAACTTGGGGACACACGCATCTCAACGAGCTGATCCCCGAGCTTGACAACATTCAGGCCGAAAAGATCGTTTTGATTCATGCCTCGAGCCGGTACAGCGATGCGGCAGCGCTCGAACTTTTACAAAAAAAGATCCCAGCTAAGCACCAAGACCGCGTGGTCTTATTTCCTGGGCGGTAGATGATTTGTTAAAGAGCTCATCAAACATAAAAGAGCTTTCATTTTTTAGGTCTCCCCCTGATGATTTTTATATGTCAGAGCCTTTAGTTCAACTGCATTTCTCGGGAGACCGCTATTTTGAACGCGCACTCGAAGCGATTGCGTCTGCAAAAGAAGAGGTCCTGCTCGAGAGCTACATTTTTGACATGGACCCTATTGGGCTGCGTTTTTTTTATGCGCTCGAAGCCGCACACAGTCGTGGCGTTAAAGTCCGTCTTCTTGTTGATGGCATCGGTTCTTTCAATTGGCTTCGAGAACTTCGCGCCCGGTGCCAGGGTGCAGGGATCGCACTTCGAGTGTACCACCCGCTTCCGTTCTCAGGTGGTTTGCGACTCTCCTGGAAAAACTTAAGGCGCTACCTTTTTTTTATCAGAAAGATCAACCGCCGTAATCATCGCAAAGTGATTTTGATCGATCGCAAAATCGTCTTCATGGGCAGCTTGAACATCACCAAGGTTCATACTGAAGAATTTATGGACGAGCGGGCGTGGCGTGATACTGGAATTGAACTTCGGTTTCATGAACCCAACCATGAAACAGCACTGCTGGCCAAGGCGTTTGATCGAACTTGGCGCTTGAGTGCGCTCAGAAGACTTTTTGCTCAACCGACCAGGCTCTTTCGGCCCCGCTCCGGCTTTCGCTTTCGCGGGCCGAAGCCCAGTCGATTTCGTCTCAACTCACGCCCATGGTCGCGGTACATCATCTTTCGCGACCTCATCAATCAAATCCGCGCGGCCGAGAGTCGCATCTTGATTACAAATGCCTACTTTGTTCCTCGCCGATCGATGCTGGTGGCGCTTCGCCAAGCAGCGAGGCGGGGCATTTTTGTGGGCCTCATCTTGCCCGAAAAAACGGACGTGTGGTTTGTTCGTGCGGCCTCACAAACCTTGTACCGAAAGCTGATCGAAGCAGGCGTGCACCTCTACGAATACAAACCGCGTGTCTTGCACGCCAAAACGTTGGTCATCGACGACTGGGCAGCAGTGGGATCTCATAACATGAACCACCGCTCGATGCTGCATGACCTTGAGGTCGAAACCGTGATCACATCTGCCGACCTCATCGGGCAATTGGTCGAACAGTGGGACCATGATGCTTCTGTCTCAAAGCTTTATCGGCTGCGTGACTTGACGAAATTTCCTTGGCACCAAAGAGGCTTGTCGCGAGTCCTTTACTGGTTTCGGTATTGGTTATGAAAATAAAGGTCTTGTCCTACAACATTCATAAAGGCTTTGACCTCTGGGGCAACTGGACCTTGACCGATATGCGCCAAGCGCTCAAAGAGACCGGCGCCGACATCCTCTTATTGCAAGAGGTGGTTGGCGAAAACAAGAAGCACCTCAAGCACTACAAAAAGCTCGACAAAAATCAAATTGAAACTCAGTTTGAATTTTTGGCCGACACCGTCTGGCCGCATCACTCCTATGGCAAGAATGCGGTCTTTCCCGAAAGCCACCATGGCAATGCGATTTTGTCCAAGTTTCCAGTGCTCTCGACGCACAATCTTGATGTCAGTACGAACACCTACGAGTCCCGCGGCGTTCTTCACGCCAAGGTCGCGCTCCTTCCGTCCGATCGCACCCTGCACCTCGTCACCACACATTTGAACCTTCTTGAAGGTGGACGGATTCTGCAAACGCGCCAATTGATTGACTGGCTTCGTAAGGAAGTCCCCGACAACGAGCCCATCATTCTGGCGGGCGACTTTAACGACTGGCCCCAGTCCCTGACCCTGCTCTTTGAGGAGTTTCTAGGTTTGCGCGAGTGCTTTAAGGTGAAACGTGGCAAGCATGCCCGCACGTTTCCGGCGGTCTTTCCCCGCCTAGCTCTGGACCGTATTTATTTTCGTGGTTTAAAACTGACGGCAGCCGAAACTTTTTCAGGCCACCCTTGGATCTCCCTCTCGGATCATCTTCCGCTTTTCGCCGAGTTCGAAATCGAGTAGTCTCCGCTGGATGAGCAAAATCACGATCGCTGTCACCGGTGGACCCTCGGGTGGAAAAACCACTCTCATTGAGACTTTACAAAAAGACATGACGGGATTACTTTCAATCGTGCCCGAGGCCGCAAGCCTGCTTTATCGCGGCGGATTTCCGCGCAAATCCTCTTCAAATGGACGACGTCATGCACAAAGAGCGATCTGCTTTGTGCAACGTGAACTGGAGGACCTTGCCATTGAAGACTCAAAAACAGACGTGATCGTTTGCGACCGCGGTTCTCTCGATAGCATTGCCTATTGGCCCGATGTCGAAGCCGATTTCTTTAAGAGCCTCGGCACCTCAAGGGCCCAGGAGCTTGCGCGGTACCAATGGGTTCTTCACTTGGACACGGCGGACCAGGATTTTTTTGATACCAGCAACCCCGTGCGAACCGAATCTCATAAAGAGGCTGTCGAAATTAACCACCGCATTAAGGCCGCCTGGCAGGGCCACCCTCAACGCATCGTGATCTCTCATTCGAACGAATTCCTCGACAAGATTGCAAAAGCCAAAAAAGCCCTCCGCATGATGATAGATGGTAAAAGCTTCATTGAGATTTCGCAGCTTCTAGGTGATTAATGTCTCGCGTTGAGACAAAGGGTGTGAGCGCGCGCGCGTGTGACCCTTTAAAAAACACCGTCTTTGACCGATAAGTTAACTGGAGGCTCGATGTCCATCCTTTCACGCTTTCGCCAATCCGGCGGTTTTCTTAAACTTATTCTTCTCGTTGAGTCGAGCGACGCACAAAAACAGAAGACTCTTCTTCACTTGGTTTCTCAGGAAGATCCAGGATGGGCGCATCTGCTTAAGCTAAAAACGCTCTCCAGCGATCGAATTTTGACCTGGCCCGAGTCCGTGCTCTGCCGAATTTGGGCGTCGTCGCCTTTGCAACTTGCCGTCGCCATCTGGCAAAAATCGCCAGCTGTGCTCAGAGAAAAAATTGAGCGTTCACTCCCCCGCACCTACCAAAGCTCATTCCGAAAAGCACTCGAAGAAACTCCCCCGCTTGACGAGGCCGAATTTGCGACGGCTCAACTGCGCCTCGTTTTGCAGGTGCGCGAGATGTCAATCAGTGGCCAGCTCGATTTTCAGGATTTTGACCCAGCCCTGCTACTGCAAGATCAGCTGAATGACCATTTCGAGCCCTTCAAAAAAACTGCCTAATCGCTACGAGCGGGGATTAGCGGGATTTTTTAAAGAGTGAACCCACTAGAGACTTTAAATCCGAATTCAGAAGGTCCGTCTTTGTCGTGCTTATACTCGACAGGACGGTCAATTCACGGCGCGCAACGATCATACTGTTGTCCATGGCGATCGCCTTTTCAAAGGATTTACGAGCAGCGCCCGAGTCACCCTTGGCTTTTGCATACAAGCCCACCACAAAATTATAGATCGAATCGAACTTATCCTCTGGAGCAATCTGCATCATATCCATATCGACTTCTTTGAGTGCCGCCAGTTTATTCTTAGGATCAAGCGTGCCGAGCTTCGCCCAAGCCAAGTACAAGTGGAGCTTGTCGATCTTAGGATCAAGGTTCGCCGCTTTCTGAATCATCACCAAGGCTTCTTTGTACTGAGACTTTTGCAGGTTGTTCCGAGCTTCATCAAAAAGAGTTGAAGCCTTCAGCTTAATTTCGACCTCGCCTTTCATCAACTCCTCTTTCATCTTGTCGCGATTTCCCGAGCGAGCAAAATCATAAGCGCCTTTACCAATCTGAACCAACTGTGTGTACAGACCGTAGAGCTCTTTTTCAGTGATTGACGGTGGTTCGCCCAAAAGTCCCATGTACTCTTTGTAAACTTGATCACTTTGCGAGTCCGGCAAACTTGTCATCTTTGCCATGAGGTCAAAAATCTCGAGACGATTTCTATTGGCAAACTGTTGCATCATCTTTCGCATCAGACGCAAACGCTCTGACGAGCTCAAGACTTTGCCCTCTTCAAATGAGATCAAGCCAAGCGTTAGCAAAAAGTGCAGAGACTTGTAAAGCGTGTCTTCAGGATAAATGCGGCTATCAAACAGCTCGGTCAAGGTTTGTCCAGAAGTCACCTTTGCGATCAACCCCTCTAAATTAGCAACCAGCGGGCGATTCAAGACACTTGCACGTTTCTCGAACAAGCCCGTTTTGACAACGCGAGCGTTCGCCCACTGCATAAAGTGCGCGCGAAACCATTCAACGCTGATCTTCGAAGCGATCCAGTCATGCAAAAAATTTTCAAACAATTCTGCAGAAATCGAGGGTGAGGTTTTTTCGACTTCGGTCATCACAAAGTTGACCTTCACATTTTGATCCACGATGGTTCGTGAAAGCCGAATACTCATTTGGTTCGAAAGCACGACATCAAAACCGTGAGGACTGACCAGGTTTCCTTGAATCAGTCGTTCACCAAGCTTCTTTGTGCTTTTAACATTCAAAGCTTCATCAAGATCTTCACGAAGCAAGAATCCAGATTCGATCAACAATTTTCCGAGGTAAGTTGCTTTATCCGCGATATCAACACCGACGATATCTCCGTCCGAAAAAGAAATCCCTGAAACATCACCGCGGTCGGCAACGATGTTAAGGTGACCCGAAAGACGGGCTTCAACCAAAATATGAAAAATGAAGGGAAGATCAAATCCGTGAATGTCTTCAAGAGCTTCGATCGCTTTGCGCTTTTCCCTGGTCGTTGCCCCCTGTCGACTAAAAAGCTGGTAGAGAACTTTGCGAGGGTGATGCCCCTCATCGCGGGTATCGGCGCGTCTGATGTAACCGAGAAGCTCTTCATTGGCAAAGGGCTTCTTTAGAAATGCAATCGCACCCGCTGCACGAAGCGACTCTTTCACAAAACTTTGATCGGTAAAAATGCCGCTCATCAAAACGATATCAAGAATCTCTTTGGGAAATTGCTGACGGATCGATTGCGCAAAATCAACACCGTTTTCAGTCGGCAAAAGGCAATCCACAAACAGTGTGCTCACGCGATGGCGACCTAAGAAATCACGGGCTTCATCGGGCCTGGATGTTATCAACGCCGAGATGCCCTCTTTTTCTAAGAGCTGACCCCAGGCCTTTGCTAGCGCCTGATCGTCTTCTAGAATAATGACTTTCGCATTAGAGACTGACAAGGCCCCACCTCTCCAGACGCTCTTTTCGGAAGATGGGCCATGAGGCTCAAGTCCTGGACGGCAGGACAATAATCCAGGACTTGAGGCGCTTGATTACTTTTTAATAAACTTGAAATACTTAGCTTCGACCACGTCCATTTCCATGGTTGCGCCCGAGTCATCGGTGACCGTTTCGGGAGCTTTCACACCATTTTCGGTGAACTCTTGGCCGTACTTAAACAAGACGTTTTTCTCAGATCCCGAGTCGTCATTGTAGTACGGGACGTAAAACGAGACGACCGAACCGGTGGCGGGCAAGAAACCCTGTACCATGTTGATTTGATCCACGATGATTTTAGGACACTCATGGTACTGCACTTTGGCTGCGCCCGCAGTTCCAATCCACTTGATCCACTCTCGGATTCCGCATGAATTGATACTCTTTACGTTACCCAAGTGCATATTGATATTCGTCACTCCGCCTAAGTCGAAAGGCTTAAAGTCGACGTCTTCATCAATGACTCCCGAAACTGAAACGTTTGCATTGACGCCACTCTTGTTAATTTTTACCTCATATTTTCCCATCGTACCCTCTTCTTGTGATCTCAATCAGCCGAAATCAAATGTAGACTTTTCTTCACTTCGTCTCTTCGTTTGTGACTTAAATTGCGATGCAACAGCGCACTGACAATCGTCTTGCGGGCACGATCGACGCCAAATGCTAAAAGTGCGCAATGCTCGAGCATAAGTACACACCCAAGGCCGGCGCCCCCGGGTTCGTGCAAATTAATCGTCTGCCCGGCACCTTTGGCATAAACATCGTGCATCCGGCCCAACAGTTTCGACAAGTCCAGACTGCCAAACGGATCTTCACAGGCTATACCAAGACGGCGACTATCAAAAGCCAGATGAAAAGTCGCCTTGGGTGCCTTTTGAATTCCAATTTTTCGAGCTTCTTTCGGCGCATCGATCATGGCGTTCATAAACATCTCTTCGAACAAGGCGATCGTCGATTCGACACAGCCTTGATTTCCGTTTTTTGTGGCAAAGGTTTCGATTTTTTTTCGGACTTTGTCTTTTTGAGAGACGTCTTGCACGAAGACCTTCTGGTGACCCTTGCCTTTTGCCATGAGAACTCGCAAGGGTTCGACAAAATACTTGTCGGGTTCGTTTCGTAAATGCATCCAGGACCGTACATCATC
>JBKCUU010000044.1:0-12568 GCA_046318155.1 Bdellovibrio sp. | reverse complement strand
GGCTCATTTGAGTGACCACGAGGGTGTTGTTTTTAAGAGCGCCACGCTTTTTTAAGTGCAAAGCGCAAACGCCCAAAACATGGTCGCCGTTCATGATCTGGCCTTTTTCGTCGACCATGATCACGCGGTCGGCATCGCCATCTAAACTGATCCCAACATCAGCCCGGTACTGAACGACGGCTTCAGCTAGTTTTGCAGGATAAAGAGCGCCCACCTTGTCGTTGATATTCGTCCCATTGGGCGTATTTCCAACATGAACAACTTCTGCACCCAACTCTTCAAAAACTTGGGGCGCGACTTTATAAGCAGCACCGTTGGCCGTATCTAAAACAATTCTCAAGCCGTCGAGGGTGTACTCAAGCGGGAATGTCGATTTGGCGTAAACAATGTACCGGCCTTGCGCATCTTCAATCCGCTTGGTACGCCCGACTTGGGGCGATGGCGGCAACAGCTTAGTCAAATCGACATCAAACACCAGGCGCTCGATCTCTCGCTCCATCTCGTCGGCAATTTTAAAACCATCGTGACCAAAGATCTTAATCCCGTTGTCTTGATAGGCATTATGTGAAGCCGAGATCACGATGCCAGCGGTTGCTCGCATATTGCGAGTCAGATATCCAATTCCCGGCGTTGGCAGTGGGCCCACAAGCTGCACGTGCACGCCCATTGAGTTGAGTCCCGAAGACAATGCCTGCTCGATCATGTAACCCGAGAGGCGGGTATCTTTTCCTATCACGACCTTAGGAACTTGTTGGTTCCAAGGCATTTCTTGTTTTTGCAAGATGTGGCCGATGGCCTGCCCGATTTTGACAACCACATCGGGCGTCATCGGGTACTGATTCGCCGTTCCGCGAATGCCGTCTGTTCCAAACAGACGGGCTCTTTTTTCAAGGGTTGAGTTCGGCTCCCGTTCGGGCGGCTTTTCAAATGATTTCAGGTTCGGCTTTTCCATGAGGCCTCTCTTTTAAAGCGCCTCGGGGGCCGAGGCAACTCAAACCATTATTTCAGGCGAACTTCGACCTCAGAGGGTTTGACCGAGAGGATCTTCACGCCAAAGGGCATATCCAGCTTTTGTGTCGGAATAGTCACACGGTACACGCCAGGCTTGAAACCCGAAACATCAACACTTAGAACTTGCGTCGCTCCGGCTTCGAGAAATTTTCGTAAAGCAGTTCGAGGACCCGCGACGCGCACTTTAATGTGTTCAACCGACTGAGCCTCGAGAACAACTCCAGGTGCCGCGCTCAAATCAAGCTCGATATTTTTTGTGACCTGAAAATCACGGCGCCCCAAAATAGTGACCCACAAAATCAGCGAAATAAACAAAGCGACAATTTTGTAACTGAAATTTTCGAGGACTAAAGACTTCCAGGAGATTTTCACGTTTCAACCCCCTTGTACTTAAGACCAAAGAATCCGTATAAATGTTTTCGGAGCTGACCCATTTCATTTTGCACACTGAGGTGTCCGCCCTGAACAATCGCCACCGAACGATTCTCTTCGCTGACGATGACGACGATGGCATCAGTTTCTTCAGTCAAACCAATCGCCGCGCGATGGCGAGTCCCTAAGTTTTTGTCTAAAATTGGGTTTTTTGAAAGTGGTAAAAAATTTCCGGCCGAATGCACCTTTCCACCTCGAATAAGAACCGCGCCATCATGAATCGGACTAGTCGGGTGAAAAATTGAAGTCAAAAGTTCATTCGACACTTTTGCATCGACATCAGTTCCAAACTCGATGTGATAATCAATCATGATCTCTTTTTCGATCACGATGAGCGCCCCGTACCCACGCTGAGCGAGCGCAAAAGCGGATTTTACAATCTCTTCAATCACGTGGGTTTCTTGAATAGAAGACACGTCACTTAAAAATGGATTACTTCCAATTTGAGCAAGGGCACGCCGAATTTCTGCCTGAAATAAGATGACGACAATGACAAAGAGATTCGAGAAAAACTTCTCGAGGATCCAATTAAAGGTAAAGAGCTCGCCCCAGATCGAGAGAATATAGGCGATGGCCAACACCCCTAACCCAGAAAGCATTTGGATCGTTCCGGTTTTCTTTATCAGAATAAGGACTCGATAAACGACGATCCAAACAAGGATCATGTCGAGCGCATCCTGCCAGCGCAGGTGCCCAATGATGAAAAACAAATTATCAATACCTTGCTGCCAATTCAAGTTTCCGGTCCTTTACGTCATGCCAGGCCCCCCGATCACCGTCAGAAGCCCTGTGAGGGCGAGTTATGTCGTTGCTGTTCCGGGGGTCCCAACGGGGTCAGAGCCACCCAACTTCTTGCCCGCTTCCTCTGTGATCGGAATTGCGCTGCCGCCACTCGAGATATTGTTGGCCCGGGTCTTACGAATCTCCGAAACCGCCGCTCCATTGACCAACATGTCGACCTCAAAACCGTCAATCGTCTCAAACTCAAGTAAAGCTGCCGTCAAACGTTCAAGTGCGTCACGATTCTCGGTCAACAAACGAACTGCTGTTTTGTAGCCGTGATCGACAATTTTATAAACTTCTTGATCGATTTCTTCAGCCTTTGCATCCGAGTACTCACGGACTTTGTTGGCTTGGCCCATCCCTAAGAACACGGGTCCCTCTGATTTCTCGTAGGAAAGAGGCCCGAGCTTTTCGCTCATTCCCCATTCACAGACCATCTTACGAGCAATATCGCTCGCCCGCTCGATGTCGTTTCCAGCACCCGTCGTAATGTCATTAAAGACCAACTCTTCGGCCGCTCGCCCACCAAACAAGAAAGCGATCATGTTATTGGCTTTGCTTTTCGAGAGATTCAGAGAATCGCGCTCGGGCAAAGTCTGCGTCACGCCCAACGCCATTCCGCGAGGGATAATCGTGACCTTGTGAATGGGATCAAGACCAACTAATTTTTTACCCACAAGTGTATGCCCGGCCTCATGGTAGGCCGTGACTTTTTTGTCTTCGTCACTGATGACCATCGATTTGCGCTCAGCTCCCATCAGGACTTTGTCTTTGGCCTGCTCAAAATCGCTGTTTTCCAAAACGTTTTTACCTAACCGTGCGGCATTCAGTGCCGACTCATTCACCAAGTTCTCCAGATCTGCTCCCGAAAAACCAGGCGTTCCGCGCGCCACTTTTTCGAGATCGACGTTGGGACCCAAAGGAGTTTTGCGGGTGTGAACTTCCAAAATCTGCTTGCGTCCCAAGACATCCGGCTTTGAAACAACCACACGGCGGTCAAAGCGACCAGGACGCAGAAGCGCCGGATCAAGAACATCGGGCCGATTCGTCGCCGCGATCAAAATCACGCCGTCATTGGCTTCAAAACCATCCATCTCAACAAGCAATTGATTGAGTGTCTGCTCGCGCTCATCATGCCCTCCGCCCATCCCGGCACCGCGATGACGTCCGACCGCATCGATCTCATCGATGAAGATCAAGCAAGGAGCATGCTTCTTTCCTTGTTCGAACAAATCGCGGACCCGTGAAGCACCCACACCGACAAACATCTCCACGAAGTCAGAGCCCGAGATTGTAAAGAAAGTAACGCCCGCTTCGCCTGCAACCGCGCGCGCAAGCAAGGTCTTACCAGTCCCGGGAGGGCCGACTAACAACACACCTTTTGGAATGCGTCCGCCCAGCTTGGTAAATTTTTTGGGATCTTTTAGAAACTGCACGATCTCGGACAATTCATATTTCGCTTCATCCGCGCCCGCCACCTCTTTAAAAGTGACGCGGTTTTTACTTTCATTGAGAAGTTTGGCTTTTGATTTTCCAAAACTCATCGCCTTGCCGCCAGCACCCTGCATCTGACGCATCAACAAAATAAACATGCCGATGATCAAAATGGCCGGCAACCAGTTGAGCAGGAACGACGTGAGCATACCGCTGTTTTCGCCGCGCTCGTAATTGGGCGTGAGACCATTTTTCATCAAGACTTCGTAGGCTTTATCGCCCGTGTTCCCCACGATAACGAAATGCTTGCCTTCATATTTCTTTTCGAATTCGGGTTTCAAGTCGCCGACGATCTCGCTGGTATCTGGGCGAAACGTCACATTCGCCACCTCGTTATTTTCAACCGCCGTGATAAATTTGGAGTAATTGAATCCAGTTATCATCTTTTCGTGTCGCACTTCCCAGGCTTGGAAAATGAAAACCGCAACGATGACAAGAAACAGCCACAAGGCGAGAGTTTTTTGGGTTTGCTTCATCAAAGCTCCTTCAAGACAGCGACCGAGATGCGAGTTCTATTTTAGGGTGATTGGAGACTCAAAACAACTAGGCACGGCCAGAAACAGACCCTTTTGTTAGGCCCGTTCGCCGGGGAAAGCGCGAACCACGTCTTGATTCAAAATCCACTCACAACCTGCAGTTCTAAATGTGTGCACGATTTTAGGGTTGTCCAGGTGCTTTCGGACCTCTTCGATCTGAGAATAACGGTAATCCTTGACTCCCAGCACGAATAGGTAGCTTGCCAGGGCCTGCTTTTGCTCAGACGCGGATCGCTGTAAAAACCAAGTGCGGGGAATCCCCGACTGGACCCACTCTCGAGAATCTCTGTCATTGGTCACAGAATGAACACGCTCACTCTCGACAACTTGCGAAAAAAAGCGCGCCAAGTGCTCAGCCGCACCCGGCATTTTAGCCTCGATTTTAGGCAAGAGCTCGTGCCGAATCCAGTTCCGTCGGTACTTTTGATCTTCATTGGTCGGATCCTTGAGCGGCTCAAGCCCGCGCCACGCAAGATCTTGCACAAGCTCTTGGCGTGACCGCTCGAGCAGAGGTCTCCACCACGGAGAATCAAAACTTTTGAGTGCCTGCACGCCCTGAAGACCCGTTCCGCGCAGCACGCGAAAAAGCCGAGTCTCGAGCACGTCGTCGGCTTGATGAGCGGTCAGGATGCGATCAAATTGCTCACAAGTCGCAAGCCTCGCCGCCGCTTCGCGCCTGAATTCACGCATCTCTTGTTCGGACTCAAGAGCAAGATGCGCACGCAGAGAGAAAAAAGGAACCCGCTTTTGTTCGCAGAGGCGCCGACAAAAAGACAGAGCCTCCTGGCGAGCGGCGGACTCGCCGCCATGATGAAAATGCAAAACCGAAAACTCGAATTCAAGAGGTCTGGCGAGATCGCAAAGAAGAGAAAAAAGCGCGAGTGAATCGACGCCCCCGCTCAGCAGAAGCAAAAGTTTTTGCGATTGAAGCCCCTGAAGGCGCCACTCGTGATGCGTTTTGTGGGTTAAATCGGACCAGGCCATCGCCTACTTTGACCCAAGAAAAAAACTCCTGTCAAAACTTTAGCCATCGCTTGGCTGCGGCAAAACGTGATATTTTTCCTCGTTGCTGAGAGTCGACTGAAAACTCGAGAAGGACCCGATGCGCCACGGCCTCAAACTCGTCATGATACTGTTTTTGTTTGCTCCCCAGGTCGGGGCTGCTTTGGTAGCCACTCGCGCGCCGTCGAAGCCCCTTCTCATCGAGCGGATCGAAGCGTGGACCCACTCGATTCAAAGCTGGGAACCCGGCAAGAACGAGGCGCTCGAGCGAGATGTGTGGCTGTCGTTTTTGTACCAACTCAAATTTCACGTTTCGCACTCGTACCAAGATTCAGACGCAAGCCTGATTCAGATTTTGCAGCAGATGAACGAAGTTGAAAGTCTTCCTGAAAATCGCGTGACGAGCCGCCTGACCGGATTTTTAACGCCACTCTTGGTGTCTCTGCGTGATGACCGCGAGCCGACCGAAGATCTTTTTTTGTTTATCAAAGAGTTTACTGAGTACGGCGGAATCTTGGATGCCCCCACCCCTGAAGAGTTTATGGAGACCAGAGAATACCGCGGCTTTGGTCTTTCAGAGGCGGCCTCGCCCATGGATTTAGAGGCGGCGGCTGAGAGTCTTGAGATTCAAGAGCTCGCGAAATCCGCAAGCCCCCAACTCGCGTCCGAAGCCGCTGTCCTTGACTCCACCGAAGGGCGCAGCGGGATGGGACCTGACAAAATCGTTCCAAGCAACGAGCCCACAATCGAGGCGATCACTGACCCGTCTGCAAACCTCAAGATCCTTTGAAAACACGCCCCCGCCTAGGCCATACACACTCGCATTGGCAAGCTGGATCGCATGGTCCTCGGATTTAAACTTCATCATCAAAGCCACGGGTCCAAAAAACTCATCGTGAGTGACCGCGGGCTCGAGACCCGAAACGGCAAACACCTGGGGCGCAAAAAAAGCGCCGGCCTTCAACTCATTTTCTAAAATGAGCGGCACTTCAAAAATCTTTTGGCCCCCTTGGGACTGCAATTGCTCAATCTGTTTTTGCAGTCCTGCTTTAAACTTCGCCTGCGCGAGCGGGCCCAGTTTCGTTTCGGTCAGCATCGGGTCGCCAATTTTTGCCTGACCAAGCTCATGACAAAAATCAGTGATAAACTGATCATAAATTTTTTCGTGAATCAAAAACCGTTTTCCTGAAATGCAACTCTGACCGTTGTTGAGCAGTCGAGTTTGCACGCACAGCTTGGCTGCCGCTGAGACATCGGCATCCGAAAAAACCAGGTACGGATCACTTCCGCCCAACTCCAGGACAACTTTCTTTAAAGAGCGCCCCGCCTGGGCCGCAATCTCTCGCCCGCCTCTGGCCGAACCCGTCATCGTCACCGCGCGAATTCTGGTATCCGCAATGATCTGGGCCGCTTGGTCATGATTCAGATACAAGTTCTGAAAGTACTCAAGCCCCAAAGCTTCGCCCGCGAGGTCTGCCAAGAGACCCGCCGTTCCGGCAACCAAGTCCGAGTGCTTGAGCAAAACGGGATTTCCGGCCGCAAAACTCATCGGCAGAACTCGTAAGATTTGCCAAATCGGAAAGTTCCAAGGCATCACCGCAAACACCGGGCCCAAAGCTTGTTTGCGCACGGTCAACTGGGTGTCTTTGGTTTGAACAAATTCGTCCGCGAGTTCTTGTTCAAAATTTTGCAGGGCATACTCAATGGCGGTCACCGACTTCTCGACCTCGGCCATGGCCTCAGCCAAGGGCTTCCCCATCTCCCGAGTGATCAGCTGCCCCAGGTCTTGCTTTTTGGCCGTGAGAGCTTGGGCAAAATGCCCCAAGCGCACTCGCTTTTGAGTCGCCGTGAGCCTTTGCCGGCTTCCGCGCGACAATACTGCAAGCGCCTTTTCAATTTCTTGATCGCTTGCATAACGATAAGTCTTTAAAACTTGCGCGGTGGACGGATTGAATGTCGAGAATTCGTTCATAACGTCGTATAGACTTGAATGAACGAAACAACAAGAGTGAAGAGAAAGCTGCCCGTCATGACTGACCAAGCAAAGACGGCGTAGACTTTTTTGACTCGCAGGGCACTGCGTTTATAGGGTCCGCTTGTGATTTGTGGCACAGGCTTTATAATTGTATTGATCAAAAAACGGCAGCAGATACAAAAGGCAAGAACCGAAATAACAGAGAGAATCATGATCACCATGCGTGCCTTATCGGTCCCCACTGTCTCAGCTTGAGAGGGGCTTTAGTCTAGGTCTTCGGCGTCTTGTCTTCTTTTTTGATGATCTCGATCTCGGCATTGATCTTAAACTTGTGAGTTTCTGCGAATTTAGAAACCTCTTTCACAAGATCAATCTTATCAATGAGCCCAACAACCTCTTTACTCACCCGATTCGTAATTTCGTCTTTGGATTTCTGAGCCCCTTGAATCACCAGCTGCAGCATTTCTTTTGGCAATTTAAGATCAGCCAGATAAGTGCGGATGACCTCTTCGCTCATCAAGGCGCCCGACACTCCGGCGGCAAAAAGTTTTTTGAGTGCCTCAGTGATCTTGGGCTCTTTTGAATCGTCCTCAGCGGCCATACAATTCCGCCACGCGCTTATGGTAACTGCTCACCATATTCGGAAGATTGACACTGACTAAGGCTTTGGCAATAGGACCAGGTACAAACATGTTAAAAGTGGCTTCGACCGAGTAGGTCGCCCGGCACTTGCCTTTTTCGTCTTCGATCTTCCAAAACCCCGTCGAGGTTTTAAAAATATCGCCAGAGGTAAACTCCCATCGGACCTGACCAGGCCTCTCCTCGGTCATCCAAAGGGTGTATTTAAAATTTTTGACAACCGAAACCGTAAACTCGACCAACCTTCGCTGACCTTCGGTTTTCAAGACTTTGCATTCTTTTACTTCCTGAAGAAATTCAGGGTACTTTGCATAATCCGTGACGATGTCGAAAAATTGTTCGGGCGTGCAATTAAAAACTTCTGTAGTTTGAGCGCCGGCCATGCAGACCTCCATCAAGATCATGAGAGGTGACAAGCACTGCGTCTATGGGCGGCGTGTCGAAATGCGGGCACGTGGGGCGGGCTTAATTTTTTCCCGTGGGTTTCTTGAACAGGGCTTCAGCGGCTGCAAGAAGATCGGACTGGGTTGGACCCGACTTTGACAAGCCCGTCCCGGCGGCAAAATAGTCACAAAAATTGGCGCGCTCTTTGTCTTTGACGACATCCGCCGAGGACTCTCTGCACTCGTTGTAGGCGCGAGGATCATAGTGCTCGCAGTTTTTACACACGTGAAGATCCGAACGGCAATGGGGGCACTCTTCGCGCCGACCTGGTGCTGAGCCCAAAACTTTCACAGCCTTGCTGCACTTAAAACAAACAACCTCAGACATTGGACTTCTTGTTAAAATCGTGATGGGCCTCGATCGTCCGAATGGTGCCGGTTTCAGATCGCATCACCACGGAGTGGGTGGTGGCCCGGCGACCAGGAAGAGCTTTCACTCCTTTTAAAAAGGGGCCATCGGTCACGCCCGTTGCGCAAAACATCACCTTGCCACGAGCAAGTTCATCGATCAGAAATTTTTTATTCAAATCTTTGAGGCCCATTTTCGAAGCACGCGAGCGCTCATCATCGTTGCGAAATTTGAGGCGTCCCTGAAAGTCCCCGCCCAAGCATTGCATCGCTGCGGCCGAGATCACGCCTTCAGGTGCTCCGCCAATCCCCATCAATAAATCGATTCCAGATCCAGGCCAAGCCGCCGCGACGGCAGCCGAGACATCCCCATCACCGATCAACTGGATCCGCGCACCGAGCTTGCGAACTTCGGCAATCAGCGCCTCGTGACGAGGGCGATCCAGAATCACGACGGTGACATCTGCAACGGGCTTGTTGAGTTTTTCAGCGACACGCCGAATGTTTTCGGTGGCCGACAAATCCAGATCAATCACACCTTTGGCCTCAGGGCCGCAGGCAATTTTATCCATGTAGGTGTCCGGGGCGTGCAAGAAGTTGCCACGCTCAGCAACCGCAATCACTGAAATCGCGCCCACGCCGCCTTTGGCGCAAATCGTTGTGCCTTCAAGCGGATCCAGCGCGATGTCGATCGCAAAGGCGTCCTCGCCCTTGCGTCCCACTTTTTCGCCAATAAAAAGCATTGGTGCTTGATCGCGCTCGCCTTCTCCAATCACGACGGTCCCATCAATGCGAACCGAATCAAAGGCTCGTCTCATGGCATCGACTGCCGCCTGGTCGGCTTCGTGTTCTTTTCCGAGCCCCATCCAGCGTGCACTCGCCAGCGCAGCGGCCTCGGTGATCCTTACAAATTCAAGAGCCAGGTTTCGTTCCATTGTTCTTTCTCCATACACTGTTTCAGCTCAGGCGTTGGGCGCTGAAGTTTGAGATCTGGGCCTAAGTTGACGTGTTCGGTTCGGCCCTCTGAGACGAGTTGCTTTTTTTTCCACATTTTGTACTCAAACACAACTCGCACCCCAGTCAGGCGCGCCTGGACTTGGATTTTAATCGTGTCACCGAAGCGGCAGGGCAAGAGATGTCGAACTTCGGTGCCTAAAACGGCGAAGGCCGCTGCCGAATGAGGATCCCGCCAGTCGATCAACTGGCGCTGAACAGCCCAAGCGACTCGGGCTTCCTCAAAAAAACGTAGGTAATTGGAGTGATGCACAATACGCATCAAGTCTGTTTCGTAAAACTGAATGCGGCGCGAATACTCAAACATGCAGGGTTTTGGCCAGCCCTGACTTGGGAATCAGACTGCGAATCTCTGACACCAGCACTTCTGACAATTGCGACCCTGGCACCATGATTTTAAGTAGACGCTGGGTCCAATCATGACCGGGCTCGACTTTGTTCGGAAGTGGCCCGGTGTAGGGACCGACGTAGCCTTTACTTTCATCAAAAGCTGAAGGCGTTCGTAAAAAACGCGAACCAATGCCATCAAAAACAAAGCCGACCGACTCGAACTCGACAATCATTTTTTGCAAGACTCCGGCAGAGTCGCGCCAAACCCAGATATTCGAATCAAACGCAGAATGCCACCACGTCGAGGCATGAAAACTAGGGTGCAATTGATTTGTCGGAAGCGCACGCCAAGAGCTGAGAATCAAGTTTTCGCGAACGTCTTGCTCGAGCTTGAGCCGAGCCGCGATAGTCAGGGCATCCAGCGACAACAGCACGCAGCCGGCCGTCAGACGCAACACTTTGACCTGTAAGGATTTTGGGTTCATGCCGCCGACGCGAAGCCTGACATCAAGATGTTGCCCTAATTTGATCTGACCCAAAATTCCGGTCGATGAGACCAAGATTCCGGATTCGCTCAGATCAAGGACCATGCTCTGGGTGCGGTCACGCCAAACCAGAAAGACATCTGGCAAAGGCACAAGATCGGCTGATTTGAGCGCCAAAAAGAGGCGCGGAAATTTACGTTTTGCAGCTTCGTGACGGACATCAAATTGGATGCTCATCCTGAGGACTCCTCGGCTTTTTTTTACCTACTGATGTGAACTCACTCAAGTCTGCCATAAGGGGGTTGGATTTGGGCTCATTGAAGCTCAACTGATGCGAAATTGACGCCTAAAGTCTAAGCGCCATTTGCGTCAACCCAGACTAAGACCGTTTGACAGCATTGCCGCAAGGCTTCATTGTCGGGCTCATGACGTCTTGGCAACAAAAAATCCCCATGTGGATCACCATGTCCCGCATTCTCATGGTGCCGGTCGTTCTTCTTGGCATGTCCATGCCTGGTCTGGGTTGGCGGATCTTTGCCGCTTTGATTTTTATCCTCGCCTCGGTTTCAGATTATTTTGATGGTTATTATGCACGCAAATACAATGCGGTCTCACACATGGGTAAATTCATGGATCCCATTGCAGACAAGATTCTTGTCACCAGTGTTTTGGTAGCCCTCATCCCCTCGCAGTTGATTGATCACTGGATGGTCATCATCATTTTGGCGCGCGACACGCTGATCGGTGGACTTCGCTCGGTCGCCGCTGCCGACCAAGTCATCATTGCGGCCAAGCCTGCGGGCAAATGGAAAACCGCCATGCAAATGGTGGCGATTCCCGCCATGATTATTGGCGAAGATTTTGCCGGCATTCCGGTTGTGAAAATTGGTTTTTGGGTGCTTTGGCTCAGTGTTATTCTCTCGCTGACGTCAGGGATCGAATACGTTTGGGGCTACTACAAAGCCCGTCCGCCGGCGCTCAAGACATAAGCTCAGATTATTTGCTCTCGCCGACAGCCGTGATGGGTGCGGCCGAGCGGGCTCGGTAGGTTTCACCGGCAAGCAGCCCAGCACCAAAACAAAACACTGCACAAAGAATTAGCAGCATCCAAGAACGACTTTTCAGTCGCAGGCGCAGAGCCGCATTGTGATTTGAACTTAAATCTTGAAGTGTGGTCATGTCTGATTTTAACGAGAATTCGATTGAAAAGGAAGCCTTGACAGACAATTACCCCGCATGATTATTTCGTTGAACTTCAAACGCGATGCGGGAATAGCTCAGTTGATAGAGCGATGCCTTGCCAAGGCATAGGTCGCGGGTTTGAGTCCCGTTTCCCGCTCCAATTTTTCTCGTGTTCTGGTTCTCTGGTTCTCTGGTTCTCTGGTTCTCTTCAGGTTCTCTTCACTCAACCGTAGATAAGTTCAAAAAGTTTTAAAAAGACAAGCACTTAGCACTCTCAATCGATAGTTTCGGAAGCTCTGATACCCGAAGGCCCGCCTCTGGACAAGCTTTCCGGTCCCATTCATCCTTTCGGTAAATGCAATCGATCATAGTCCAGCGAATTTTTTTGCCTAGGATGCGTTTATATTTATGCGTTTATCAATAGTCTCAGCGCTCTGATTCTCTCCGTGTGTGCTGTTTTTTCTCAAATGGGACGAAAGTTGCAGACTTAGTGTGTAATTCCTAGAAGGGAAACACACATGAGAAGAGCGAAGAGAACGTTTACACCTGAGCAAAAAGCGAACATGTTTAGTAAGCGCGCCATGAATCTTTTTTGCTAAACAGGGTTCTCAGGTGTAAAAATGACGTCGGCCAGGCGCGTTCAAAATCCTCAATATTTTTCGCCAGCGGTAGTTCCTTGATGATTTTAACTAACGCTTTGTTGACCCACATCCAGGATTTGTCTTCAGCCCGTCTGCCATTTTCTTTCAAAACTTGCACGTGGATTTCATCCACCGCCACATCCACGGGTGAGCTCGACCCCGTGTCGCTGCCAATAGTATTCCATACTATAAAGCGGCATCCCATCGACGTACTTACCCACAATGGTTGCCGCTAAGAGTTCAGGGGTCGCAA